>JAKAIB010000113.1 GCA_021814605.1 Pseudomonadota bacterium | reverse complement strand
CCGGGCCGACGCGGTATTCGGAGATGGTGTTGCTCGCATTGTTGGCGACGTAGGCAAATTGTCCCGACGGCGTGAGGCGGATGAAGTACGGTGCGCTGCCGGTGGCGACGGTGGGCGGCTTCATCGGCACCAGGCTGCCGCCCGAATCGATGTCGTACTGCGATACGGTGTTGCTGCCGACATTGGTCACGTAGGCGTGATGTCCGGTCGGATCGAGCGCGATCGACCCGGGGCCCGATCCGGTGGCCGCCATCAGCGCGCCCATCGGCAACAGGGTGCCGCCACCGGCGATGGCGAACTGCGAAATGGTGTTCGCGCCCTGGTTGGCCACGTAGGCGTGCTCGTTCGACGGATCGATCGCCAGCGCGGTGGGGGTGTTGCCTGCCAGCGCATTGCGTTTGCCGATCGGGGTCAACGCGCCGTCGGACCCGATGGCGTATTGCGACACACTGCCGCCACCGGCGTTGGTGACGTACACCGATTTCGCTGCGGCGTCGAGGATGATGCCCACGGGATTGATTCCTGCGGCGACGGTGGGCGGGTTCATCGGCTTGAGCGCGCCGTCAGCGCCGATGGTGTATTGCGACACCGTGCCGCTCCCGTAGTTGGTGGCGTAGGCGTAATGGCCTGTCGGATCGATGGCGATCGAGCGCGGAGCGCTGTCGGCCGCCACGGTGGGCGCGGCCATCGGCACGAGCTTTCCTTCGGGGCCGATGACGTATTGTGAAATCGAGTTGCTGCCACTGTTGGCGACATACGCGTATTGCGCGGCCTGCGCGCCGGCGGTGGCGAACAGCGAGGCGGCCAGAACGGCGGTACGGGCGGGGCGGATGAGGGTCTTCATGTGGCGTATGGCGGGAATGGCGTTATGGACTTGCAAGCTGCGCTGCCGCGGCGCGGTCAGTAGGCGTAGTAGCCGTAGGGCGAGGCGCTCGACGGGGTACGCGACTGGTTGAGCAGGGTCATCGCGACGGGGTTGTCCTCCAGCAGAGCGAGCGACTGCTGCACCGACCCCTGATGGGTCTTGCCGGCGTGGACGACCAGCACGACCTGGCCCATCTGCGGGGCGATCACGCGCGCTTCGGCCGAGGGCAGCAGCGGGGGCGAGTCGAACACCACGATGCGCTCGTCGCGGTGCACCGCGAGCAGGTTGAGGAACTCGGTCATCGCGTGGCTGCTGAAGATTTCGGTGGCGCGTTCGTTCGCGGTGCCCGCCGGCAGGAAGCTGAGCTTGTCGACGTTGGTCGCCAGCTCGACGTCGGCGAGATCGAGAGTCGGGTCAATCAGGAGGTCGATCAGGCCGCGGCGCGGGCCGCGCACGCCGATCCGCTCGGCGGCGGACATCCGCGCGCTGTCGGCGTCGACCAGAAGCACGCTGTGGTTGAGTTCCATCGCCATGCTCATCGCCAGGTTGATGGCGGTGAAGGTCTTGCCTTCGCCGGGCAGGCTGCTGGTGATCATGATCAGGTTGCCGCGATCGACCGGTTCGCCATCCTTGTGGCCGACGGCGTTCTTCAGCAGCGGGCGCTTGATGCCGCGCACCTCGTCGAGCAGCCGCGACCGCGGTGCGTCCGGCACGATGTAGCCGGCATCCTTCAGGCTGGCGAGGTCCAGCGCGACGGTCGACCGCGGCGCGAGCAGCCGCGCCGGCGCCGCGGCCGCCGCGCCATGGTGCGCCTCGGCCAGCGCGGCGGGCTGGACGGCGCTGAGCGGCATGGACGCCGCATCGTGGATCCAGGGCATGTCGACCCCCGCCTTGCGCAGTTCCTCAAGGCGTTTGCTGGCTTGTTCGATGGTGCTCACGGCGGATCTCTCAGTGGGTCAGGTGCAGCATGTTGATCACGGTCCAGGTCGCGAACAGCACGACCAGCACGCCGGTGCCGAGCAGGAACAGCCGTTGCTGACGCTGCTCGGTGTGGACGGCGGCCGGGGACAGCGCGAGGGTGATCGATCCCAGCACCGGTCGGTCGGTACTTTCGCGCAGTTGCCGCGCGGTGCGGTAGGTCGGCACCAGCAGCACCAGCAGGTAGGACGTCACGACCCCGATGCCGAGGGCGAGCACCAGCACCACCGCGATCAGGAAGGTGCGCCGCGGAAACAGCGCCGTCGGCCCGAGCCGCGGGGGATCGACGACGCGGAAGTAGTCGAGCTTGCGGCTGTCGTCCTGATTGCGCGACAGCATGGCCGATTCGCGCCGCTGCACCAGTTTCTGGTAGTTGTCGTTGAGCACCGTGTAGTCGCGGTTGAGCTGGACGTACTGCTCGTCGAGCTTGGGCATCTGCGTGGCCTGGGCGCGCAGCTGGGTCAGCCGCGACTGCACGTCGCCCATCTGCGCCCGGATCGACGCGACATTGGCGTCAGCCTGCGCGAGGCTGATGCGCAGCTGCTGATACACCGGGTTGGTCGCCTCGGAGTATTGCGGCGCCGTCTTGGCGCCGACGCTGGCGCGCTGCCGTTCCTGCTGCTGCCGTTCACGTTCGAGCCGCGCGAGCGTCTGCCGGGTCGCCACCACGTCCGGATAGGCGTCGGTGTAGCGCTGCAGCAGGTCGTCGAGGTGCTTGCGCTGGGCGGCGATGCGCAGGTCGATCTCCGACGGACCGGAGACGATGCCCGTTCCCGGGACGAGTGACGGCGCCAGCGTCGGCCGCACGTCGGCGAGCTGTGCCTGCATGGCATTGCGCGAACTCACCGCCGAACTGAGCTGACCCTGCAGCTGGGTCAGCTGGTCCTGCAACTGCGACTGCCGGGCGTAATAGTCGACGCCCTGGCCGGAGTAGCCCGGGTGTTCGGTCTTGAACTGCTTGAGCTTGTTCTCGGCGTCGCGCAGCTTGGCGTCGTAGATCGCGATCTGGCTGTCGATGAACTGCACCGCCTGCGCCGAGTCGCGCCGGTTGGTGTCGATGCCCTGCGTGACGAACAGATTGAGCAGGCTGCGGACCACCCCCAGGGTCTTCTGCGGATCGGTGCTGACGTAGTCGATCTCATACAGGTTGTCGCGCCCGTTGATCTTCACGTGGATCGCCTTCATGAGCTGCTGGATCAGCTCGGCGCGCTGGAGTTCGGTGCTGCCCGGCTTGAGCAGGTGGTTCTCGTCGATGATCGCGTTGATGTTGGGGCGCGCCAGCAGCGTGCGCGCCAGCAGGTCCACCTGCTGGTTGACGTCTGGTTGGACCGTGAGCCCCTGCAGCAGCGGGCCGAGCATGGTGCGGGTGTCGACGAAGACGGTCGCGCTGGCCTGGTAGCGCTCCTTGAAGGCGATGACGCCGATGGCGCCGAGCAGCGCGAACGCCCAGGCAGCGGCCAGCCCCCACCAGCGCTTCTCCCACATGGCGGGAAAGAGATCGAACAGGGGACGGAGCAGGTCGTTCATGGCGAAAGGAGATGCGGTGTCGAAGGTTAGCTAGCGTTGCCGGTTGCGACGGTGAAAAAAGTCACGGATTGCCCCGCTGTTTGCGTCAATCGTTGGTCGGATTCGGGTCATGCCGGAGTGCGGGCGTCGTCGAGATAGGCACGGAACGTGCCATCACGATGGGCGAGCAGCCAGTTGGAGACCTGCAGCGCGATCCGGTCGGCGGCGTGGCCGTCCCAGAGCGCGGGCAGGCGTGACGGATGCCCTTCGCCATGCAGGACGTTCGCCAGGGCGCGGAAGATGGCGTGGATGTCCGGCTCCACCAGGCGGTTCGTTCCCTCGACCAGCGAAGCCTGGCGCTCGGTCCGTCCGGCCAGCGTCAGGCAGGGAATGCCGAGGGCGGTGGCGAGATCCTGGATCCAGCCGGCGTCGGTGAACACACAGGCGGCGCCGCGCAGGAGGCCGATCAGTTCGAGACAGGGCAGGGGCGCGGTGTGGACGATCGTCGCGCCGTCGGGCTGTCCAGACGGACGCCGGGCGGACAGCGCCGCGGCGACGGCTTGCGGCGCGGGCCAGACCAGCGGGAGCGTCGTCGCGATGCGCAGCAGCATCCCGTGCAGGGCCGCAAGAAAGTCGGCGCGGTCGTCCTCGATCGCCTGGGTCACCAGTACCAGTCCGTAGCCCGAAGGCTGCGTGAGCACGTCGCTGCCGGCCGCCAGCCAGGGCGCAAGCGTCGCCTCGGGATGCGGGGCCGCGGGCAGGGCGCGGCGCAGCGCGTCGACCAGCGGATTGCCGGTCAGTTCGATCCACGACTCCGGAACCCCCTCGGACTGGAGCGCGGCGACTGCGCCGCGCTCGCTGGCGCAGAGTAGCGTCGATGTCTGGTCGATCAGGATGCGGTTGCTTTCGCGCGCCTCGCGGCGATCGCCATTGCGCAGCCCGGCATGGATGCGTACCACGGGAATGCCGGCTTGCCGCGCCGCGACCGCGCACAGCACGCCGATGTCGGTGTCGTCGGCGACGACCAGTGCGCTCGCCCGGACAGTGGCCACATGGTCCGCGATCGCCGGGCCGAGATCCGGCAGCTGCTGCGCGGCCGGCCGGCCCCGGGATTGCAGCGGCTGGACGAAACGGCGCAGATCGAGCGCGTCGACGTCGGCTTCGAGCAAGCCTGTATCGGCATGGACGTGGGGCGCGGCCAGGACAAGCAGCCGCGCCGGGGGCAGGTCCTCGCGGTTGCCGAATGCATGGAGCAGCGCGGCCGCGGCGACCAGCGCTGGTTGCGATGCGGCGACGCAGACGATCGGGCCGCTCGTGGAGGCGCCGGCGCGATGCAGCGGCACGACGTTGTCCGCCATGGCCGCGGCGCGGCCCCCGGAGCCGGGGTCGGCGTCGTCCAGCGCGATGTTCCCCAGCGGGGTTGCCGGCTGGGTCGTCTGCTGCGGGCGCAGCGCGTCGGACGGGGGGTCGCGGGGACGGTCGGATCCGGTCAGTTCCAGCTGGATCTCCCGAGCCACACGGTGAACGCGCGCGGCGTCGACGTCGTCGCAGCCGTCCAGGAAGGCCGACAGCAGTAGCCGGCTGCACAGGGTATTGATGCGGCGCGGCACCCCGTCGGTGCGGGCATGGACCGCCGCGTAGGCGTCGTCGCTGAACGATGGACGCCCCGACCAGCCGACGTGGTGCAGTCGATGCTCGATGTAGCGGCGCGTTTCATCGGCCTCCATCGGCCCGATATGGGTGCTGGCGATGATGCGCTGGCGCAGCTGCTCCATCTGCGGCAGCCGCAGCACCTCGCGCAACTCCGGCTGGCCGACCAGGAAGCTCTGCAGCAGCGCCTTGTTGCCGAACTGGAAGTTCGACAGCATGCGCAGTTCCTCGATCGCCGCGGGGCCGAGGTTCTGCGCCTCGTCGATGATCAGCAGGGCGCGCCGGTTCGTCGTCGCCAGCGAAGCCAGGTAGGCCTCGAGGGTGACCAGCAGCTTGGCCTTGCTCATGCCGTCGCAGGGAACACCGAAGGCCAGCGCCACGGCCGACAGCAGTTCGTCGGCCTGGAGCTGCGTGCTGACGATCTGCGCCGCGACCACCTTGGTCGGGTCGAGCTCGGCCAGCAGGGTGCGCAGCAGCGTCGTCTTGCCGGCGCCGATCTCGCCGGTGACGACGATGAATCCCTCGCCCTGGAAGGCACCGAAGCGCAGGTACTGGTGCGCGCTGTGGTGCCCGGCGCTCTGGAAATAGAAGCTGGGGTCGGGGTTGAGCTGGAACGGGGCCGCCGTCAGCCCGAAAAAGCGTTCGTACATTGCCTGGCCCGTGCTCAGAACCGGTGGACCAGGCCGGCAAAGACGGCGGACTCGTTGGTGTTGCCGATGGCGGTGGAGCGCAGGAACTGCCGGCGCGCGCCGACCAGCACCGTGGTCCGCGCGGTCAGCCGGTGGTCGAGTTGCGCGATCAGACTGGTCTGCTTGGCGTTCTGGCCTTCGTTGATGCCGAAGCCGGTATTGTTGATGCGCAGCAGCGTCACGTTCAGGTTGTCCAGCGGCGTCATGCGGCGGCCGAAGTTGAATGCGGCGCCGGCCTGGATGTTGTCGCTCGACAGCGTCTGGATGACCTGCAGCAGGCTTTGGCCGGGAAGGAACAGGTCTTCGGTCTTGGTGCGGAACAGCGTCAGCGCGTAGCTGTTGCGCTCGCGCAGCATCAATGCGGTCACCGCCAGCGCGTTCTGCAGCGTCGCCGTCGAGGTGTAGAAGTTGTTGGCAGTCGACAGGCCGCCGGGCAGTCCGGAGCTGGTGAGCAGGTTCTGCACCGCCTGGGCCCGGGCGACCGGATCGGGATACTGCGACAGCAGCATGCTGTTGAGCAGGGTGGTGATGTTGGTGCCGGGCACGCCGGTGCCGGCGAGTGCCGACAGGTAGGTCGACGGCCCGCGCGTCCAGTTCATGCTGAGCTGGAACTGGGACGAGCCGCCGCGCGCCTGGACGGCCCAGCCGGTGCCGAAGAAGCGGTGTTCGACCGTGGCGTCGACGTTGCTGACCGGGTTGGGTTGCCAGGATCCGCGAACACCGTAGATCGGCTTGTCCTCCGTGGCGAGAAAGGCCTGAACGCGTTCATATCCGCCGATCAGCCCCAGGGTGAGGCGGTCGGACACGGCGTAGTTGCCGATGGCGCGCGCCGTGGTGTCCTTGAGCGACGCGAAGGGCAGGTTGCTGTAGGTGGTGTCGGCCTGCTGTGCCGCCAGGGTGTAGCCCCACGGCAGCGGGCGCTGGTCGAGGCTGATGGTCTGGACGGTGTAGCGGCCGCCGAACACCCCGGTGTTGGCCGGTGTGTTGTTGACCTTGGTCCAGGTGTCGTCGCTACGGGCGACGAAGCGCAGGTCGGGACGGATCAGCCGGTCGATGTACGGGCTGACGCGGTACTGGGTGGTGGTGTAGCGGTTGGAGGCTGCCGGGCTGATCTGCCCGACGTAGGGATTGATGACGTTCTGCTGCGACTGGATTCCGGCGTCGAAGTAGAGCAGCCGGTCGACCAGCTCGGAATTGAGGTTGAGCACGCCGGTGGGCAGCACGCTGTTGACCTGCGTGCCGCGCGCGAAATACTGCCCGTCGAGACTGAAATCGCCACGCAGGTGCCAGCGGGCGTGGTCCGACTGCAGTACGACGCGGGGCACGACCTCGAGCACGGTGTCGCTGCGCGGTGTGAGTCCGGTGCCGAAGTTGGCGTTGCTCGTCTGCGTTGCCAGGACGGCGACCGACGGCGAGATGAAAGTCGTCGGGGGCGTGGACGCCGCCGGCGCTGCGCCGTCCGGCGCGGAGGCACCCTGCGCCGGCGGTTGCGGGACGGCCGGCAGGACCTGCGCCTGCGCCGGCATGGCAGCGCCGAAGCCCGCGCTCGCCGCAAGGATGGCGCTGGCCAGCGCCGTTCGACGACAGTTCATGGCGAAATCCCCCATTCGCTGGCCACCGGTGCGTCCGGCGGCTTCGGATCGTTGTGCGTCGGATCGACGGTCAGAACCAGCCCTGCGGAATGACGATGGTGTCGCCCGGCAGCAGCGGCACGTTGTCATCCATGTTGCCGCGGCGCAGCAGGCCGTCGAGGTGGACACTGTACGACTTGCCGCCGCGGATCAGCACGGCATCGTTGCCATTGGCGTACGGGCTGAGTCCTCCCGCGGCGATCATCGCGTCGAGCAGGGTCATCTTGTCGCGATAGGGAATGCTCTGCGGCTTGGCGGCGGCGCCGACGATGTTGACCTGCTGGCTGAGGGCGCCGTGGAAGTCGCTGACGACGACCGTGACCACCGGATCGCGGACGTACTTGGAGATGTCCTTGCGGATCTTCGCGGCGAGCTCGTCGGCGGTGAGGCCGGCCGCCTGGATGCCGCTGACCAGCGGGGCAGAGATCCTGCCGTCGGGCCGGACTTCGACCGTGGTTGAGAGATCCGGGTTCTGCCACACGGTGATGTGGAGCTTGTCACCCGGGCCGATGACGTAGTGGTAGTCCGCTGCGGCGACCTGCTTGGGCGGCGGCGGGAAGCTGTTGCTGGCGCATGCCCCCAGCAGCAGGGAGGCCAGGGTGGCGAGCAGGACGGCAAGACGCGAAAGCGCAGATCGGGGAGCGGCGGTGTTCATGTTGTCGAGTGCGTGCGGATGGGAGTCGGGAAACGGCCAGCTTGGAACGCAGTCTAGGGCAGCCGTACCCCCTGCGGAACCCGCCAATGGGGGGCTGCGGAGCACCGAATGCGCGTGAAAAATTCCTCACAACGGCCAAAATCGGCGAGCAATCCAACATTCCGCCGGCAGCGCTTGCCTAGCATCGAACTCACGCCGGACGAACCACGCATCCGGTCCGATCGTCGCCACCTCGCTGGCAATCAACGGAACATCGCATCATGATTCGCGTATTTGACCGATACGTTCCGGCGCGGACGGTGCTGGAACTGGTGACCGACTTCATGGTGCTGCTGGGCTCGGCCATCCTGTCCGGCGGCACGCTCATCGCGCTGGGACGGCGCTTCGACCCGGACCTGGTCGTGCTGCAGGACACGCTGCTGCCGGCGGTGATTTTCGCCGCGGTGATGCTGCTGCTGTATGTCACCTTCGGCGCCTATCAGCGCGACCGAGTCAACTCGCTGCGGATGCTGCTGCTGTGCGCGCTGCTGGCGACGATGGTGAGCGTCGGGCCGCTGTTCTTCGTCTACTTCAAGCTGTTCTTTCCGCACCGCTACGCGCTGCGCTTCCTGGGCTTCGCCTACGTCTACCAGTTCCTCGGCATGGCCTTCATCCGCCAGCCGCTGCTGGGCACCTACGGCGACCGGGTGAAGACACGCAAGGTGCTGGTCATCGGCTGCGGGCCGGAGGCCGCGGCGGTCGCGTCCGATCTCGACACGCAGCTGCAGGGTGCGTACCGGGTCGTCGGCTTCGTTCCTTCGGGGCACGAGGTCGAGCCGGTGGGCACGCTGAGCGCGCCGGTGTTCGGCAAGAGCACGCAACTCGATTCTCTGGTCGCCGAGCACGGCGTCGACGACATCGTCGTCTGCGTCCGCGAGCAGCGCGGTGGTGCGCTGCCGCTGCGCCAGCTGCTGGACTGCCGGATCCTGGGCGTGCCGGTCCATTCGCTGCCGGCGTTCAGCGAGCGGATCAAGGGCGAAGTCCCGCTCGACAGTCTCAAGGCAAGCTGGCTGATCTACAGCAACGGCTTCGACCAGGGGCTGATGCGGACGGCGATCAAGCGGACGTTCGACCTGCTGGTCGCGTCGATCCTGCTCCTGCTGGCCTGGCCGGTGATGCTGCTGACCGCGCTGGCGATCCGGATCGAGGATCGCGGCCCGGTGATCTTCCGGCAGGAGCGCATCGGGCGCGTCGGCCGGCCGTTCCAGGTGCTCAAGTTCCGCAGCATGCGCACCGATGCCGAGAAGGACGGCGTCGCGCGCTGGGCGCAGGCCAACGACGACCGCATCACCCGGGTCGGACGGTTCATCCGCAAGACGCGGATCGACGAGCTGCCGCAGCTGTTCAACGTGCTGCGCGGCGACATGAGCCTGGTCGGGCCGCGCCCCGAGCGGCCGAGCTTCGTCGAGCAGCTCACCGCGGAGATTCCGTTCTACGCCATCCGCCACAGCGTCAAGCCCGGAGTCACCGGATGGGCGCAGGTGCGGTATTCCTACGGCGCGTCGCTCGCGGAGTCGCGCCGCAAGCTGCAGTTCGATCTCTATTACGTGAAGAATCACTCGCTGCTGCTGGACTTGCAGATCATCATGGAGACCGTGCGGGTCGTGGTGTTCGGCGAGGGCGCGCGCTGAGCGCGGTCTGGCAGTCAGCAAT
>JAKAIB010000112.1 GCA_021814605.1 Pseudomonadota bacterium | reverse complement strand
AGCCCGGCAGGCCGGCCGGACTGGCGACGTCGAGGTTGAGCACCGGGGTGAACTGCCAACCCACCTGCCGCGGCCGGCTTTGCACGCTGAACACCTCGCGCACCGGCAGTCGCAGGTCCAGGCGCACGCGCCGCAGCGACGAGCGCCAGAGGTGGGCTTCCAGCGCCGGTCCGAAGCCCACGGTGGGGCGGATGTCGGGCATGCCGCCGCGCTCGCCGCCGTTGCCGCTGCGCACCGGTGGCGAGGCGCCCAGGCTGAGGTAGGAGTCGAAGCGGGACGTGTCGAGCAGCCTGGCCTGCAGGCCGTTCCGGTCGGCCCGAAGGATGCGGCCCCGATAGATGAAATACGGCACCGGGACGACATAGCTGGACTGGTTGCGCGAGCCCGGGTAGTCGGGAAAGCTGATGGCGCCGACGCCGAAGCCGGCTTCCCACAGCGGCTTGTGCCCCGCCAGCGCAGGCGGCATCGACGCGGCGAGCAGCGCGCACAGCGCCGCGGGCCTGGCGATCGATCGCATGGTCAGGCGGCGCATCCGGCCTCCGCCGCGGGGAGCGCCACGGCCTCGATCTCGACCAGCAGATCGCGTCGGCAGATGTCGGCCAGCAGGTACAGGCAGTCCGGCTCCGCGCCGCAGGCCCGGGTGATTTCGGCGCGCACCGTCGCGACGTCCGCGGCATGCCGCACATAGGCCTTGTATCGCAGGTCGCGAAGGTCCCAGGCCGTGCCCCGCACCCGGCGCGTCTGGTCGAGCAGCGCGGCGATGTTGCGCAGGGTCTCCCGCGTCTGCTCCGCCACGTCGCCGACGTGCAGGGTTTCGTGACCGACGATGCTCGCGGTGCCCGAGACGAACAGCGCGGGCCGGCCGTCCCAATCGGCGAGGCTGGCCCGCGAAAAGGTCGGTGCGCGCGGCCCGTAGCGACTGGGATAGTGGTAGGCGCTGCGCTGCCGCGGGTTTTCGATCGCCAGCGGTGCGGTTCGCCCGGCCAGCGCGTAGACCACCAGCGGCGCGCCCGGCCGCGTGCCCAGCGCGCAGGCCGCCGGCACGCTGTCGCCGCTGACGTCGCGGCCGCACCCGAGGAATGCGGACTGCCGGCCGATATTGAACTGCCGGTAGCGTTCCAGTCCGTCCGACTCGCCGTTGATGTCGGCGATGTAGTTCCAGATGCGCACCGGGTAGGCGTAGTCCTGGGTCGCAAGCGCCTCGAACAGCGACCGATAGGCGGCCTCGGTCGCGCTGCGCAGCGACGCCCGCTCCTCGACCTGGACGGCAACGAACATCCACGCGTCGTTCGCCCGCCACGATGCGTCGCCGATGTGGCCGGCACGCATCGGGCGGGCGGAGCGCCACGCCTCGACGGCGTCGGGCGCGTGATCTGCAATCGGCATGTCGATGACGGCCAGCGGCACCGCCTCGGCGCAGTCGAGCCCGGACGCCACTCGGCTGCCGTAGGTCGCGACGCCGAGAACGTCATCCGGCCATGCTGCCGGCCGTTCGGGCAGCAGCTGGAGTTGCAACGCCTCGCCCATCAGCCCGTCACGCCACCGGCGAGGGTCTGCGGATCGATCTGCTTCTTGCGCAGGGTGCGGGCACGCAGGCTGCGGCGCAGATGGCGCAGCGCATCGAGATAGAAGATCCCCTTGAACAGCCGGATCGACGTCCAGATCGGCGTCTGACCGAAGATGTCGCCGGCAAGCACCGACAACAGCGCCTCCTTGACGCGGAACACGTTGCGCGGATCCATGAACAGGTCGCGCATGCTCGGGTGGTTGATCCGGTAGATGAACCAGGAGAACTCGCGCGGACCGCGGCGCATGGCGCGGTCGAACGCCTGCATCGCGCGGGATTCGGCGGCGGGATCGCCCAGGCTGGTGATCAGTGCCTCGGCGGCGAATACCGCGCCCTGCATCGCCAGCATCACGCCTGAAGAGAACACCGGGTCGATGAAGGCAAAGGCGTCGCCCACCAGCAGGTAGCCCGGGCCATGGGTGCGGTCGCAGAGGTACGAGTAATTGCCGGTGGCCTGCACCTCCGACACGCGGGTCGCCCCCTGCAGCCGGGACGACAGTTCGGGCGACATCGCGATGGTGTCGGCGAAGAATTCCTCCAGCGGCTTGTCGCGCGTCTTGAAGTAGTAGGGCCAGGCCACCGCGCCGACGCTGGTCGTGCCATCGGCCAGCGGGATGAACCAGAACCAGCCGTGGTCGAACCAGAAGATGGTGATGTTGCCTTCGGCCTTGCCGGGCAGGCGCCGGGCACCGGTGAAGTGCGCGAACATCGCCGCGCTGTTGTGCTTCGGGTTGCGATGCTTGGCCTTGAAGCGTCCGCCGAGAAAGGTGTCGCGCCCCGAGGCGTCGACGACGTAGCGTGCCCGCCACGACGAGCGCGATCCGTCGTCGTGCCGGGCGACGAGGGTCGCGCCCCGGCCGGCGTCATCGAAGCGCACGTCGCTGACCGTACAGCCCTCCACGACGAGCGCCCCCTGGCTCTGCGAATTGCGCAGCAGGATGTGATCGAACTCGGAACGGCGCACCTGGTAGGCCATCGGCATCGACTTGTCCCACGCTTCGGCGAACATGAACGCCTGGCGCGTCTGCGCATGCCATGGAGACACGAACTCGGCGCCCCATTTCTCCATGCCGATGGCACGGACCTGGTCGCCTACCCCGAGCCGATCGAGCAGCGCCAGATTCGCGGGCAGCAGCGATTCGCCGATGTGGAACCGGGGGTGGCGATCCTTCTCGAGCACCGCCACGCGGATGCCCCGCTGCGCCAGCAATGTTGCGGTGGTCGAGCCGGCGGGGCCACCACCGATCACGATCACGTCGTAACTGCCGCGGTCGGCGGTCGGCATCTCGGGAACCTGTGTTTCAGGGGTCATGGAGCGACTTCACGCAATGGAATACGGCAACGGTACAAGCTGGCCGCCTCCTGTTCGGTGAACACGGCCCCGATGCGGATTGCTGATGCTGACGAGGGCCGCATTCTAGGCGGGCGGTCCGGCGGATCGACCGGTGCCGGACCGCCCGCCGGTCATGCCGCCGTTGCCAATCGGCCACCTCGGTGGCGGAAGGGTCTTGCGGAGCTGGCGCCAGAGGTTTAGCCTTCGTTCCAGGGATGTCGAAGAGGAGAGTGAATGCAAGGAAACGGGGACTTCTTCTGAACCACTCGACGCGCCTGAGGGCGCGAACCCAGGCTCCCCCCACGGAGCCTCGACAGTCAGGCACCGCAGGATTTCCTCGGTGCCTGAGTTTTTTGTCCTGCGCCGATTCCAGCCGTGGCTGGACAACGCTGGAATCACCGCCTCCCCTGCGCCCGCCTCATGCGGGCGGCTCACTGTCCGGCCGTCGCGCTCCAGACCAGCCGCAGGCCGAATCCGCCGAGCACCACGGCCGTGGTGCGCAGCAGCGCGGGGCGCACGCGGGCGTATGCCAGCCGCACACGGGGACGGGTGAACACCGTCGCCAGGCTGAGATGCCACAACGTGGACAGCACGCAGATGGCGATCACGCCGATGATCCGGCTCGCCAGCGGCGCCTCCGGTCCGAGCAAGCCGGCGAAGATCGTGGAAAAGAAGACCAGGGCCTTCGGATTGGTCAGGTTGGTCAGCAGGCCGCCCCAGTAGCTGGACGCGACCGACCCTGCCTCTGGCTGTGTCGTCGTCGACGCGGTCTGCCGGGCCGCTGCCTGCCGCCAGATCGCGCGTGCGACGTACAGGAGGTAGGCCCCACCCAGTAGCGCCACCACCCGCTGGACCGGCCCAGCGTGCGCCAGCAGCAGGCTCACGCTGGCCGCGGCAATTGTCGCCTGCAGGGTGCTGCCGCTGGCCACTCCCAGGGCGGTCACGATGCCGTGCCGACGCGAGACGTCGAGCGACGCCCGGGTCACCGCCAGGAAGTTCGGCCCCGGAATGGCCAGCGCGGGAATGTAGATGGCCACGAGTGCGGCAAGCAGGCGCCAGGTTTGCATCGACGGATTCTCCTGTGAACGACAACCGACCCGGACGGTCGGCGAATCGGCGCGGCGGGTCGGGTCCGGCCGGCCGGCGTGCCGCGACCGCCCCGGGCAGGCGTCAGATCCCGTGGAATGCGCGCGGGAGCAGCAGCGCCGACAGCACGCACATCGTCAGGCCGGTCAGCATATCAAGCACTTGCCACGCCCGCGGGCGCGCGAACCAGGGCGCCAGCCACCGTGCGCCGAATCCGAGCAGGACGAACCACAGCGTGCTTCCGGTCCCGGCGCCCGCGACGAACCACCAGCGCATGCTGTCCGGCTGGCGCGCACCCAGATTGCCCATCAGCAGCACGGTATCGAGGTAGACGTGCGGATTCAGCAAGGTGAACGCGGCGGTCTGCCCCAGCGCCGCAAGTGGGGTGAGACGCGCGCCGCCGGTCGTCGCCTGCAAGACCTCGACCCGGCGCGCCCGCCGCAGGGCACGCCAGCCGTAGACGGCGAGAAACGCGGCCCCGGCCAGTGCGAGGGCGCGTGCCAGGACCGCGCTCTGGCGCAACGCCTGCGACATGCCGGCCACGCCCGCGGCGATCAGCGTCACGTCGGCCAGGATGCAGAAGAGCACGACCGGGCCCACGTGCTCGCGGCGCAGTCCCTGGCGCAACACGAAGGCGTTCTGCGCGCCGATGGCCACGATCAGCCCGAGGCTGAGGGTCATGCCCTGCACGACGACCGGGATGACGGCGGGACATGTCGACATGGCCGTCAGCTTGCCAGCGGGCGCATGTGAAGGCAAACTCCATTTCCTTCACTCAATGAAGTTTCACTAATTTCATGCTCGACTATTCGGCGCTCGCAGCGCTGGCCGCCGTGATTCGCGAAGGCAGCTTCGAGCGTGCCGCCCGGGTGCTGCACGTGACGCCGTCGGCGGTGTCGCAGCGGATCCGCCTGCTGGAGGAACGCGCGGGATGCCCACTCGTGGTCCGGGATCAGCCGTGCCGGGCGACGCAGACCGGGCGCCGGTTGTGCCAGCACGTCGACCGGGTGCGGCTGCTGGAGCAGGACCTGCAGGTCACACTGCCGGCGCTGGCGCCGGAAAGCGGCATCCGCGTGCCGCTGCCGATCGCCGTCAACGCCGACAGCCTCGCGACCTGGCTGGCGCCGGCGATCGCCGGGTATGGCGCCGAGGCGCCGGTCCATCTGGACGTGGCGGTCGACGACGAAGGCCACACCGCGGAGTGGCTGCGCAGCGGCGCCGTGCTGGCCGCCGTCACGGCGGATGCGCAGCCGACGACGGGCTGCAACAGCCAGCCCCTCGGCGCGATGCGGTACGTCGCCGCTGCCAGCCCGGCGTTCGTGCGGCGGCATTTCCCCGGCGGTGTGACCGCCGGCGCGCTCGCTCAGGCCCCCTCGCTGCAGTTCAACACCAAGGATGACCTGCAGGCGCGTTGGGCACGTCGGCTGTGCCGCCGACCGGTGGAACTGCCGCGGCACACCCTGCCGTCGACCCACGCGTTCGTCACCGCCTGCATTGCCGGGATGGGATGGGCCATGCACCCTCTCCTGCTGGTCGCCGACCCGATCCGCAGCGGCGCGCTGGTGGAACTCGTCCCGGCCGATCCGCTGGATGTCCCGTTGTACTGGCATCACGCCCGCGCCGCGTCGGCGCTGGTCGACGGGCTCAGCCGAGCGGTGCTGGCCGCGGCCCGAACGTCCCTGCGCCAGGGCTGAGTCCGGGTCGCGAGCCGGTCCCGCTCCGGCCGGGCACCCCGGGCCGGGGCGGCCGCCGGCGTCAATGCCCGAGGGCCGCGCCGAACACCTTGCTCAACAATCGGCTGCCGGTGCCCACCGGATCGGCGCGGATCGCGCGCTCCTGTTCGCCAATGGCCTGATAGAGACGGTCGAGCGCCTGCTGGGTGACGTACTGCTGGATGCTCGCCTGATCCTGCTGGACCAGGCCGAACTGCGCGGCCTCGCCGGCGAAGCGGTTGTACGTCTGCGCCAGCCCCACCTTGTCGGTGGCGCGGGCGACGATGGGCAGGAACTTGCGCGTCAGCGGCGCTTCGGTCTTGCGCCGGAAGTAGGCGGTCGCCGCCTCGTTGCCGCCGGTGAGGATGCCCTTGGCGTCCTGCAGCGTCATGTCGCGGACGGCGGCGATCAGCAGGTCCTTCGCCTCGGGCACGGCAGCCTCGGCGGCGCGGTTGATCGCCAGGTCCAGGTTGTCGGCCTGCTGGCCGAGCCCGGCCATGCGCATCAGGTTCTCCGCCTTGGCGATGGCGGGCGGCAGCGGGATGCGCCACTTGGAACTGCCGTAGAAGCCGTTCTCCCGCCCCAGTTCCTGCACCGCGATGTCCGCGCCGCGGCCGAGCGCCGACTTCAGCCCCTGGCTGACCTCGCTGTCGCTGAGTGCCGCGACGGCGGCGGTTGTCCCGCTCGAACCCTGGCTTGCGCTCGCCGGGCCGGGCGCGCTGCCCCCCTGCGGCGCCAGCACGCCGCCGAGCTGGTTCTGCAGATCGCCGAGGTTGAAGGCGTGGGCCGGCGTGAGTGCAGCGAGCGCGAGCAGGGCCGCGCCGCAACGCAGCAGGTGTTTCATGGCGTTCTTCTCCAGGTTGGCCGCCGATCGGCGGATCGACGCGCGCACATTGTGAACCGGGTGGCCGCCAGCGGCGTCGCGCGATGTTGCGTAGGCTACTCGCCGCGGCGCCCACGCCGAGGCGTGCGCGGGCCAAATGATGGCGGCAGGGCCGGCGCGGGCGATGCGGCGATCATCGACGGGCGGCGCATCCGGCGAGGCCGCCGCCCCTTTCTGCACGTGGAAGGAACAGCACAGTTGTCGACACAAGCCAAGGACGCCTTTCCCTGGGCGGCGCTGGGGACGATGTCCGCCGCACAGACGCTGGCGTCGTTCGCGGCGCTTGCCGTCCCGGCGATTGCGCCGACCATCGCTGCCGCGACCGGCCTGCCCGTCGCCGCGGTCGGGTTGTTCAGCGCGGCGAACTACGCCGGCGCGATGTTCTCGGCGGTCAACGCCGGCGGCCCGATCGTCCGGTTTGGCGCGATTCGCGCGGCCCAGGTCTGCCTGGGCATCTGCGCCGCCGGGCTGCTGCTCGTGGCCAGCGGCCAGGTGGCGCTGCTGCTGGCCGGCGCCGTGCTGATCGGGATCGGCTACGGCTCCGCGACGCCGGCGAGCTCCCATCTGTTTGCCGATGAAGTCGCGCCCCGCTGGCGCGGCCTCGTCTTTTCGATCAAGCAGACGGGCGTTCCGCTGGGCGGCATGCTCGCGGGCGCGCTGCTGCCCAGCGCGGCGCTGCGCCTGGGCTGGCGCGGCACGCTGCCGCTGCTGGCCGTCGCCTGCGTCGCCGGTGCCGGCCTGCTCCAGCCATTCCGGACGCGTTTCGATGCCGGCCGCGATCGACGGCACCCGGTGGCCCTGGGCGGCTCGCTGCGGGCGCTGCGGCTGGTGTGGTCGCACGCGGCGATGCGCGAACTCGCGTTCAGCACCTTCTTCTTCGCGGCCATGCAGTCCTGCATGGCGACCTATCTGGTCGCGCAGGCGCATGCCGGTGCCGGCCTGTCGCTGGTGCGCGCCGGTTTTCTGCTGGCCGCCGCGCAGGTCGCCGGCGTCGTCGGCCGCATTGCGTGGGGATGGATCAGCGACCATTGGGTGCGGCCGGCGCGCCTGCTGGCCTTCCTCGCGCTGGCGATGGGAATCTGCGCCTGCCTGGCGGGCAGTATGGATCGGCACTGGTCGACGGCGGCCCTGGTCGCCTTGGCATTCGTTTTCGGTGCGACCGCAACCGGATGGAACGGGGTGTATCTGGCCGAGGTCGCGCGCCTCGCGCCGCCGGGCCTGGCGGGCGTGGTGACCGGAGGGACGCTGTTCTTCACCTTCAGCGGCGCGCTCTCGGGGCCGGCGGCGTTTGCCGGCGTCGCGGCCCTCACGCACGATCTTGGCGCCGGGTATTGGGCGATCGGCATCGTGCTGTTCGCGCTGGGCGCATTCCTGCTCCGGCGGCAGGCGGCCCGGCCGTGCGAATGACGGCGGGGCCGCTCGGGTTGCACCGCGCCGGATCACGCGTCGGTGGACGCGGGTCGGCCGGCGCCTGCACCAGGGCCGCCGGCCGGGACGCCACTCCGGTCGGGAACGGCCGCGGGCGCCGACCGGATGTCGCCGATCCGGAACAATCCGGCTGATCGCTCGCTTCCCGGTGCAGTCTCCATGATCGTCCGCCCGCGCCTGTCCTGGCTCCGCATGCTGTTCGTGATCCGTGGGTCCGTGCTGCCCAAGATCTGGGTGCAGCTCGTCGTCGTCGCGGCAATGGCCACCGTCGTGACCTGGACCCACGGCGACCTGCTGGGCTGGCGCGTCGGCCTGACCTACGTGCCGTTCACATCCATCGGCGTGGCGCTGGCCATCTTTCTCGGCTTTCGCAATACCGCGAGCTACGAACGCTACTGGGAAGCGCGAAAACTCTGGGGCTCCATGCTCAACGCGTCGCGCTCGCTGACGCGGCAGTACATCGTCTGGCTCGGGGACCGCGAGCCGGCGGCCGGCTTCGTGCACCGGCTGATCGGGTTCGTCCATGCCCTGCGCCATCAGTTGCGCGGCACCGATCCGCTTCCGGACCTGGCGGCGCTGGTCGATGCGCCGCTGCTGGCGTCGCTTCGAACCGCGCGGTCCCGCCCGGCGCTGATCCTGCAGTCCCTCGGCCGGACCCTGGCTGACGCCGCCCGGCGTCAGGACCTGCATCCGCAGATCACCGCCGTGATGGAACAGAGCATGATGGAACTCACCGACGTGCTCGGCGGCTGCGAGCGCATCGCCAACACGCCGATTCCGTTCGCCTATTCGGTGATCGTCCACCGGACCGTCTACATCTACTGCTTCCTGCTGCCGTTCGGCCTGATCAGCAGCATCGGGATCCTGACCCCGCTCATGGTGACCTTCGTCGCCTATACGTTCCTGGCCCTCGACGCGCTCAACGAGGAACTCGAAGATCCCTTCGGCGCGATGCCCAACGATCTTCCGCTGCTGGCGCTGTCGACCGGAATCGAGATCACCCTGCGCGAACTCCTCGGCGAGGACGCCCTGCCCGCGGCGACGCCGGCCGAGGACTTCGTGCTGCCCTAGCGTGGCCCCGCTGCGGCACGGCCGATCAGTCCGCCAGCCGCCGCGACTCCGCCGGCGCGCCGGTCGCCGGAACTTCCGCCGACAGGAAATCGCCGAGCACCCGGATCAGTTCGGTGGCCGATCCGGCGCTGCGGCGGTAGCGGACGTTCCGGCCGTCGCGTCGACGATGCAGCAGCCCGGCGTCGACCAGCACGGCGAGATGCTGCGACACGTTCGGCTGGTGGCCGCCCACCAGGTCGACGATGCGGCCGGCGGTCAGTTCCGCGGTGCCGATCGCGTCGAGGATCTGCAGCCGAACCGGCACGGCCAGCGCCTTGAGAACCTCGACCGCCCGCTGCCGTGCGCGGTGTTCGTCGCGGCGGAGGGGCAGGGGCCGGTCGATCGGACGGGACGTCGTGATGGCGTTCGGGGCGAATGGCATTTCGGAATGTCCTCGGCGGGTGTGCATGGCCGGAAACGATATTACCTGGCAAATATAACGAATGACTGCCGTCGTTGCATTGCCATGGCAGTCTCCAAGCCGACGCGGTGGCGGACGCGACGGCGTCGATGGATCCGTCTGAACCGTTCGCGGCCGGGGTCGCCGCGCTGCGCCGT
>JAKAIB010000111.1 GCA_021814605.1 Pseudomonadota bacterium | reverse complement strand
ACCTTGCGATAGACCTTCCTGACCGCGCTCCATGCGACGCGGAACGCCAGCGTTTCGCGCTTCGCACCGCGGTCCGCATAGCCGTGCCAGGCCGCATTGAATGCGGCGCGGAAGATGTCCTGCCCATGCTCCGGCAGATGCCGGCGCACCGACGGCGGGAGTTCGGCATTCGATGCGTACGGCACTTGCGGACGAGACGGGTCGCCTCGATCAGTCCCCGCTTGCGCTGATCCACCGGGCGATTTCCGGCCAGGCATCCTTCAGCGTGCGGGCTCCCATGAACAGGCCGACGTGGCCGCCGGGCACGACGCGCTGGCTCACCCGGTCGGCCGGGGTGGCACACAGATGGGCGGCGGCGAACACCTGTTCGCGCGGCGTGATGTCATCGGTCTCGCCGGCCAGCAGATACAGCGGGCAGTCGATCGCCTGCAGCTTGAGGGTCGCGCCGAGCGCGACGTATTCGCCCTTGGCGAGGCGGTTCTGCTTGAACAGCTGGTCGATCACCTGCAGATACCAGCGGCCGGGGAGGTCGAGCGGATTCTCGTACCAGCGCTCGAATGCCTCGGTCTTCGACAGCCATGCGGGATCGTCGATGTGCTCGTACAGGTCGATGTGTTCCTGCACGTAATGCTGGTCCGGGTGCATGTTCTTCCAGCCCGCGAGCATGAACTTGCCGAGCATCAGGCCGCCGCCGGTCGCGACGAGTTCCTGGTAGAACGACATCGGGCTCTGGCGGACCATCTTCAGCAGCGGACCGTGGCCGGCGTGGGTGTCGATGGGCGACCCGGCGAGGACGAGGCTGGCGACCTTCCGGGGAAAGCGCGCTGCGAGCATGGCTGCGGTCCAGCCCCCCTGGCACAACCCGACCAGCCGGACGCGGCCGCCGAGGTCATCGATGCAGGCCAGCAGCTCCGCGAGGTACTGGTCGACTTCGAGGTCCTTCATGTCGAGCGTCGCACTGTGCCAGTCGGTCAGGAACAGCGACTCGACGCCCTGGGTGCGCAGCGTTTCCATCAGGCTCTGGCCGCGTTGGAAGTCGGCGATCATGGAGGTGTGCCCGGCATAGGGGGCGATGACCAGCGTCGGTGTTCCAGTCGCCCCGGGCGATGAGTAGTCGCACAGATCCAGGGTGCGCAACCGCAGCCGCACCTGGTGATCGGTTGCCAGCTTCGGCTTCAGGCCGCCGTGCAGCAGCGCCTCCTCGGTCACGAACTTGACGTTGCGCGCGGCGAGTTCCACGCCCTGCTCGGCCAGATCGGCGGCCAGTTGCATCGGCCAGAAGAACGGGACATTGATGTTGGCAGCCGGCGTCGGCTGCTTGCGGGTTTGATTCATGCGGATGCTCCGGGAAAGTCAGACGATCTGGAATCGCGGGAACACGACGCGCTTGGCCTGGTCGAGCACCAGCGCGAATCCCGCGGTCGCGGCGGCGAGCGCGGCGATCAGCCCGCCCGGGATCGCCGTCATGAGGATGCCGAAGCGGGCGAGCAGCGCGACGACGATCACGTCGCCGACGCTGGCGATCGCCATCCACCGGCCGGGCGCGAAGCGCCAAAGCCGGCCATCGCTGCGCAGCACATAGATGCAGGCCTGGTTGGTCAGCACCAGGATCAGGAAGACCACCGTCTGCAGCTGGGCCGCGTCGAGTCTGGCCGCCGACCGGATCCACCAGTAGAGCGAGAAGGAGAATGCAAGCGAGATGGCGGCGAACACCAGCGCCGCGCCGACCAGCCGGCGCACCTGCCAGCGTTGCGGGCGCGGCGCCGGCTGCACCCGATCGGTCGCGATCGCCATGGTCACGAAATCGTTGGCGAACAGCAGCAGCACGATCAGGGTCGCCGATATGACGAAGCCGCCGGTCAGCCACAGTCCGAGGGTCAGGAAGACGACGATCTCGAACACCTTGAGCGTCTTGTTCAGCGTGTACGTGAGCATGCGGCGATGCACTTCGCGGCCTTCGCGTACCACGGTCAGCACGCCGGACAGGCCGGCGTCGGTGAGCACGACGCCGGCTGCGGCCTTGGCGACGTCGGTCGCGCTGGCCACGGCGACCCCGAGCTCGGCCTGGCGCAGCGCCGGGGCGTCGTTGACGCCGTCGCCGGTCATCCCGGTGACATGGCCCTGCTGCTGCAGCGCCTGGACGATCGCGTGCTTGTCCTCCGGCAGCACCCGGGCGAACAGATCGCAGTCGTCGATGCGGCCCAGGTCGTCGCTGCGCGCATGGCAGACGCGAGAACCCAGTCCGAGGCGCGCGCCGATGGCCTGCGCCGTTTCGAGGGCGTCGCCGGTGGCCATGCGCACCCGCACGCCGAGTTGCTGCAGCTGCGCGATCAACGCGCCGGCGTCGATTCGCGGCGGATCGGCGAGCCCCACGATGCCGAGCAGCTGCAGCGCGCCGGGGGCGCCGGCGGCGACCGCGAGCACGCGGGCTCCGGTCTGCGCCAGTCGCTGCGTGGCAGCGTCGAGCGCGTCCTGCGGCACGATTCCCGCCTGGCACAGCGGGACGACGATGTTGGCCGCGCCCTTGATCGCCTGCCAGGAGCCGCCGCCGACGGAGTACACGCCTTCGCTGCGGCGCGTCTGCGGATCGAACGGGTGGAAGGCGTCTCGCGCCGGCGCATCGCGCAGCAGTCCGCGTTCGCGTGCCGGGCCGAGCAGGGCGAGGTCGATCGGGTCCTGGGTCGCGTCGTCGCTCGCCAGCGCCGCCGCGCGCAGCACGGCCGCCTCGTCGACGCCGTCTGCGAGCGGGACGACGGCCGCCAGCGACAGCACGTTCTGGGTGAGGGTACCGGTCTTGTCGGAGACCAGGGTGTCCATTGCGGCAGCTTCCTCGACTGCCGGAAGCCGGGTCACCAGCACCCCTTTGCGGGCGAGTTCCTGGCTGCTGACCGCGGTCGCCAGGGTATAGGTGGCGGGCAGGGCGACCGGGACCGACGCGACGAGCAGCAGCAGCGCGAAGATCAGCGTGTCGGTCGCCGGCAGGTGGTGCAGCAGCGCGTAGGCCACGACCAGGACGACCAGGCCGGCGTCGAACAGCACCAGTCGCCGGACGATGGCGAAAATCGTGCGCTGCATGTGGCTGGGCGCGCTGGCGGTCCGGACCAGCTCCGCCGTGCGTCCGAAGAAGGTGTGCGTTCCGGTGGCCGTGACCTCGCCGCTGGCCTCGCCCTGGCGGACGATTGCACCGGTGTACGCCGGCTGCCCCGGTCCGGAATCGACCGGCAGCGATTCGCCGGTGAGTGCGGACTGGTCGAGGGCCACGGCGCCGTCGAACAGTGCCAGGTCGGCGGGGACCAGGTCCCCGGCGCGGACGTGCACCACGTCGCCGCGGACCAGCCGTTCCGCGGGAACCATCTGCCATCGGCCGTCGCGCAGCACCCGCGCGGTGACGTGCAGCTGCTTGCGCAGCAGCGCCAGCGCATCCTTGGCACGTTGCTCCTGGATGAAGGCGACCACCGCGTTGAACACCAGGAGCGCCGCGATGACCAGGGCCTCCAGCCGGCGTCCCAGCAGCAGCTGCAGCACGATGACCACCTCGAGCATCCACGGCACCGGGGCCCAGAACTTGGCGAGCAGCTGGCGCCATCGCGCGACGTGCTGCTCGGCGATGGCATTGGGCCCGTCCTGGGCCAGACGACGGTCCGCTTCGGTTGCGGTCAGGCCGGCTGCGCGGTCCGTGGCTGGTTCGGGCGCGGAGATCGCGTCCGCCTTTGCGGTTGCTTCGGGATTCGGCATGATCGGCGGGTCGTCAGTTCACCCCGTAGGCCCAGACCAGCGACAGCAGCAGTGTCAGCGCGAGCCATGCCGCCGCCGGCCACATCGACCGCTGGCGCGACAGTGCCGCGGCGTAGCCGGCCTTGAGCAGGTTGTTGCTTGCCGTGGCGATCAGGATCGCGCTGATGATGTTCGCCTCGGTGACGTCGAAATGGCCGGCCAGCAGCGCCAGGACGAAAGGATCGATGTCCGTCAGACCGACCATGAAGCTCAGGACCCGCAGCCCGCCGGCGCCGAAATGCTGGGTCACGAACACGGTGATCGCGGCGAACAGAACGAACAGCGCGGCGAACAGGAACGCCACGGGCAGGTCGAGCGGGTTGCTCGGGCCGAGGCGCGCTGCCTTCGTTGCCGGCGTCGCCGCGGGAGCGCGGCGCCACAGCCAGTAGGTCACCGCCAGCGTTCCCGCCAGCAGCAGGCCGAATGGCAGCGCCAGGCGGATCGCCTCGGCCCAATGGCCGAGCGCGACGATGACGATCCACAGCCGGACATACATCATCGCCGTCGCCAGCGTCACCGCTGCCGGCGCCTGTGCCGCGACGGCCGCATCGGTTCGCGCCTGGCGCGCCAGAACGACGGTTGCCGCGGTGCTCGAATACACCCCGCCCAGCGCGCCGGTGAGCAGGGTGCCGGCGCGGGGGAAGAAGTAGGTGTGGGCCAGGTAGCCGAGGTAGGAGATCGCCGAGATCACCACGACAGCCAGCCAGACCTTGGCGTAGGTGATGTCGACCAGCCCGGGAATCTGCGTGTCCGGAAGCAGCGGCAGCACCAGCCCGGCGAGGATCAGGAACTTCGCCAGCGTCACGCCTTCCGAGATCGGCACTGCGTCGGAGAACCGCCGGATCATCGGCTTTTCCGCGAGCATCAGGATGGCGACGATCAGCACCGCGGCGACCAGCCAGTCGGGCTGGGTGAGCACCATCGGCCCGAGCGCATACGCCAGCAGCGCGATGATGGCCGGCAGCAGCGCGCTGCCGTTGTCGCCCGTTGGCGGCTCGGGCTGGCGGCCGCGCTGTGCCAGGTTGATCCCGAGCCAGATGACCAGCGCGGCCAGCCCGGCGAGGTAGAGGCCGCGCGGCGCCGGGCCGTCGAGCAGCCACAGCACGTAACCGGTCGCGCCGACCAGCGTCAGGGTGCGGGTGGTGCCGAAGCCGATGCCTTCGCCCTGCGACCGGCGGTAGCCGTGCAGCTCCAGCCCGAGCACGAAGCTGAGGACGACGGTGATGGCGAAGGCGGTCAGCGCGGAGGGAATGGCGGGCAGCGAGGGCATGGCGGCTTGGGCGCGTGCGCCGGGATCGGATTACCGCAGTATCGCAGCAGCCTGCAGCGCCATCACGCCTTCTTCGTCGGTCGGCAGCGCAAATGCGGCGACCGGGCTGGCGTCTCGGGTGATCCGCGCCGCCCCGGCCGCGTTCGCCGTCGGATCGAGGGCGATCCCCAGCCAGCCGAGTGCATCGCAGACCGCCGCGCGGACCCGGGCGCTGTGGGTGCCGATGCCGCCGGTGAACACCAGCGCATCAAGCCCGCCGATCTCGGCCGCGACCGCCCCGATGTTGCGCACCACGCTGCGGGTGAACACCGCGATCGCCTCGGATGCCTGCGGCGAATCGCTGGCTTCGAGCACGCGCATGTCGGCGCTCAATCCGGACACCCCGAGCAGGCCGCTTTCGCGGTAGAGCATGCGGGTGATCTCCGCCGCGTCGCGGTGTTCCTCGGTGATCCAGTGCAGCACCAGGCCGGGATCGATTGCGCCGCAGCGCGTCGACATCACCAGGCCGTCGAGCGCGGTGAATCCCATGCTGGTGGTCACGCTGCGCCGCTCGCGCAAGCCGCACAGACTCGATCCGCCGCCGAGATGGGCGATGACCACGGCACCGGCGGCGTGTTCGCCCAGCAGCGGCGGCAGCTTGTGGTTGATCGCGTCGTACGACAAGCCGTGGAACCCGTAGCGCTTGAAGCCGCGGTCGTGCAGGTCGCGCGGGATCGCGTAGCGGCGCTCGGCCTCCGACTGGGTGGCGTGGAACGCGGTGTCGAAGCAGGCGACCTGCGGCACACCGGGCAGTCGTGCCGTGGCGGCGTCGACGCCTTCGAGCCCTGGCCCCTGATGCAGCGGGGCGAGGCTGCGCAGCGCGTCGAGTTGCCGCCGGACCTCGGTGTCGATGGACTGTGCGCTGGTGTACAGCGTGCCGCCGTGGACGATGCGATGCGCGACGGCGGCGATGCGCCCCAGCCCGGCCGGCAGCACCAGCCGGTCGAGCACGATGCCGAGCTCGGCGTCGATATCGCCGCGCGGCTCGTCGGACATGCTGCGTTGCGACTGCCCCTGCGCGTCGGTCCATTGCAGGATGGTGTGGCCGTCGTGCGTTTCGATCATGCCGCGCAGGCGTGCCGGCGGCAGCGTGGCGGCTCGGCAGTCGGCGAGGTCGAAGGCGGCGAACTTGAGGCTGGCCGATCCGGAGTTGAGGCAGAGCAGGGTCGATTCGGGCATGAGCGCGGCGGGCGGAGCAGGAGCGGCAGCCTGGGATGTCGTCAGGACGGTTGTCCCGCCGGGCGGACCGTGCCGGCCGGCGGGCGCAGCAGGAACTGGCGCTGCAGCACTGCGAGCGCGCATGAGGCCAGCCGTGCCTCGACACCATCGGCGCGGCTGGTGAGAATGACCGGCACCCGCGTGCCGACCACCAGGCCGGCGATGGTCGCGCCGCCGAGGTATTCGAGCTGCTTGGCGAGCATGTTGCCCGCTTCCAGGTCCGGCGTGAGCAGGATGTCGGCCAGCCCGGCGACCGGGGAGACGATGTTCTTGGCCTTCGCCGCGGCGAGCGACATCGCGTTGTCGAACGCCAGCGGGCCGTCGACGATCGCGCCGGTGATCTGGCCGCGGTCGGCCATCTTGCACAGCGCCGCGGCGTGGAGCGTCGCCGGCATGCCGGAGTTGACGGTCTCGACCGCGGCCAGGATGGCGAGGCGCGGTGTCTCGATTCCGAGGGCATTGGCGAGGTCGATCGCGTTCTGCGCGATGTCACGCTTGGCATCGAGGTCGGGGTCGATGTTGATCGCCGCGTCGGTGATCAGCAGCAGCCGGTCGGCGGCGGGCGCGTCGATGACGAAGACGTGGCTGGCGCGGCGTGCGGTGCGCAACCCGGCCTGCGGGTCGACCACGGCGTGCATCAGTTCATCGGTGTGCAGCGCGCCTTTCATGAGCGCGCCGACCTTGCCGCTGCGCGCCAGGCGGACCGCCTCGTCGGCTGCGGCGTGGCTGTGTTCTGTGCTGACCAGTTCCCAGCGGGAGATGTCGGCGCCGGCCTCGGCGGCGGCGGCCTCGATGCGCGCCTGCGGACCGACCCAGACCGGCTCGATCAACCCGGCGTTGGCGGCGTCGATCGCCCCCTGGATCGACACCGGGTTGACCGGGTGCACGACGGCGACGCGCAATGGCGGCTGGCCGTCGCTCTGCTGCCGGGCGCGGTCGACCAGCGCGAGCAGGCGCTTGCCCGGGTCGACCAGATGGAGTTGCGGCATCTGGGTGCGGGGACGCCGCACCTTCTCGGTCGGAGCGAGCACCAGGGTCTCGCCGCTGACGACGATCTCGCCGCGCTGGTTGCGGACCTGGCAGTCGAACCGCAGGTGGTGGACGGCGGGGATCTTCTCGCGCACGGTCACGGTCACGGTGACCGTGTCGCCGACCAGCACGGGCTGCCGGAACGACAGCGCCTGGTCGACGTAGATGGTGCCCGGGCCGGGAAGCTCGGTGCCGAGCAGGTTGGAGAGCAGGGTCGCGGCCCACATGCCGTGGGCGACGACCTGATGGAACGGGTCGCTCCGGGCGAATTCGTCGTCGACATGGGCCGGGTTGATGTCTCCCGACATCACCGCGAAGGTGGCGATGTCGGTGCGCGACAGGGTGCGCTGCAGGCTGGCACGGTCACCGACGGCGATTTCGTCGAAGGTCCGGTTGCAGATCAGGTCGGTCATGGGGGTCGTGTCGGTTGCGGTGCGGAATCAGCGTTGCAGGACGTATTCGCCGGGCGCGTCGCCGATCGCGGGGTGCGCGGCGTTGCCCATGGGCGGCGGCGTGACCCGTTGGCCGCTGCCCTTCTGCACCAGCCAGGCGTTCCAGCGGGGCCACCACGACCCGTCTTCCTGCCGCGCCTGCCCGACCCAATGGTCGGGGTCGGCGTAAGGACGTCCCCCCGGGTGGACGGCCCAGCGGAAATGCCGGTGCGGATGCCCGGGTTCGCTGACGATGCCGGCGTTGTGCCCGCCGCTGGTGAGGACGAAGGTCACCTCGGAATCGGCCAGCAGGTGGATCTTGTAGACCGACTTCCAGGGCGCGACGTGATCGTTTTCTGTGCCGACGACGAACCACGGGGCACGGACGTTCTCCACCGCGACCGGCCGGCCGTCGACCTTGTAGTGGCCTTCGGCCAGCGCGTTGCGCAGGTACAGGCTGCGCAGGTATTCGCTGTGCATGCGGTACGGCATGCGGGTGGCGTCGGCGTTCCAGGCCATCAGGTCGGTCAGCGGTGCGCGTTCGCCCATGAGGTAGTCGTGCATGATGCGCGACCAGATCAGGTCGGACGAGCGCAGCATCTGGAAGGTGCCCGCCATCTGCGTGGTGTCGAGATAGCCCTGCGACCACATCAGATCCTCGAGGAAGCTGACCTGGCTCTCGTCGGTGAACAGGGTGAGTTCGCCGGCTTCGGTGAAGTCGGTCTGCGCCGCGAACAGCGAGACGCTGGCGAGCCGCTCCGCGCCACGTCCGGCCAGGGCGCCGGCGGTGATCGCCAGCAACGTTCCGCCGAGACAGTAGCCGGTCGCATGCACCTTGCGGCCGGGAACGATCGAGTTCACCGCGTCGAGCGCCGCCAGCGGACCCAGCCGCAGGTAGTCGTCCATGCCCACGTCGCGATCATCGGCACCGGGGTTCTTCCACGACACCATGAAGACCGTGTGGCCCTGGTCGACCAGGTAGCGCACCAGCGAGTTGTGCGCCGACAGGTCGAGGATGTAGTACTTCATGATCCATGCCGGGATGATCAGCACCGGCTCGGCGTGCACCGTGGGCGTCGTCGGTGCGTACTGGATCAGTTCCATCAGGCGGTTGCGCAGCACCACCTTGCCGGGTGTCGCCGCGACCTCGTGGCCGGGGCGGAAATGCTCCGCGCCGGGCGGCAGGTGGCCGCTGCCGAGGCGCTGCAGATCCTCCTGCCAGTTCTGTATGCCCTGGACCAGGTTGAGGCCACCGGTCGCCAGCGTACGGTCGAGGACCTCCGGGTTGGTCCAGAAGAAGTTGCTCGGCGACAGCATGTCCATCCACTGCCGGCTCATGAATGCCACCACCTGCTCGTGGTGCGGAGACACGCCGTGCAGCCCGTGGGTGGCCGCTGCCACCACGTTCTGGCGCAGCAGGAAGCTCTGCTGGATCAGGTTGAACGGGAACTGCTGCCATTGCGGTGCGGCAAAGCGCCGGTCGCTTGCCGGCGGGACGAGGCACTCGGGGCAGGCAGGGGAGTCCTTGTTGAATGTGCTCGCACTCCACGCGGCGGCGTAGCGCAGCCAGTCGGCATGCAGTCTGGCCGCGTGGGCGGCCAGGCTGGCCTGCTTGCCCGGGGAGGCGGCCATGTGCATCGCCCAGTCGGCCAGCGCCAGCCCCAGCGCCGCGGGCGACAGCCCGAGCGTGCCGCGCGCGATCAGGGCGTGGATGGTGCGATCGATCATGTCGCGCATCGCTTCGTCGCGATCGGGCGGGCGCGCGGCGACCGGCGGTGCCACGACGGCGGGCCCCGGCTGCGACGCCACCGGGGCCGGCGGCTGCGACGTCGCGGCGACCCGACTGGCGTCGGTAACCTCACCGGACCCGACAACGGGCAACGGCAGAACGTTCGATGCTTCGGCCTTGGCGGTCCTTCCGGTTGCGGCCGATGCACGCGACCGGCGCGGCGC
>JAKAIB010000110.1 GCA_021814605.1 Pseudomonadota bacterium | reverse complement strand
CAGCCGCGAGACGCGCTGACGCGACCCCCATGCGCGCGCGGTGGCCGATGGCGACGATGCGGACGAGGCGGGCCGGGTTCACTCTGCTCGAAGTGCTCGTGGCGCTAGCCGTGGTCGCCATCGCGCTGCTCGCAGCGATGCGGGCGGCCGGCGGCGTCGGCGACAACGCGCGGCGCTACCGCGATGCGGTGCTGGCCGAACAGTGTGCGCAGAATTTCCTGATCGACCAGCGCCTGTCCAAGACCTTCCTGTCGATCGGCACCAGCAGTTCGACCTGCGTCGAGGCGGGAACGTCGTTCGCGGTCGAGGTCGACGTGATGCCGACGCCCAACCCGAATTTCCGCCGCGTGCAGGTCGACGTCCGCGACGCCGACGGCTGGAGTGCCTGGCGGGTGACCACCATCATCGGCAACCTGTGATGCGCACGCCCATCCGCCCGCAGGGTTTCACGCTGATCGAGCTGCTGGTCGCGGTGACCATCCTCGCCGTGGTCGCGGCGCTGGGCTGGCGCGGCCTCGACACCGTCGCGCAGAGCCGCGACGCCGCGCGCCGCGCCTTCGACGTCAGCTCGCGGCTGGCCGACGGCATGCAGCAGCTCGGCGACGACCTGCGCAATGCCAGCCCCGCCGGCGTCGACCTGCCTGCGGTCAGCGTTCTCGGCGGCGATCTGTGCATCGTGCGCCGGCCGCCGCAGCCGCTCGGCGGCGATCTGCGCGCCGGCGGCGGACTGCCGCCCGACAGCGGGCTGCTGCAGGTGGTGCGCTGGGCGGTGCGCAACGGCGTCCTGGTGCGCAGTGCCGGCGTGCCGACGGCGAACCGCGCGGCGCTGCTGGCCGCGCTGCAGGCGCCGGTGGCCGGCGCGGTCGCGATCCTGCCCGGGGTGAGTTCGATGCAGATCCAGTTCTACCGCTACGCCGGGATCGGCCTGCTGCAGCAGTCGGGCGCCTGGGTCAACCCGGGGACCGCAGCCAATGCCGCCGGGACGGCGACCACCGCCACCGGCGCGCAACTGCTCGCCAACGCCGCCACGCCGGCGGCGGTCAAGCTGCAACTGCGCTTCACCGGGCGACCGTTGTCCGGCGGGCTGGAGCGCGACTTCCTGCTGGACGACAGCGAATGACTTCCGTCGCCCGGCCCTTCCGGCGGTTGTCCGCGCAGCGCGGCGCGGCACTGATCACGGCGATGCTGATCGCGGCGATGGCCGCGGTGATGGTGTCGGGCATGTTCTGGAGCCAGTGGAGCGCGATCGCCCGCGAGCAGACGGCGCGCGAGCAGACGCAGGCGCGGTGGATCCTGCGCGGCGCGATCGACTGGGCGCGGCTGATCCTGCGCGAGGACGCGCGCACCTCGACCGTCGATTACATCGGCGAGCCGTGGTCGGTGCCGCTGGCCGAGGCCCGCCTGTCGACCTTCCTCGCGGCGCGCGGGCAGGACAGCTCCACGCTTCCCGATGCCTGGCTCGAAGGCCGCATCGGCGACGCGCAGCGCCGCTTCAACCTGCGCGACCTGGCGCCCGCCGGGAGTGTCGATCCGCAGGCGCTGGCGGCGTTCCAGCGGCTGTGCACTGCGCTGCAGGTGTCGTCGTCGGTCGCGGGCGAGATCGCGCAGGGCATCGCCGCAGCCACCGCGATCGGGTCGGCCACGCAGCCCAACGCGGCCCTGCCGCTGCAGCGGCTGCAGGACCTGGCACGCCTCGGGCCGACGGTGGCACAGGCGCTGCCCCGGCTCGCCGCCGAGATCACGCTGCTGCCGCAGGCCACCCCGGTCAACGCCAATACCGCCGACGCCCCGGTGCTGGCCGCGGTGCTCGGCGTCGACGCCGAGACCGCGCAAAGCCTGGTCGCGGCGCGGCAGCGCGCCTACTTCCGCAACCTCGGCGACATCTCCGTGCTGCTCAAGCAGGGCACGACCGTCAACCCGGTGCTGGTCAGCGTCGCCACCGGCTATTTCGACGCCGTGGCACGGGTGCGCATCGGCAATCTCGAATACGCCGAGCGGGCGTTGATCCAGCGCGCCGGGCTGTTCACGCAGGTCGTCCGGATCGAGCGGGTGCCGCCCTGGCTGGCCGCGGCGCCGCAAGGCGCGGCGGCGGGCGGGGCATCCTGACATCCGCGCTGCCTAAAATCGGCGCACGCCATGCAGACCCTCATCCTTCGCCTTCCGCCACTGGCCGCCGCGCATCCGCTGCCGGCGCTCGACCACGTCGTGCTCGACACCGACGGCCGGGTGCAGTCCAGCGGACGCGAACAGCCGGCGCTGCTGCCGCGCGGCGCGCGCGTCGTCGCGATCGTCGACGCGCAGGATGCAACGCTGCTGGCGGCGGCGCTGCCGGCGCTTCCCGCGGCGCGGCTGCAGGCCGCGCTGGCCGGCGCGCTCGAGGACCGGCTGCTGCAGGATCCGGTGCAGCTGCACCTGGCGGTCGGGCCGGCCGACGCAGACGGCGCCACGACGCTGGCGTGCGCGGTGCTGGCCGCGCCGCTGCGCCAGGCGGTGGCCGATCTCGCCGCGGCCGGCGTCGAACCGCAGCAGATCGTCCCCGAACCGGCGCTGCTCGCGCCGGGCGAGTCGCTGGTGCAGGCGACGCCGGCGGGCGGGCGGCTGATCTGGCGCGACACGCAGGGCGAGGCCGGATCGCTGCCGCTGACGGCCACAGACGCCGACGACGCGGCGCAGCCGGCGGTCGACCCGGCCGATCCGGCGTGGCTGGCCCGCGCGGCCCGGTCGGACTGGAATCTGCGGCAGTTCGACCTGGCGCCGCAGCACGCCATCTCGCGCGGCTGGTCCGGCGTGCAGGCGCAACTCGCCACCCCGGCGTGGCGCCGCGTCGGTGCCTTGCTGCTGCTGCTCGCCGCGGTGCAGCTGGTCGGCATGAACATCGCCGCATACAAGCTGGCGCGGCAGGAATCGGCCTTGCGGGCGCGGATCACGGCGACGGCAACGGCCGCGCTGCCAGGCGTCCCGGCGATCCTCGATGCCCGGGTGCAGGTGCAACGCGCGCTCGACGCGGCGCGACTGCGGACCGGCCATCCGGGCGACGGCGACCTGGACGTTCTGATGGGGCGGGCCACGGCGGTCGTGCCGGCCGGGGTCGTGCCGACCGCATTGACCTTCAGCACCGGCCAGCTGCAGCTCACCCTGCCCGGCGACGCCGCGGCGCAGGCCGCGGAGCGGTGCGCGCCTGCCGGGTTGCACTGCTCCGCGCAAGGACAGATTCTGACCCTCGGGAGCGCGGCATGAGACCGGTGCCAGACCATTCCAGGCGGAGCGAGGCCTCGGCCGTCACGGCGCACGCCGCCCGCGGGAGTTCGATGTGAGCACACGCTCGCCGGGACGGACGATCGGCTCGCTCTGGCAGCGCGGGCTCCCGCAGGCCGTGGCCGCGGGGCGCGCCCGCTGGGCTCGGCTGTCGCGCCGCGAGCGCCTGCTGGTGGGTGCGGCCGCCACGCTGGTGCTCGGTGCGCTGTTGTGGCTGCTTGCGGTGCGGCCCGCGTGGCGCACGCTGGGAACCGCCCCGCAGCGCATCGTGGTGCTGCAGCAGCGGCTCCAGGCATTGCAGCAGCAGGCGCAGCAGATCGCGGCGCTGCAAGGCGCGCCGGCGGTCCCGCCGTTCTCGGGTGATCTGCAGCGGGCGATCACGACGTGGTTCGCACGCATCGATGCGAAGGCCGCGGTGACGGCGCAGGTGCTGCCCGGCGAGGTCACGCTGCACGTCTCGGCATTGCGGCCGGCGGTATTGCCGGCGCTGGCCCAGGCGGCGCGTCGCGACTGGTCGGCGCAGATCGATGGTGCCGAACTGCGGCGCGGCGCCGACGGGTTGCTGTCCGGGACGGTGCATCTGACGCGCCAGTCGGCGGGCGGCGCATGACGGCCGCGCGGCGGCGCGCAGGACCGGGCCGGACGTCGCGGCGCTGGCTCTGGCTTGCCGCGCTGCTCGGTGCATTCTGGGCACTGCTGTGGCAGGCGCCGGCGAGCTGGCTGGCGCAGGGCGTCTGGCGGGCCACCGACCACCGCCTGCTGCTGGCACAGGCGCAGGGAACGTGGCGGGACGGCGCCGCGCTGCTGGTGCTCGAAGGCGGGCCCGGCAGCCGCGGCGCGACGCTGCTGCCGGGCACCGTGCGCTGGCGCATCGACCTCGGCGGCCTCTGGCGCGGCGGCCTAGCCCTCCATCTCGACTGGCCCGGCGTGTCGACGCAGCCGCTGCTCGCCCGGTTGCAGTTCGGCTGGTCGCGCTGGACCGCGACGCTGCAGCCCGACAGCGGTGCCGCGTGGCAGGGCGCGCTGCCGCTGGATCTGCTCGACGGTCTGGGGACCCCCTGGAATACCGTTGCGCTGCGCGGACAGGCACGCTTCGCCTTCGATGCGGTCCACCTAGAATCGGCCGCGGGGCGGATGCGGTTCGCCGGGCGGATCCGCATCGATCTCGCCGATGTCGCGTCGCGGCTGAGCGCGCTGTCTCCGATCGGCAGCTATGCACTCAGCGTGACGGGTCAGGGCGCCGATGCGCAGGTCACGTTGCGCAGCGACAAGGGACCGCTGCTGCTGCAGGGGCAGGGAGAGTGGAATGGACAGTCGCTGCGGTTCTCGGGCACGGCCCGCGCGGCGCCGGGAAGCGAGGCGGCGCTGGGCAATCTGCTGTCCATCCTCGGCCAGCGCGAGGGCGACCACGTGCGGATCGCGATCTGACACCGACCGGCTTCGAACAACGACATGATGACAAGGAACGCCGTGATGCATTTCCTCCAGCTTTCCCGCCACGGCTCGCGGGCTGCCGCTCGCGTGGCCGCGCTGCTGCTGGTGCCGGCGATCGCGCTGCAGCCGGTGCTGGCGCAGGCTCCGGCGACGCCTGCTGCGGGAACGGCCGCGCGCACTGCCGACGGCGATCTGACCATCAACCTGGTCAACGCCGACATCGCCAGCGCGGTGCAGGCGGTGGCGGCAGCGACCGGGCGCAACTTCATCGTCGATCCGCGGGTGAAGGGGCAGATCACGCTGCGCTTCGAGAAGCCGGTGCCGCCGCAGAAGGTGTTCCAGGCGCTGCTGACGCAACTGCGGCTGGCCGGATTCGCGGTGGTCGAGCACGAAGGCGTGTACCAGGTGGTGCCGGAGGCCGACGCCAAGCTGCAGAGCGGACCGGTCGGCGTCGGGCTGGCCGCGACGCGCATTCCCGGTCGCGGCGCGCAGGTCGTGACCCAGATCTTCCAGTTGCGCAATGCCGCGGCGAGCACCCTGCTGCCGGTGCTTCGGCCGCTGATCTCGCCCAACAACACCATCACCGTCAGTCCCTCGGGCAATGCGCTGGTGGTCACCGACTACGCCGACAACCTCAAGCGCATCGCGCGCATCATCGCCGCGCTCGACGTGCCCACCGGCACCGAGGTCACGGTGGTGCCGCTGAACTACGCGGTTGCCGCCGATCTGGCGCCGACGCTGCAGAAGCTCATCGACATGCAGGTGGTCAGCAGCCCCGAGCGCGGCGCGCAGGCGGCGCAGGCTGCCGCCGCTGGCGCGCTGGCCGCGGGCAGCGGGGCGATGCGCGCGGTCATCCTGCCCGACAACGCGAGCAATTCGCTGATCGTGCGCGCGACCAACGGGGCGCAGCTCGCGCAGATCGAACAGATGATCCAGCGTCTCGACCGGCCGCAGGGGGAGCAGGACAACATCCACGTCGTCTACCTGCGCAATGCCGACGCCGTCAATCTGGCGCGCACCCTGCAGGGCGTGCTCGCGGCGCAGGGCAGCGGCGGCTACGGTACGCAGCAGCCGCGGCAGAAGACCCCGTTGACCGGCGGCCAGTCGAACAGCGGGGGCAGCGCCTACATGAACGGCACGGGGTCGGGCAGCACCAGCCCGGGCATCGGACAGGCGCCGGAATTCTCCAGCAGCAGCGACAGCGGCGGCGCCAGCGTGGAACTGCCGCAGGGCGGGACCGTCTACGCCGACCGGTCGCTCAACGCGCTGATCATCAACGCGCCGCAGCCGGTCTACCTGCAGTTGCGGCGGGTGATCGAACGCCTCGACGTGCGCCGGGCGCAGGTCTACGTCGAGGCGCTGATCGCCGAGGTCGACGCCAACAAGGCGGCGCAGCTCGGCATCCAGTGGCAGGCCATCGCCGGCAGCGGCGGCAACAACAACGCCGTGTTCGGCGGCAGCAATTTCGGATCGGGCGGGTCGAACATCATCAACCTGCAGGCGGCGATCGCCGGCGGCGCCGGAACGGCGATCACCAGCGGCAACCTGACCGTGCCCAACGGACTGAACATCGGCGTGCTGCACAACGTCGCGGGGATCGCGACGCTCGGTCTGCTCGCCAATTTCCTGCAGACCCACGACGGCGCCAACATCCTGTCGGCGCCGAACCTGATGACCCTGGACAACCAGGAAGCCAAGATCGTCGTCGGCCAGAACGTGCCGTTCATCACCGGCCAGTACGCGCAGACCGGCTCGACGGCGACGGTCACCCCGTTCCAGACCATCGAGCGCAAGGACGTCGGCCTGACGCTCAAGGTGCGGCCGCAGATCACGGCAGGCGGCGCGATCAAGATGGACGTCTATCAGGAGGTCTCGAGCATTTCCAACACCACCAACGCCGCCGGCATCATCACCAACAAGCGCTCGATCCAGACCGAGGTGCTGGTCGATGACGGGCAGACCATCGTGCTGGGCGGCCTGATGCAGGACAACGTCAGCCAGAACAACTCCAAGATCCCCGGACTGGGCGACATTCCCGGGGTGGGGGCGCTGTTCCGCTCGAATTCGCGGTCGTCGAACAAGACCGACCTGATGGTGTTCCTGCGGCCGGTCGTGGTACGGACCGAAGCCCAGGGAACCGACGTCAGCCAGCAGGGCTACAACCGGATGCGCGGACTGCAGGGCGCCGCGCAGCTGCCGCCGCAGTTCGGCATGCCCGACCTGCCGGGGCCGGTGCTGCCGTCGATCTCCCCGACGCCGGGCGCGTCGTCACCGGCGACGCCGCAGACGGCGACGCCGACGGCTGCGGCCGCCGCCAACGTGCTGCAGGGCCTGCATGCGCGCGCCGAGGGCGATGCCACGGTGGTTCGGCTGACGTTCGCGCGGCCGCTGGCGGCGCTGCCCAAGGCGTTCACCCTCGATGATCCGATCCGGCTGGTGCTTGACTTTCCGACGATCCGGTCGCAGCTGGCGACCGAGCCGCAGCAGTTCGACCTGGGCACGTTGCAGTCGGTCGGCGCGCAGCAGGGTGAGGGCAAGACGCGGGTGGTGTTCAACCTCAGCCGCACCACGCGCTACACCACGCGGCTGCAGGGCAGCGACGTGCTGGTGACGCTGCAGCCGCAGGACTGAACCCGTTCACGATTTCGCCATGTCCGCCCGTCATCCGCTGCCCTACACCTTCTGTCGCGACCAGGCGCTGCTCGCCGAGGACGATGGCCAGGGAATCGAACTCTGGATGTGCGAGGCGACGCGACCGGCGGCGCTGGCCGAGGTGCAGCGGCTGCATCCGCTGCGTGCCGTGCACCGCACCAGCGCCGACGACCTGCAGGCCCGGATCGGCGCGGCCTACGCTGCACGCGACGGCAGCGCCGCGGCCGTGGTCAGCGAGGTCGAGGGCGACGTCGATCTGTCGCGGCTGATGCAGGACATTCCCGCGGTCGAGGACCTGCTCGAAGCCGCGGACGACGCGCCGATCATCCGCATGCTCAACGTGCTGTTCACCCAGGCGGCGCGCGAGGGGGCATCGGACATCCACGTCGAGCCCTACGAAGCCAGTTCGGTGGTGCGTTTCCGCGTGGACGGCACGCTGCGCGAGGTGGTGCGGCCGAACAAGGCGCTGCACGCGGCGCTGATTTCGCGCGTCAAGATCCTTGCCCAGCTCGACATCGCCGAGAAGCGCCTGCCGCAGGACGGTCGCATCGCGCTGCGCATCGGCGGCCGCACCCTGGACGTGCGGGTCTCGACGCTGCCGTGCGCGCACGGCGAGCGCGCCGTGCTGCGGCTGCTCGACAAGTCGACCGCTCGGCTCAACCTCCAGGCGGTCGGCATGGCACCGGACATGCTCGAGCGCTTCGACGCATTGATCCGCGCGCCGCACGGCATCCTGCTGGTCACCGGCCCGACCGGATCGGGCAAGACCACCACGCTGTACTCGGCACTGTCGCGGCTCGACGCCGCGACCACCAGCATCATGACGGTCGAGGATCCGGTCGAATACGACCTGCCGGGGATCGGCCAGACGCAGGTCAACCCGCGCATCGACCTCACCTTCGCCCGCGCGCTGCGCGCCATCCTGCGGCAGGATCCGGACGTGGTGATGATCGGCGAGATCCGCGACTTCGAGACCGCGCAGATCGCGATCCAGGCCTCGCTCACCGGCCACCTGGTGCTGGCGACGCTGCACACCAACGACTCGGTGTCGGCGGTCACCCGGCTGACCGACATGGGCGTCGAACCCTTCCTGCTGGCGTCGTCGCTGCTCGGCGTGCTGGCGCAGCGGCTGGTGCGACGGCTCTGCCCGGCGTGCAAGACGCCGGCGCGTGACGGCGGCGGTTTCGATGCGGCCGGCTGCGATGCCTGCAACCACAGCGGCTACGTCGGCCGTACCGGGGTGTTCGAGCTGTTCGAGATCGACGATGCGTTGCGCGCGGCGATCCACGAGCGCGCACCCGAATCCGAGTTGCGGCGGTTGGCGCATTCCGCCGGCATGTGCACCATGCGGCAGGACGGCCAGCGCTACATCGACGACGGCACGACCAGCCTGACCGAGGTGTTGCGGGTGACGCGCGACTGAACGCGGCATCGACACCATGGCCGCCTATCGCTTCACCGCAGTCGATGCCGCCGGCGCCGAGCAGGGCGGTGTGCTCGAGGCCGACAGCGCCCGCGGGGCGCGCGTGCTGCTGCGCAGCCGCGGGCTGATTCCGCTGCAGGTCGACGCGGTCCGCGAGGACGCCGGGCCCGAGCAGTCGCGGCGGTTCTCGCGCCGGGTGTTCAACAACCAGGAGCGTACGTTGTTCACCCGGCAGCTGGCCGGGCTGCTGGTGTCCGGGCTGCCGGTCGAGAAGGCGCTGGCCGCGCTCGCCGAGGACGCCGACCGCGCCGACGTCGGCAGCCTGCTGTCGGCGCTGAAGAGCGAGGTGTCGGCCGGCCACAGTCTGGGTGCGGCGCTGGCGCAGTTCCCGCGCGAGTTCTCGCCCATCTACCGCGCGCTGGTCAGCGCCGGAGAGGACAGCGGCGACCTCGGCATGGTGATGGGCCGGCTGGCCGACTACCTCGAGGACCGGCAGGCGCTGCGCGGCAAGCTGGCGCAGGCGTTCGCCTACCCGGCCATCGTCGTGCTGGTGGCGATCACCGTCGTCGTGCTGCTGCTGACCTACGTCGTGCCGCAGGTCGTCGGCGTGTTCCAGGGGGCGCACCAGAAGCTGCCGCTGCTGACCATCGGACTGATCGCGTTCTCCGATTTCCTGCGGTCCTGGGGATGGGCGATCGCGGTGCTGCTGGCCGTCGGCACCGTCGCCTTCCTCCAGGCGCTCAAGCTTCCCGGCCCGCGGCTGGCGTTCGACGGCTTCCTGCTGCGCAGCCCGCTGTTCGGACGCCTGGTGCGCGGCCTCAACACGGCGCGCTTCGCCAGCACGCTGGCGATCCTTGGCGCCGCCGGGGTGCCGATCCTGCGTGCGCTGCAGGCCGCGGCCGACACCCTGGGCAACAGCGTGCTCAAGCGCGACGCCGAGGAGGCCATCGCGCTGGTGCGAGAGGGCGCTTCGCTGGCGCAGTCGCTGGCGTTGCACAAGCGGTTCCCGCCGGTGCTGATCACCTTCATCCGGCTGGGCGAGCAGACCGGG
>JAKAIB010000109.1 GCA_021814605.1 Pseudomonadota bacterium | reverse complement strand
GACTGCAGCAGGTGCGAGGCGAATGAATGCCGCAGCATGTGCGGATGCACCCGGGCGTCGATTCCCGCAGCCTTGGCGCGTGCGCGCAATTCACTCCAGACGCGCTGCGGCGCGATCCGCGCGCCGCGCGGGCCGAGGAACAGCGCGGCGCGTGCGTCGTCGTCGGCATCCGGACGCAGCAGCGTGGGCCGCAGCGCCACCCATTGGCGCAGCGCCAGCATCGCCGGCGCGCCGATCGGCACGGTGCGGCGCTTGCTGCCCTTGCCCGTCACCGTGGCCTCGGCCGCGTCCCAGTCGATCCAGCCGAGCGCGGCGGCCGACGGCCGCACGTCGAGGCCGACGAGTTCGGACACCCGCAGCCCGCTCGAATACAGCAGCTCCGCGACCGCGTGCGCGCGCGCCTCGGCGCTTGCTGCGGACTCGCCGCCGCGTCGTCCCGACACCGGCGCCGCGGCGGGCGGCGCATATGCCGCCAAGGCGACCGCCTGGTCGACCGGCAGCGCCTTCGGCAGCGGCTTCGGCGCCTTCGGGGCACGCACGTCCTGCACCGGGTTGGCTGCCACGGCGCCGTTGCGACCCAGCCATCGGAAGAATCCGCGCCAGGCCGACAGCCGGGCGGCGATCGCCCGGGGCGTCATGCCGGACGCGTGCAGCTGTGCCGCCCAGCGGCGCACATGGGCCGATTCGACCGGCATGGTGCCCAGCGGTGCGCTCAGCGCCAGCAGCGCGTCGAGGTCGCGTCGGTAGTTCACCAGCGTCCGCGGGGCGAGCCGCCGGACCGTCCGCAGCTGTTCGAGATATCGGGCTGCCGCTGCGGCGAGCGCAGGTGGGCTGGCGACGTCCACGGCGGGGGGCGGAGGCAAGCCGGCCATGGTGGTGAGCAGCGGGTGTCGCGTTCAGGCCGCGACCAGTCCCTGCACGGCGGCGCTGGCAAGCTGGCCGATCTGCGCCAGGAAATCGGTCGCCATGTCGGCCGTGAAGCGCTGCGGATCGGGCGAACCCAGCACCAGCAGGCCGATACACTGGCCCGACTGCGCCTGGCGCAGCGCCACCAGAGCCACCGACTGCGCCAGTTGCGGGTCGGACAGCCAGTTCGCCGCTTCGAATCCGGCATTCGGTCCGCAGAACGGCGCCGCGAGGCTGGCCGCGAAGGTGCGGATGTCGTCGCTGACTCCGCCGGCAAAGTCGTGGTGCGCGAATTCGGGGCGGATCGGCCAGAGCTTGAGGGCGGTCAGCGGCAGTTCGAAGGTCGTCTGCAACGCCGCCTGCAGCGCCTGCGGCACCTGCGCCGGATCGCCCTGGTGCGCGAGCAGCAGGGCGCGCGCCCACTGCAGCAGCCGGCTCGAGAGCGCCTCGTTGTCGGCGGCGTTGCGCATCATCGCAGTCAGGCGGTGCTCGAGCCCGCGCATCTTGTCGCGCAGCATTTCCATCTGGCGTTCCTGCAGCGACACCGCGCGGTTGCCGTGCGGGCTCTGCAGCTGCAGCCCGGCGAGCAGTTCGGCATGCCGCTCGAAGAAGTCGGGGTGCGCGGCGAGGTAGTCGGCCAGGTCGTTTTCGGTCAATTCCATCGCAATCTCCAGTTCAGATGACGGGCGCGTCGGCCAGATCGATCGCGCCGTCGAACACGAACGTTGCGGGGCCGGTCATGCGCACCGGGCCGGCGACGCCGTCCCACGACACGCTGAGCACGCCGCCGCGCGTCTGCACATCGACCGGTCCGCGCAGCCAGCCGTGCCGGATGCCCGCGACGACGGCGGCGCAGGCGCCCGTGCCGCAGGCCAGCGTCTCGCCGGCGCCGCGTTCCCAGACGCGCAGCCGCGCATGCCCGGAATCGACGATCTGCAGAAATCCGGCGTTGACGCGCTGGGCAAAGCGCGGGTGGTTCTCGATCAGCGGGCCGTGCTCGCGCACCGGGGCCGCATCGACGTCGTCGACGCGCTGCACGGCGTGAGGGTTGCCCATCGACAGCACGCTGACCCAGTCGGTCGCCCCGGCGACGGCGAGCGGCCATTGCGCGAAGCCGCCGACGTCGCGCGGCTGCAGGCCGGCGGGGTCGAACGGCACCTGCGCCGGCTCGAAGCGCGGCGCGCCCATGTCGACCGTGACCCGGCCGTCGTCCTGCAGCTCGGGCTCGATGATGCCGCCCAGGGTGGCGACGCGGATGCGGCGCTTGGGCGTCAGGCCCTTGCCGTGGACATAGGCGACGAAGCAGCGCGCGCCGTTGCCGCACTGCTCGACCTCGCCGCCGTCGGCGTTGAAGATGCGGTAGCGGAAGTCGACGCCGGGTCCGGGCGGCGGCTCGACCAGCAGGATCTGGTCGGCGCCGACGCCGAGGTGGCGATCGGCGAGCAGCCGCAGCTGCGTCGCCGAAAGCGTCAGCGGCTGCCGGGTGGCGTCGATGACGACGAAGTCGTTGCCGGCGCCGTGCATCTTGGTGAAGGACAGTCTCATCGAATGCGTAGTCGGGATCGGGCGGTCGCCGCGAAAGACGCCGGGCGGGTGGATCAGTACAGCGAAGGTGCGCCGTCGGGGCGGGTCTTGAAGCGCTTGTGGACCCAATGGTATTGCGCCGGCATCGTGCGGACCTGCTCCTCGATGAAGCGGTTCATCCGCAGCAGGTCGGCATCGACGTCGCTGACCCGGCCGTGGTCCAGCGTCGGGAAGTCGGCCCATGCCGGATGCACCACCACGGCATAGCCGCGCCATCCCGGCAGGATGCGGGTGACCACCGGGTAGACGCGAGCCCGGCTCGATGCCGCCAGCCGCGGCGCGGCGTCGAGCGTTGCCGCGGGAATGCCGAAGAACGGCACGAAGTGCGAGTGGCGGGCGCCGAAGTCCATGTCGGGCAGGGTGTAGAACGGCACGCCGCGGCGCAGCTGCCGCAGCATGCCCGACGCACCGTCGTGGCGCGACACGATCGACTCGGTATGGAAGCGGCTGCGCCGGCGCACCACCCAGGCGTCGAGCAGCTTGTTCTTCTGCGGCGTGTACATCCCCGACACCGGCCGCGGCGCGACCATGCTCAGCGCGGTCCAGCCGGCGTCGAGGCCCTCGAAGTGGAAGCCGAGCAGCAGCGTCGGGCGGCTGCCGTCGAGCGCTTCGTCGACAGCGCCCTCGATGCGCAGGATGCGCCGCAGCCGGGACGGACTGGCGTACCACAGCACCCCGCGCTCCAGGAAGGCGCGCGCGACGAACACGAAATGCTGGCGGGCGACGGTGCGGCGCTGCCGCGTGCTCCACGCCGGAAAACACAGCTCCAGGTTGCGCAGGGCGATCGCCCGCCGGCGCCGCGCCAGCGGCCACAGCGTCCAGCCGACGAGGGTGCCCAGCGCGGCCACCAGCGGGTAAGGCAGCAGGTGAAGCAGCCAGACGACGGCGATGCTGAGCCGGGCGGCGAGCGCCCCCGGCACCGGCTCGGCGTCGGTGCGGTCCGGATCTGGCGTGTCGCCGCCCGGTCCGGAGTCCCGGCTCATTCGGCCGCCCCCGCGCCGTCCGCTGCCGCAACCGGTGGCTCGGGCGCTCCCGGCGGGCGCTTGTAGCGGTTGTATCCCCAGAGATATTGCTGCGGACAGCGTCGGATCATGGCTTCGAGGGCATGGTTGATCTGTGCGGCAGCGCGTTGCGGGTCGGGGTCGAGCGGGTCGTCGAACGGCTCCAGTGTCAGCGCATAGCCGCGCCCGCGCGGCAGCCGCAGCGCGCTGGCGAAGATGATGCGTGCCCCGGACAGCTGGACCAGCCGCGCCGGCAGGGTCATCGTATAGGCCGGGCGGCCGAAGAAGTCCGCCCATACGCCTTCGCCGCTGGCCGGCGCCTGGTCCGGCAGCAATCCGACGGCCTCGCCGGCCCGAAGCACGCGCAGCAGCTGCCGCACCCCGGCCAGACTGGCCGGCGCGGTCGACAGGTTGTGGCGCCGGCGCGACGCCTCGGCCAGCGGCCGCAACGCCGCCTTGCGCGGCGGGCGGTACATCACCGTGATCGGCGCCCACAGCGCGGCGATCTGCGCCGAGACCTCGAAGCAGCCCAGATGCGGCGTCAGGTAGAGCACGCCGCGGCCCTGCGCACGCGCCGCGTCGACATGCTCGCGCCCGCTGACCTGGACATGCCGCACCGGCGCGTCCATGCCGTGAGCGAACCACACGGCGGGCATCTCGCCGACCATGCGCCCGGCCTCGACGGCCGCGGTCAGCGCGAATCGCCGCGGCGAGTATCCGGCCTGCGCGAGGTTGGCGCGCAGCCGGCGGCGGTAGGTGGGCGAGGCCGTATAGACCGCCAGGCCGATGCCGCCGCCGAGGAACTGGAGCCATCCCAGGGGCAGCACGGACAACAGACGGAACAGGCGCAGCAGCATCGAATTCCACGCGGATCAAAGGGTGCCATGTTACGGAGTGACGCGTCCGCGGCACGGGGATAAAATCGCCGCTGTTGCTGCCGAGTTAATGACAACTTGCGGGGTGGCGACGGGTGGCCGGGCGTTGGCGCGGCTGCCGCAAGCACCGCTAAAGCGTCGCCGTGCGAGACCAGGCGGTGGCGTTCCAACCGTCCTCGATTCGAAAGGTCCGCGCATGACGAACGGCTTCCTCTTCACCTCGGAATCAGTGTCCGAGGGCCATCCCGACAAGGTGGCCGACCAGATTTCCGACGCCATCCTCGACGCCATCCTGGCGCAGGATCCCGCATCGCGCGTCGCCGCCGAGACGCTGGCCAACACCGGGCTGGTGGTTCTTGCCGGCGAGATCACCACGTCCGCGGTGGTCGACTACATCCAGGTCGCGCGCAACACGCTCAAGCGCATCGGCTACGACGACGCCGACTTCGGCATCGACCACAAGAGTTGCGCGGTGCTGGTCGCCTACGACAAGCAGAGCCCGGACATCGCCCAGGGGGTGGATCACGCCCACGACGACACCCTCGACCAGGGCGCGGGCGACCAGGGGCTGATGTTCGGCTACGCCTGCGACGAAACCCCCGAGTTGATGCCCGCGCCGATCTACTACGCCCACCGGCTGGTCGAGCGCCAGAGCCAGTTGCGGCGCGATGGCCGGCTCCCCTGGCTGCGGCCGGACGCCAAGAGCCAGATCACCTTCCGCTACGAGAACGGCCGGCCGGCGGCGATCGACACCGTGGTGCTGTCGACCCAGCATGCGCCCGACATCGAGATGGCCGATCTGCGCGAGGCCGTGATCGAGCACATCATCAAGCCGGTGCTGCCCGCCGAGTTCATGCGCGGCGAGGTCAAGTACCTGATCAATCCGACCGGCCGCTTCGTCGTCGGCGGACCGCAGGGCGACTGCGGGCTGACCGGCCGCAAGATCATCGTCGACACCTATGGCGGGGCCGCGCCGCACGGCGGCGGCGCGTTCAGCGGCAAGGATCCCTCGAAAGTGGACCGCTCGGCCGCGTACGCCGCGCGCTATGTGGCGAAGAACATCGTCGCCGCCGGGCTGGCGAAGAAGTGCCTGGTGCAGATCTCGTACGCCATCGGCGTGGCGCAGCCGACCAGCATCATGGTGACGACCCAGGGCACCGGGGCAATCGACGACGCGCGGCTGGAGCAGCTCGTGCGGCGGCACTTCGACCTGCGGCCGCGGGGCATCATCCAGATGCTCGACCTGCGTCGCCCGATCTACGAGAAGTCGGCGGCGTACGGCCACTTCGGCCGCGACGAGCCGGAATTCAGCTGGGAAGCGACCGACAAGGCCGCGGCGCTGCGCGAGGACGCCGGGCTGGGCGAACTGCGCGGCGCGACGGCTGCCGCGTGAGGCGATGACCGGGCGGGCGCGGTTCGCGCACCGGCCCGGTCTCGCCGCGCTCCATGATGATCACGCTCTACGGCATTCCCAACTGCGGCACGGTCCGCAAGGCGCGCGCCTGGCTGGACGCGCGCGGCGTCCCGCACGTCTTCCACGATTTCAGGAAGCAGGGTGTTCCGGCAGCGGAGCTCGACCGCTGGCTGGCCGCGTGCGGCTGGGAGGCGCTGCTCAACCGCAGCGGCACGACGTGGCGCTTGCTCGATCCGGCGCGACGCGCCTCGGTCGTCGACGTCGGCAGCGCCCGTGCGCTGATGCAGGCGCAGCCGAGCGTCATCCGGCGGCCGGTGGCCACCTGGGCCGATGGCAACACGACCGTCGGCTTCGACCCGGACGACTGGCTGCGGCGCATCTGACGCAGTGATCCCGCTCGTCCGCGGGCCCTAGAATCGGTCGCTTTGCGTCCTTCCCCCGCGAGCGATTCCATGAGCACCCAGCAGATCGACGGCGCCAGCGTCAACCCCCAGGCCAATGTCTATTTCGACGGCAAGTGCGTCAGCCACGGGCTCACCCTCGCCGACGGCCGCCGGCTGTCGGTCGGCGTGATCCTGCCGGCGACGCTCACCTTCAGCACCGGTGCGCCGGAAACCATGGAATGCGTCGCCGGATCCTGCGAATACAAGCTCGACGGCAGCGACCAGTGGCTGCGCTGTTCCTCCGGTGGCCGCTTCAGCGTACCGGGCAACAGCCGCTTCGACATCCGCGTGAACGAGCCGTTCCACTACATCTGCCACTTCGGTTGAATCCTGCGCCGAGCCTGACATGAGCACCATCCTGCAACACCTGCCCCAGGGGCAAAAGGTCGGCATCGCCTTCTCCGGCGGCCTGGACACGTCCGCCGCGCTGCTGTGGATGAAGAAGAAGGGCGCGCTGCCCTATGCCTACACCGCCAACCTCGGCCAGCCCGACGAGACCGACTACGAGGACATCCCGCGCAAGGCGCTGGCCTACGGTGCCGAGAAGGCGCGGCTGGTCGACTGCCGCCGGCAGCTGGCGCACGAAGGCATCGCCGCGATCCAGTGCGGCGCGTTCCATATCCGTACCGGCGGAATCACCTACTTCAACACCACTCCGCTGGGCCGCGCCGTGACCGGCACCATGCTGGTGGCGGCGATGCAGCAGGACGACGTCCACATCTGGGGCGACGGGTCGACCTTCAAGGGCAACGACATCGAGCGCTTCTACCGCTATGGCCTGCTCACCAATCCCGCGCTGAAGATCTACAAGCCCTGGCTCGACCAGACCTTCATCGACGAGCTCGGCGGCCGCAAGGAGATGAGCGAGTTCCTCATCGCCAACGGCTACGACTACAAGATGTCGGTCGAGAAGGCCTACAGCACCGACAGCAACATGCTCGGCGCCACCCACGAGGCCAAGGACCTGGAGCATCTCGACAGCGGCATCCGCATCGTCAATCCGATCATGGGCGTGGCGTTCTGGAAGCCCGAGGTCGAGGTCAGTGCCGAGGAGGTGACCGTGCGCTTCGAGGACGGCCAGCCGGTCGCGCTCAACGGCCGGGCCTTCGATTCTCCGGTCGACCTGTTCCTCGAGGCCAACGCCATCGGCGGCCGCCACGGACTGGGCATGAGCGACCAGATCGAGAACCGCATCATCGAGGCCAAGAGCCGCGGCATCTACGAGGCCCCGGGCATGGCGCTGCTGCATGTCGCCTACGAGCGGCTGGTCAGCGGCATCCACAACGAGGACACCATCGAGCAGTACCGCATCAACGGCATGAAGCTCGGCCGGCTGCTCTACCAGGGGCGCTGGTTCGATCCGCAGGCGATGATGCTGCGCGAGACCGCGCAGCGCTGGGTGGCGCGCGCCGTGACCGGCGAGGTCACGCTCGAACTGCGGCGTGGCAACGACTATTCCATCCTCAACACCGAAAGCCCGAACCTGACCTACGCGCCGGAACGGCTGAGCATGGAAAAGGTCGAGGATGCGCCGTTCACGCCGGCCGACCGCATCGGCCAGCTCACCATGCGCAACCTCGACATCACCGACACCCGCGGCAAGCTCGGCATCTACGCCCGCACCGGGCTGATCGCGCTCGGCGAAGGCGCAGCGATGCTGCGGCTGGAAGGCGAGAAGGACCAATAAGCGCGGTTCCGGACCGCCGGCGTCCATCGCGATTCGGCGAGCGGCAGGGACCGCCCGTGGCCGGATTGCGGCACTGCCGGATCAGCCGCGCACGCGGTTGGCGGACGCGACCGCGTGCGGTTCCGTCTGCGCCTTCGAGCGATCGTCGAACTTGCTCTGGTACAGGTAGAGGTAGGCCGCCTGGAACGCCGCGCCGAGAAGAAAGGGGGCGGCAAGCCATCCGCTGTCCATCATCGTGCCCGCAATTAGCGGGCCGATGGACCGCGGGATCTGGCGTGATATCGAGGTCACGGCGCCGGCAAAGCCGCGACGCCGATTCCGGACGAGCCCGGCCGTGACCGACGCGCGCAATCCGTCCGTGCCGCGGTTGAGCGTCTTGTTCAGCAGGTAGGCGGAGATCGCCAGGGCGGGGTTCGGCGCCAGCGGCATCAGCACCAAGGCGAGCAGCGCCGCGGCGCGCAGCGGCACGATGGTGCGCATGAGTCCGAAGTCCGCGGTGAGCCGGGCGCCGAGCTGCGCGCTGGCGGCCGCGGCGAGAAAGCCTCCCGCCATCACCGGCGCAATCTGCGCCGGCCCCAGGCCGAAGCGCACGGCGAACCAATACGACACCAGCGGCCCTGACAAACCGATGCCCGTGCCCTGGAGAAGATTCACCAGGCCGAGGTTGCGCAGATTGCGGTTCTCGACCTGCCGGATGGCGCGTTCCTGCTCGGGCGCGGCGTCGAGCCGCTCCACCGGATGCCGGTCGCGGGCCAGCACGATGCAGGTCAGGCAGGCCAGCGAAGCGAGCAGCGCGAGGGGGAAGATCAGCGCGTAGTTGCCCGCCGGCACCGCGCTTCCGTGATGCAGCCATCCCGGCAGGGCGCCGAGGCCTGCGCCGAATGCCATGCCGACGAATCCCAGCGTGGCATTCAGGCTCAGCACGGCTGTCCAGCCGTCCTTCTGCAACCCCTGGGTGAGCCACGCCTTTTCGATCGCGCCGAAGGGGCCCGCCGCCCCGTTGGCGCCCCGGCCGAAGCCGCCGACGACAGCCGCGGCAAACAGCACGAATGCCGACGGGGCGAGGGTTGCGGCGAGGCAGCTGAGCGCGTACAGCGTCTCGTAGACGACGAGAAACGGCTTTCGGCCGAAGCGGTCGCTTGTTGCGGCCAACAGGGTGAGCGCGACGGCGAGCGCCAGGCCGCTGCCCAGCACCGTGCCGATCTGCGCGCCATTCCAGCCGCTCGCGCGCAGGTACAAGGCGAAGTCCGCCGCCAGGATGCCCTGCGCGATGCTGCGGAAGAAACGTGCGCCGAGCAGCAGGCGTTTGTCGGCATCAAACCGTCGTGGTGAATGTGGGTGCATGAGCGTTAGGCGTTGCGCCTTTGCCGGACGGAATCGAATGGCCGGGAAGGAGGAATTCGCCGACCCGATCCGCCAGACCGGCGCGGCGGACGAGTCCGCGGAAGCTGTGCGCTGCCCCGGGCAGTTCCTCGAGGCTCAGTGGAGCCGGCAACGCGTGGGCGCGGGCGGCGACGCGCATCGCGTCGACCCACCGCCGGGCGCGATCGATGCGATCGCGGCCTTGGGCGGCGTCCAGTGCATCGTTGCGTCGCAACAGGGGGCTCTGGGCGTGCTCCCGTCCACCGACGAACACGCGTCCGGGGATCTGCAGGAATCGGTGCGCGACGAACGCGGGAAACCCCGCCGGCAGGTGGTCGGTGCCCAGCGGGAAGTCGGTGTCGTCGTCGGGAAAGGTGTACCAGCCGGCGGCGCTCAACGCATAGCGCCGCACCATGTCCGGATATGCCATGACGAACCGGTGGACGAACTGCGCGCCGCCGGAATGGCCGAAGAGAAGCAGATCGTCCGGATCGAAATCGAAGCGCTGGGCCAGATCCCCGACCAGGGCGATCAAGTGCAGATCGGCTCGCTGGCCGTGGCCGG
>JAKAIB010000108.1 GCA_021814605.1 Pseudomonadota bacterium | reverse complement strand
TCGGGCAGTGCTGCGAGCTGGTGGCGCAGCGCGTCGGCTTCCGGCCGCTCGGAGTCGAGCAGCAGCAGGCAGCGCAGGCCGGTTCCGGCCTGGGGCAGTCGCACCAGCGTCGCCCCGGCGCCGAGGCCGTCCGCTTCCCACGGTTGCCCGGGCGGAGCCAGGTCGGCCGGAAAATCCCTCGGACCATCGGCGATCAGCCCATACCGCTGCACCGACGCACCGGCGTCCTCGATCGTGCATTTCAGCCGCAGGATGAACATCCGCAGCCGCTGCAGCGTCGCAGCGGCGATCGACTGGTCGAGCAGCAGCAGGATCTCGTCCGGCGCCCGCCGCACCGCGAGCAGATCGGCGAACATCCGTCCCTGCGGATTGCACAGCGCCGCGAGTCGTGCGGTTCCGGCGGGCCAGTCGTGGAAATCCTGGCTGAGCTGGGCGTGCAGCAGGTCGCCCGCCTGCGCGCCGGCAACGCGCAGGACACCGAGTCGATCGAGGGAACGGCAGAGCAGGGGCATGGACAACGACGACGAGTGGAATTGCGGCAATAGTTCACGCCACGCCGGCCGCGGGCGGTGCGGCCGGCGCGTTGGCGCGGCGGGGTTCGCTTAGTATAGGTAGCCAATTCCGGCGGCCGCAGGCGGCCGCCCAACAACCTTTTCCCAGTCGTGCCGTCTGCTTCGGCCCGGCGTGTCGTCATCGTGGGTTCGCTGCGAAAATTCCTCACCGTTGGCCTGTTCGTCGCAGCGCTCATTGGCGGCGCCTTCGTCTGGTGGGCAGGCCAACCGATCACGCTGCGCGAGAATCCGCTCGACTTTTCGGTCCGGCCCGGCAGCTCGGCGCTGTCGGCCGCCCGCCAGATCCACGCCCAGGGTGCCGGACTCCAGCCCCGGCTGTTCTACTGGCTGGCGCGGATCAGCGGGCGGGGCGCCGAGATCAAGGCCGGAAGCTACGAGATCTCGGCGGGAACGACACCCTGGGATCTGCTCAACCGGATGGCCCGGGGCGATCAGACGCTGCTGGCCGTGACGATCCCCGAGGGCTGGACATTCGACCAGATGCTGCAGGCGCTGAACGATGCCCCGGGCCTGGCGCATGACGTTGCCGGACTGTCACCGCAGGAACTGATGCAGCGCATCGGCGGCGATCCGGCGCTTGCCCCGGAGGGGCAGTTCTTCCCGGATACCTATCTCTATGCCCGCAATTCGTCCGAACTCGACGTGCTGCGCCGGGCATACCGGGCGATGCAGAAGCGCCTGCAGCAGGCGTGGGCCGCACGCGCGCCGGGACTGCCGCTGAAATCGCCCGAGCAGGCGCTGATCCTGGCCTCGATGATCGAGAAGGAGACCGGTCGGCCGCAGGACCGCGACCGGATCGCCGCGGTCTTCATCAACCGCCTTCGCGCCGGCATGCCGCTGCAGAGCGACCCGACGGTGATCTACGGCCTCGGTCCGCAGTACGCGGGTACCCTCACGAAGGCCGAACTGCGTCTGCCGACGCCCTACAACACCTACGTCGTCGGCGGCCTGCCGCCGACGCCAATCGCCCTTCCGGGCGAAGCCGCGCTGGAGGCCGCACTGCATCCGGCATCGATCAAGGCGCTGTATTTCGTTTCCCGCGGCGACGGTGCAAGCCAGTTCTCCGACACCCTGGCCGAACACAACGCCGCGGTCTCCCGCTACATCCTCAAATCGCCATGAGCTCACTCAATCCGTACCGGCCCGGCCGCTTCGTCGTCCTTGAAGGCATCGACGGCGCCGGCAAATCGACCCAGTTGCAGACACTGGTCGACTTCCTCGAGGCCGACGGCCGGCGGGTCGTCCTCACCCGCGAGCCCGGCGGCACCGAGATCGGCGAAATGATCCGCACCCTGCTGCTGCATCAGACGATGCGTCCGGCGACCGAGGCGCTGCTAATGTTTGCAGCACGTCAGGAGCACGTGCTGCAGGTCGTCGAGCCGGCTCTGCTGCAGGGCCGGGACGTGGTCTGCGACCGATTCACGGCGGCGACGCTGGCCTACCAGGGCGGCGGCAAGGGAATCCCGCTGTGCCGGCTCGAAGGACTGGCCGATTGGGTGCACCCGGGGTTGCACCCCGACGTCACGGTGCTGATCGACGTTCCGCCGGAAGTCGCGGCGCAGCGTATCGCCCGCGATAATCGACAGCGCGACCGGTTCGAGCAGGAGGACGTCGAATTCTTCGACCGCGTCCGGGCAACCTATCTGCGGCTGGCGGCGACAGCGCCGACCAAATGGCTGATCGTCGACGGGACCAAATCGGCGGAAGCTGTGTCCACAGAAATTAGAAATGGTCTGAATAGATTGCTTCAAGTGCCAGAATTTCAATGAACAATTCCTGGCTGATCCACGCACCAGAAGGCTACGGAAAATGGCAGGTGCTGCAACAGGCCGCAGCAGCGCTGCTGTGTGAATCGCCAGGCGACCCTGGAGCCGCGGCTGGCCGGCCGCTATTGCCGGGCGCGATCGGTCGCCGCCACGCCTGCGGCACCTGCGCCAGTTGCGCGCTGGTCCGCGCGGGAACGCATCCCGATCTGTTCATTGCGGTTCCGCAGGCACAGGCGGGAGCACTGGGGCTCGTGGCGGCGGACGATGCTGCGGGCGCCGAGCGCACGGAAACCAAGGGCGCAAGCCAGGACATCCGCATCGACCAGATCCGAAGTCTCGCCGACTGGGCAACGTCCACAAGCCATCGCGCGGTCGCCAAGGTCGCGCTCGTCTATCCGGCCGATGCGCTCAATCCGGCCGCCGCCAATGCCCTGCTCAAGACCCTTGAGGAACCGCCGCCAGGCGTCCATTTCCTGCTCGGGGCGCATCGCCTCGATGCCGTCCTGCCGACCATCCGCAGCCGCTGCCAGCAGTTCGCCCTGCCACGGCCGGATGGGGATGCTGCGCGCGCGCGAGTCGGTGCGGCGGCGGACGTCGATGCGCTGCTCGCATGGTGCCAGGGTGCGGTGCACCGTGCCGATCCCGGCGCCGGCCTGAACTGGGCGCAGGCCTTGCTCGATGCGGCCGCGGCCGCGCCGATCCTCCGATCGGCCGCGCTTCCGCCGCCGCCCGATCTCGCCACGGGAATGGCTGCGCTGATCAAGGTTGCGAGCGACCTGCAGCGGGCGCAGCACCGATCCGCAGCGCTTTATCTACCGCGGCAGCAGGCCGCGCTGGATCGGATCGCCAGCCGCATCCCGGCGACGCGGCTGGCCGATTTCGGGCGTCGCCTGCTGCGACGCCGCCGGCTCGCCGCTTTTCCTCTCAATCAGCCGCTCGCTGCGGACGCGTTGCTCCTAGAATTCAGCCAGCTCTTCGCTGCCTCCTGATCCCATGGTGACATCCGCCCGCCCCAGCACGCCCGCCCCCAGCAAACCGCGGGTGCTGCAACTTGCCATCAAGGAAAAGCCGGCGCTGTATGCCTCGTACATCCCGTTTTTCGCCGAGGGCGGGATCTTCGTCCCGACCCCGCATGATTACCGGCTGGGCGAGGGCGTCTACCTTCTGCTGACCATCGTCGACGACCCGCAGCGCTATCCGGTGGAAGGCAAGGTGGCCTGGATCAACCCGGCCAATGCGGCCAACCACCGCCCTCAGGGCATCGGCGTCCGTTTTCCCGCCGACGACAAGGCGAAGCAACTCAAGGTCCGCATCGAAGAACTGCTCGGCGCCGCCGAAGCCAGCAACAAGCCGACCAACACGATCTGACGCGACCGCCCGTCGCCGGGCAGTCGCGCTGCCGCCACATGCTGACCGATTCGCACTGCCACCTGGCCTATCCAGGGCTGCACGAACACCTGGACGCGGTTCTGGAGCGCATGCACCAGAATCGCGTGGATCGCGCACTCAACATCTGCACCACCCTCGAGGAGTTCGATGCGGTCCACGCCATCGCGCTCCGGTATCCGGGGATCTGGGCCTCGGTCGGCGTCCATCCCGACGAGGAGGGCGTGCATGAACCCACCGAGGACGAATTGGTCGATCGCGCCCTGCTGCCGCGCGTGATCGGGATCGGCGAAACCGGGCTCGACTACTTTCGGCTCGGCGACCGCACCGTCGCTGACATGGAATGGCAACGCGAGCGCTTTCGCGTGCACATTCGCGCCGCGCTGCGGGCCGACCGACCGCTGATCATTCACACTCGCGCTGCGGCCGAGGACACGCTGGCGATCCTGGCAGACGAAGGGCAGGGCCGTGCGCGAGGCGTGATGCACTGCTTCACCGAGTCGTGGGACATTGCTGCCCGCGCGCTCGACCTGGGGTTCTACATTTCGATCGCCGGGATCGTGACTTTCAAGAATGCGCAGGCGCTGCGCGAAGTCGCGACGCGCGTCCCCCAGGACCGCCTGCTGGTCGAGACGGACAGCCCCTATCTCGCCCCCGTTCCGCACCGCGGCAAGACCAACGAACCGGCCTACGTCGCGCATGTCGCGCAATTCCTGGCCGATCTGCGTGGCGTTCCACTCGACGTCCTGTCGCGCGAAACCAGCGACAATTTCTCGCGCTTGTTCGATTGCCCGGAGGAAGCGATGAATGGCAACAAAAATGCGGAGATACAGCCGGAATCTCAAGTGTCACATTAGAACAAGGCACCGCCGCATTCTCGTGATAACTCAAGAAGATATATTTGAAACTTTGAGTTTTATATGAACAGTGTTCGGCGCCGCTTCGTCCGTTCGGTAGTGCTGATTGCGGCCATCGCGGTCCCGGTGGGGCGTGCTGTCGCCGGCTCGGATACCGACTTTTTCCGAGCAGTCAACGTCGACGACGTCGATGCCGTGCGCGATCTGCTGGCAAGGGGATTCGATCCCAATGCAGTCGACTCCAAGGGCAATTCGGCGCTTTACCTTGCGCTGCGCTACCAGTCGCTGAAGGTGGCGCGCCTGCTGATCGACGATCCCCACATCCATCTCGATCAACTCAATCCGGCCGGCGAAAACGCATTGATGATCGCCAGCCTGCAAGGCGATCTGGACATCGTGAAGCTGATGGTCGCCAAAGGGGCCGAAATCAACAAGCCCGGATGGACGCCGCTGGCCTATGCGGCGTCGAAAGGTCATACGGACGTAGTGCGCTTCCTGCTGGACCATTCGGCCTACATCGACGCCGCGGCACCCAATGGCACGACACCTCTGATGATGGCGGCGTATTTCGGCTACGGCAGCACGGTCGATGCGCTGCTCGATGCCGGCGCGGATCCGCGCCTGAAGAACGCGTTCGGCTACAACGCCGCGAACCTCGCGATGCAGCGTGGCCATGCGGACATCGCCAAGACGATTGCGCGCGCGATGGCCAAGGACCGTCCAGCCGGTTGGTAATGCGGTGGGCGGTCACGAGCGCGCGGCAGATTGCCCCGGCACAAGCACACATGCGAGCATATGTGCATTATGTTAAATATTCGCCACGAAAGCCGGCAGGCCTTCGTGTGTGTGGTGCAGCGATGACCGCTGCGCTGCACCGCCCTCAGCGCACGCAATCGACGAAGTAGCGTCTTCCGCCGCCCGCGTCGACCTCGGTCACCAGGCCGTGGATATCGGTCGGGAAACCCGGAAAGCGCTGATTGAAATCGCGCGCGAACTGCAGGTAGCGCATGATCGGCGCGTTGAACCGCTCGCCGGGAATCAGCAGCGGGATGCCCGGCGGGTACGGCGTGACCAGCGCGGCGGTGATGCGGCCCTCGAGCTGGTCGATCTCGACGCGTTCGATCTCGCGGTGCGCGATGCGGGCATACGCCTCGGTCGGCGTCATTGCCGGCTGCAGGTCGGACAGGTACATCTCGGTCGTCAGCCGGGCGACGTCGCGGGCGCGGTAGGCCTCGTGGATCTGCTGACACAGGTCGCGCAGCCCGATGCGCTCGTATTGCGGATTCTGCGCGACGAACTCGGGCAGGATGCGCCACAGCGGCTGGTTGCGGTCGTAGTCGTCCTTGAACTGCTGCAGCGCCGTCACCAGCGTGTTCCAGCGGCCCTTGGTGATGCCGATGGTGAACATGATGAAGAAGCTGTACAGCCCGGTCTTTTCGACGATCACGCCATGCTCGGCCAGGAAACGGGTGACGATCGCCGCCGGGATGCCCGTGGCATCGAAGTCGCCATTGATGTTCAGCCCCGGCGTGATCACGGTCGACTTGATCGGATCCAGCATGTTGAAGCCGTCGGCGACCTGGCCGAAACCGTGCCAGTCGTCACCGGCGCGCAGCAGCCAGTCGTCGCGCTCGCCGGTGCCCTCCTCGGCCAGCCGGTCCGGCCCCCAGACCTTGAACCACCAGTCCTCGCCGTAATCGGCGTCGACTTTGCGCATCGCCCGACGGAAGTTCATCGCCTCCAGGATGCTTTCCTCGACCAGCGCCGTTCCGCCCGGGGGCTCCATCATCGCCGCGGCCACATCGCACGACGCGATGATGGCGTATTGGGGCGAGGTCGAGCTGTGCATCAGGTAGGCCTCGTTGAACCGGTGCCAGTCGAGCGCGCGGTTCTTCGAGTTCTGCACCAGGATCTGCGACGCCTGCGACAGCCCGGCGAGCAGCTTGTGCGTCGACTGGGTCGCGAACACCATGGTGTCGCTGGTGCGCTCGCGGTCCGGCCCGATGGCGTGCATGCCCCGGTAGAAGTCGTGGAAGCAGGCGTGCGGCAGCCAGGCCTCGTCGAAGTGCAGGGTGTCGACCTCGCCGTCGAGCATGTGCTTGATGGTGTCGACGTTGTAGACGACGCCGTCGTAGGTCGACTGGGTCAGCGTCAGCACCCGAGGTTTGGCATTGCCGGCGAGATGCGCAGTCAACGGGTTGGCGGCGATCTTGCGGGCGATGTTTTCGGCGCGGAACTCGTCTCGGGGAATGGGCCCGATGATGCCGTAATGGTTGCGCGTCGGGGTGAGGAAAACCGGCAGCGCCCCGGTCATGATGATGGCGTGCAGGATGGACTTGTGACAGTTGCGGTCGACGACGACCACGTCGCCCGGCGCCACGGTCGAATGCCAGACCATCTTGTTCGAGGTCGAGGTGCCGTTGGTGACGAAGAACAGATGATCGGCGTGGAAGATGCGCGCGGCGTTGCGTTCGGAGGCGGCGACCGGCCCGGTGTGGTCGAGCAGCTGGCCGAGCTCCTCGACGGCGTTGCAGACATCGGCACGCAACAGGTTTTCGCCGAAGAACTGGTGGAACATCTGTCCGACCGGGCTCTTCAGGAAGGCCACGCCACCCGAGTGTCCGGGGCAGTGCCAGGAATAGGAACCGTCGGCGGCGTACCCGACCAGCGCGCGGAAGAACGGCGGCGGCAGCGAATCCATGTATGCGCGCGCCTCGCGGATGATGTGCCGGGCGACGAATTCCGGCGTGTCCTCGAACATGTGGATGAAGCCGTGCAGTTCGCGCAGGATGTCGTTCGGGATATGGCCCGAGGTGCGGGTCTCGCCGTACAGGTAGATGGGGATCTCGGCGTTGCGGAAGCGGATTTCCTCGATGAACGCGCGCAGCGAGCGCAACGCCTGGGGTTCCACACCCTCCTCCGCCGTGGCGAATTCCTCATCGTCGATCGACACGATGAACGCGCTCACCCGACTCTGCTGCTGTGCGAAGCTCGACAGGTCGCCGTAGCTGGTGACGCCGAGCACCTCCATCCCCTCCTTCTCGATCGCCTGCGCCAGTGCGCGGATACCCAGACCCGACGAGTTCTCGGAGCGGAAGTCCTCGTCGATGATGACGATGGGAAAGCGAAAATGCATGACGACCCCGGGACGGAAACGATAAAGTGGCGAGAGTTTAGGACCAGCTTCCGGTCGCCCCGATGAAATGGCGCGACCGGGGGTGGGACCGCCGCTTCGGACGAACGTTCCGCAACTGCCTCAGGGAGAGCGCAACCGATGGACAACCCGGTCGCCTGGTGGATCTTCGCCGGCATTCTCGTCGCGCTGGAGCTCGCCAGCGGAACGTTCTATCTGCTGATGCTGTCGCTCGGTGCCGTCGCCGGGGCGCTGGCCGCACATGCCGGACTGTCGCCGACGGTCGACTGGATCGCGTTCGCGCTTGTGGGAGGTGGCGCCGTCTGCGGGCTGTATTTCGGTCGCCGTCGCTTCTCGCGGCGTACGCCGGAAGATGTCCGGCACGACAACCTGGATCTGGGCGCGACGGTCGAGGTCGCCACATGGTCGCCCGAAGGCGAGACGCGGGTGCATTACCGCGGGTCCGACTGGCCGGCGCGCTGCCTGCACCCGGCCGCCGCCCGCAAAGTCGGCCCGCATCGTATCGCCGGGCAGGACGGCAACGTGCTGCTGCTCGATCCGCTGCCGACGGCAAAGTCCATGCGGACGGATGATCCACCGGTGGCGCATCACCCCGGTTGACCGCCCTGCCCGCTCGCATTCCACCGCATCCCATCACGGAGTCAAATCTCATGGAAATCGCCATCGTCGTGGCCGTCATCGCCGTGTTGTTCATCTCTCGCGGGATCAAGATCGTGCCGCAGCAGACCGCGTGGGTGCTCGAGCGTCTGGGACGGTATCACTCCACGCTCCAGCCGGGGCTGAACATCATTGTCCCGTTCATCGACAGTGTGGCCTACAAGCACTCGCTCAAGGAGATTCCGCTCGATGTGCCGAGCCAGGTTTGCATCACCAAGGACAACACCCAGCTCACCGTTGACGGCGTGCTGTACTTCCAGGTGACCGACGCGATGCGGGCGAGTTACGGCGCGTCCAACTACATCGTCGCGATCACCCAACTGGCGCAGACGACCTTGCGCTCGGTGATCGGCCGGCTGGAACTCGACAAGACCTTCGAGGAGCGGGAATTCATCAACCACAGCGTGGTCAACGCCCTCGACGAGGCCGCGGCGACCTGGGGGGTCAAGGTGCTGCGCTATGAGATCAAGGATCTGACGCCGCCCAACGAGATCCTGCACGCGATGCAGCGCCAGATCACCGCCGAGCGGGAGAAGCGCGCGGTCATCGCCAAGTCGGAAGGCGACCGGCAGCAGCAGATCAACCTGGCCGAGGGCGAGCGCCAGGCCTACATCGCCCGTTCCGAGGGTGAGAAGCAGGCTGCGATCAACCGCGCCCAGGGCGAAGCCGCAGCCATCGAGGCGGTCGCCAATGCCACGGCGCATGCGCTGGAGGTGGTCGCGGCGGCAATCGGCAAGCCCGGCGGCAGCGAGGCCGTCCAGCTCAAGGTCGCCCAGCAGGGCCTGGATGCCTACGCCAACATCGCCAAGACCAGCACGACATTGATCGTTCCCGGAGACATGAGCCAAGCGGCCGGGCTGATCGCGTCGGCGATGACGGTGATCAAGAAGACGCCGTAAACCGGCCCGTGGCGTTGCCGGGCGACTGGCGCCGCCACGATTGCGTCGACCCGCGACGCCGTGACGCAGCCGAACTGACGGCGAATTGCTGTTCACGGCGATTGCCGCAGACTACGCTGCGGATCTCCGAAACGATAGTGCATTCGTTCGGGTCGACGGAGGCATTGGCGTGGTTCGTCCGGCACGCGGATTCACCCTCATCGAGTTGCTGAGCGTCGCCGCGGTGGCGGCGGTTCTGCTCGCCGTCGGCATTCCCGGAATGCAACGCATGCTGCAGACCAACCGCCTCGCAGCAACCAGCAATGCGCTGGTCGCGGCGTTCCATCTGGCCCGACAGACTGCGGTCGCGCGCAATCGGCCGGTCACCCTTTGTCCGGGCGATCCAGCGACCGGCTGCAGCAGAGACTGGACCGCCGGCACCTGGCTGCAGTTCGTCGACCGCGATCACGACGGCCGACTCGATACCGGCGAACCGGTGCTGCAGTCCGGCGCCGTGGCGGACGCGCGGCACATCGCAATCCTCGGCAACCGCCCCATGCGGCAACCGATCGTGTTCATGCCACAGGGAC
>JAKAIB010000107.1 GCA_021814605.1 Pseudomonadota bacterium | reverse complement strand
CGCGGCGATCGAAGCGGCGGGCGGCAGCGTCGCCTGAGGCAGCACGGCGAACAGCGGGGTCTGAACGAACATGGCCAGTTCTAGCGGGACACAGCAGGGCAAGTACGGCGATCTCGGTCGCCGTTTGATGTTCCTGCTCGGCGCGCTGATCGTCTACCGGGTCGGCGCCCACATTCCGGTGCCCGGAATCGACCCGTCGCATCTGCAGCAGTTGTTCAAGAACAACTCGAGCGGGATCCTGGGGCTGTTCAACATGTTTTCCGGCGGCGCGCTGGCACGGTTCACCGTGTTCGCGCTGGGGATCATGCCGTACATCTCGGCGTCGATCATCATGCAGCTGCTGACCTACGTCGTGCCCTCGTTCGAGGCGCTGAAGAAGGAAGGCGAAGCCGGACGGCGCAAGACGACCCAGTACACGCGGTATTTCACCCTGGTGCTGGCGGTGTTCCAGTCGTTCGGGATCGCCATTGCGCTGCAGTCGTCGCAGGGTCTGGTGATCAACCCGGGCTTCGGCTTCCAGCTGTCGACGGTGCTGACGCTGACCGCAGGGACGATGTTCCTGATGTGGCTCGGTGAACAGATCACCGAGCGCGGTCTGGGCAACGGCATTTCGATCATCATCTTCGCGGGCATCGTCGCCGGCCTGCCGCAGGCCATCGCCGGCCTGCTTGAACTGGTGCGTACCGGCGCGATGAGCATCCTGGTGGCGCTGTTCGTGCTCGCGATCGTCGTCCTGGTCACGTATTTCGTCGTGTTCGTCGAACGCGGCCAGCGCAAGATCCTGGTCAACTATGCGCGTCGCCAGGTCGGGAACAAGGTCTACGGCGGCCAGAGTTCGCACCTGCCGCTGAAGCTGAACATGTCCGGGGTGATTCCGCCGATTTTCGCGTCATCGATCATCCTGCTACCGGCGACCGCGGTGAGCTGGTTCGGCGCGGCCAAGGGATTCGAGTGGTTGCGCAACATCGCCGGCGCGCTGGCGCCCGGGCAGCCGTTGTACATCCTGCTGTACGCTGCCGCGATCATCTTCTTCGCGTTCTTCTATACCGCGCTGGTGTTCAACAGTCGCGAAACGGCGGACAACCTGAAGAAGGGCGGCGCGTTCATCCCGGGAATCCGCCCTGGCGAGCAGACGGCCAAGTTCATCGACAAGGTGTTGATGCGACTGACCCTGGTCGGCGGCATCTACATCACGCTGGTCTGCCTGCTGCCCGAGTTTCTGGTGTTGAAGTACAACGTGCCGTTCAGCTTCGGCGGTACGTCGCTGCTGATCATTGTCGTCGTGACCATGGATTTCATGGCGCAGGTGCAGGCCTACGCAATGTCGCACCAGTACGACGCCTTGCTCAAGAAGGCCAATTTCAAATCTGGCATGGGCGGAGCACGTTGACGAAATATTTATGTCCAAGGACGACGTCATTCAGATGCAGGGGGAAATTCTTGAGAATCTTCCCAATGCGACCTTCCGAGTGAAGCTGGAGAATGGCCATACGGTACTGGGCCACATTTCCGGAAAGATGCGGATGCACTACATCCGGATTCTTCCAGGTGACAAGGTGACGGTTGAACTGACGCCTTACGATTTGTCGCGCGCGCGGATCGTTTTCCGCGCCAAGTAAGAGAGGACCATCATGAGAGTGAGCGCTTCCGTCAAGAAGATGTGCCGGAATTGCAAGATTATCCGGCGCAAGGGCGTGGTGCGCGTGATCTGCACCGATCCGCGCCACAAGCAGCGTCAGGGCTGAGCCCAGACCGATTTTGATGCTCGAGGTATTCAATGGCACGTATTGCTGGTATCAACATTCCGCCACATCAACATTCCGAGATCGGCCTGACGGCGATTTACGGCATCGGTCGCACGACGGCGCGCGCCATTTGCGATGCTTCGGGTGTTCCGTATAACAAGCGGATCAAGGATCTGTCCGACGGCGAGCTCGAGAAAATCCGGGACGCGATCGGCAAGCTGACGATCGAAGGCGATCTGCGGCGCGAGATCTCGGTCAACATCAAGCGACTGATGGATCTGGGCTGCTATCGCGGCTTCCGCCATCGTCGCGGCCTGCCGGTTCGCGGCCAGCGCACCCGGACCAATGCGCGCACGCGCAAGGGACCGCGCAAGGGCAGCATTTCGCTGAAGAAGTAATTGAGGATCGAAGTCCATGGCTAAACCATCCGCACAGGGCAGTGCCGCGCAGCGCACCCGCAAGAAGGTTCGCAAGAGCGTCTCCGACGGCATCGCGCACGTCCACGCATCGTTCAACAACACGATCATCACCATCACGGATCGCCAAGGCAATGCGCTGTCGGCGTCTTCGTCGGGTGCGCAGGGTTTCAAGGGTTCGCGCAAGTCGACGCCGTTCGCTGCCCAGGTGGCTGCCGAGCAGGCCGGGCGCATCGCGCTGGAATACGGGATCAAGAATCTGGAAGTGCAGATCCGGGGTCCCGGGCCGGGGCGCGAATCCGCGGTCCGCGCGCTGAACAACCTCGGGATCAAGATCACCCAGATCGAAGACATGACACCGGTGCCGCACAACGGCTGCCGGCCGCCCAAGCGGCGTCGCGTCTGATCGCGACATGAGATCTTCCCGCAATGCCGCGTCGCGCGGCGTTCGGGACAACTGAAGACCACTGCCCGACGGGTTCGGGCTCCCATGCGGTTGACGGCATGGCAGTATTGAAAGGATATCCAAGTGGCACGTTTCATTGGTGCAAAAGGCAAGCTGACCCGGCGCGAAGGCGCTGATCTGTTCCTCAAGAGCTCGCGTCGCGGGATCGATTCCAAGGTCAAGTTCGAGTCGAAGCCGGGCCAGCACGGCCGCACGTCGGGCGCGCGGACGTCCGACTTCGGCAAGCAGCTGCGCGAGAAGCAGAAGGTCAAGCGCATGTATGGCGTGCTCGAACGCCAGTTCCGGCGCTACTACGAAGAGGCGCAGCGCCGCAGCGGCAATACCGGCGCCAACCTGCTGGCGTTGCTGGAATCGCGGCTGGACAACGTCGTCTATCGCATGGGCTACGGCTCGACCCGCGCCGAGGCGCGCCAGCTGGTCGGTCACCGGTCCATCACGGTGAACGGCAAGGTGCTGAACATCCCGTCCGCCCTGGTCAAGCCGGGGGATGTCGTCGCAGTGCGCGAAAAGTCGCGCCAGCAGGCACGGATCCAGGAGGCGGTCAAGCTCGCCGAATCGGGCGGATTCCCGGCCTGGGTGCAGGTCGATGCCTCCAAGATGGAGGGCGTGTTCAAGAAGGCGCCGGACCGCGACGAATTCGGCAGCGACATCAACGAGTCGCTGATCATCGAACTCTATTCGCGCTGATCACGACGTCGTCGTCATTCTCCGCGCCCGGCTTGGTGTCAGGCGCGGCATTCCGGCCGCTCCCGCACAGCGGGCTGCGGCTTTTGCTCACCTCAGCCTTATCCGCGTAACGTGCGGAGGGTATTGAACAGGAAGCCTCATGCAAACTGCACTTCTGCGTCCCAAGTCGATCAACGTCGAATCGCTCGGGAACAATCGTTCCAAGGTCGTGCTCGAGCCGTTCGAGCGTGGCTACGGCCACACCCTGGGCAACGCGCTGCGCCGCGTGATGCTGTCGTCGCTGGTCGGCTACGCGCCGACCGAGGTCAGCATCAATGGCGTGCTCCACGAGTACTCGGTGGTCGACGGCCTGCAGGAAGACGTGATCGGCGTCCTGCTGAATCTCAAGGGCGTGGTGCTCAAGCTGCACAACCGCGATGAGGTCACGCTGTCGCTGCGCAAGGAAGGTGAAGGCGTGGTGACCGCGGCCGACATCCAGACGCCGCATGACGTCGAGATCATCAATCCCGACCACGTCATCGCGCACCTGTCGCAAGGCGGCAAGCTCGACATGCAGATCAAGGTCGAGAAGGGCCGGGGCTACGTGCCGGGGAACCTGCGCAATTTCGGCGACGAGGGCGGCAAGAGCATCGGCCACATCGTGCTCGACGCGTCGTTCTCGCCGGTGCGGCGGGTGAGCTACGCCGTCGAGAGCGCGCGGGTCGAGCAGCGCACCGATCTGGACAAGCTGGTGATGGAGATCGAGACCAACGGCGCGATCAGTGCCGAAGAGGCGATCCGTTCGGCTGCACGCATCCTGGTCGAGCAGCTGTCGGTCTTCGCCAGCCTGGAAGGCGCGGAGACGGGCGAAGCCGCCGAGGCCGCCGCCGGGGCGCAGAGCTACGATCCGATCCTGCTGCGACCGGTCGACGAGCTCGAGCTCACCGTCCGTTCGGCCAACTGCCTCAAGGCGGAGAACATCTATTACATCGGCGATCTCATCCAGCGCAGCGAGACCGAGCTGCTCAAGACGCCGAACCTCGGGCGCAAGTCGCTCAACGAGATCAAGGAAGTGCTGGCCGCGCGCGGTCTGACGCTGGGAATGAAGCTGGAGAACTGGCCGCCCAGCGGCATCGACAAGCGCTGATCGACGGCGCCATCAACGATTTGTCCGGGTGCAGGGCGCCCGGGTGTGTGCAAGGCCAGTACCTGATCCGGCTGGCCGGTTTGATCGATAACGAAAGGAAAGCACCATGCGTCACGGAAACGGACTGCGCAAACTCAACCGGACTTCGAGCCATCGGCAGGCCATGCTGCGCAACATGGCCAACTCGCTCATCGAACACGAAGCCATCAAGACCACCGTCCCCAAGGCGAAGGAACTGCGCCGCGTGGTCGAGCCGCTGATCACCCTCGGCAAGAAGCCGTCTCTGGCCAACCGCCGGCTGGCGTTCGATCGGCTGCGCAACCGCGATGCGGTGACCAAGCTGTTCAACGAACTCGGTCCGCGCTACCAGACCCGTCCCGGCGGCTATACGCGCATCCTCAAGTTCGGTTTCCGCATCGGTGACAACGCACCGATGGCGCTGGTCGAACTGGTCGACCGCCCGGACGTGGCGACGGCCGAGTCGGGCGCTGCGCAGGCCGAATAAGCCGGCGGAACGTCAACCGGTCGAACAGGAACGCCAGCCTCGTGCTGGCGTTTTTGTTGGTGCGGCCCGTGCCTTGCCCGACCTTCGCCTAGGGCAATTCCCGACGTATTCCAATATGGTTCTTCTCTTATATTTTGGTGTGCAACGATTTGCAACGCAGACCGGACCTCGGCGGATTGCCGAACCGGGCGCGCACCGATAACAACGATCCCTCTGGAGACGTTCCATGCACAGCCGGACCCGGCCCGTCCTTCGATTCCGTTCCGTCTGGCGTTCGGTGTGCCGCGGCCTGTTCGCGCTTGCCCTTGCGCTGTCCGCGCTGGGATTGCCGGCAGTGCAGGCGGCCCAGCCCGACTATCTGCCACCGGACCAGGCCTTCCAGTTTTCGGCGAGCGTGCAGGATGCAAAGACGCTGCTGCTGCAGTTCAAGATCGCGCAGGGCTACTACCTCTACCAGGAGCGCTTCCATTTCGAGCCGCAGACGGCCGGACTCGAACTCGGCAAGCCCGCCTTCCCGCCCGCGCATGTCAAGTTCGACCAGAACCTTGGCCATGACGTCGCGCATTACCGCAATCAGGTCGTCGTGCCGCTGCCCATCGTCAAGGGACCGAGGCGGTTCGCGGTCCTCGTGACCTACCAGGGCTGCGCCGATGCCGGGCTGTGCTATCCGCCGATCGACAAGGTCGCGACGGTGAACCTCGACGCGGGCGGTGCCGTCCGGATTGCCGATGCCGGCGACGAATCCGCCCCGCCCGCCGCGGCGGCCAGCGGCAGCACGAGCAGCACGCTCGTCGCCGGACTGCTGGGCAGCGGGGCCAGCACGCCGCAGCCGAAGGTCTCGGCACCGCAAATCCAGGCGGAGAGCCAGCCGGCCGCCAGCCCGGCCGTGGCGGCGTCGGCGCCTGCCCTCCCGCCGTCCGGCGCCGGCGAGTCGTCGCGCATCGGTGCCGTGCTGGCGTCGGGCAGCCTGCTGTCGATCGTGCCGATGTTCCTGGTCTTCGGGCTGCTGCTGGCGTTCACACCGTGCGTGCTGCCGATGATTCCGATCCTGTCGAGCATCGTCGTCGGTCACGGCGAGAAGGTCTCGCGCGGCCGCGGCTTCGCGCTGGCGCTGGCGTACTCGCTCGGCATGGCGATCGTCTATACGGCCTTCGGCGTCGCCGCCGGCCTGCTCGGGCAGGGGTTGGCGGCGACGCTCCAGAATCCGTGGGTGCTGTCGGTGTTCGCGCTGCTGCTGGTGCTGCTGTCGCTGTCGATGTTCGGCTTCTACGAACTGCAGGTGCCCAGCAGTCTGCAGAGCCGCCTGTCGTCGACCTCGGACCGGATGCAAGGCGGGCATTTCGCCGGAGTGTTCGTGATGGGCGGGATCTCCGCGCTGATCGTCGGCCCCTGCGTCGCGGCGCCGCTGGCGGGCGCGCTGCTCTACATCAGCCAGACCGGCAACGCACTCATCGGCGGCGTGGCGCTGTTCTCGCTCGCTGCGGGGATGAGCGTCCCGCTGCTGCTGGTGGGCCTCGGCGCCGGGACGCTGCTGCCCAAGGCCGGCGCCTGGATGGACGGGGTCAAGGCCTTCTTCGGCGTGCTGCTGCTCGCGACTGCGCTGTACATGATCGCGCCGGTGCTGCCGGGCTGGCTGCTGATGGCGCTCTGGGCACTGCTGCTGCTGATCAGCGCGACCTATCTCCGGGTGTTCGATCGCCTTCCGGACGACGCGTCGGGCTGGACCCGGCTGTTCAAGGGATTCGGGGTGGCGCTGGCGATCGCCGGCGCGGCGCTGATCGTCGGCCTGGCGGGGGGCAGCCGCAACGTGCTGCAACCGCTCGCCGGGTTCGATGGCGGCGCCGGCGCGACGGCAGAGGCCGGCGCAGTGCAGTTCCAGCGCATTCGAACCGTGGCCGACCTCGATCGCACGGTCGCGGCGAGCGCGAAGCCGGTGATGCTCGACTTCTACGCCGACTGGTGCGTGTCCTGCAAGGAGATGGAGCATTTCACCTTTCCCGATCCTGCCGTGCGGCAGCAACTGGCTGGAATGACGCTGCTCCAGGCCGACGTGACGTCCAACACCGCCGACGACAAGGCATTGCTCAAGCGCTTCGCGCTGTTCGGGCCGCCGGGGATCATCTTCTTCAGGGGCGGCAAGGAAGTCGGCCGCGTGGTCGGCTTCGAGGACGCCAAGACCTTCCTGGCCTCGATGCAGCGCGCTGGCGTCTGAGCGCCGCGCCGGCTCAGAGCCGGCTGACGAACCGCTCCGGCGCGGGCCGCTGTCGCGCGGGCTTGCGCTGCAGGGCGGTGCCGATGGCCAGGAAGCACACCGCGCGCTCGTTCGGCGTCAGCGCGAACAGCGCTCGAATCGCGCGCGATTCGAGCGCCTTGCCGCTGACCAGGCCCGCCGCGAAGCCGTCGGCGTGCGATTGCAGCAGGATGTTCTGGATGGCGCAGCCCAGCGAAACCAGCCGCTCGTGCGGCGGGATCTCGGGATGGCCGTCGCCGCCCTCGCGCACGATCGCCAGCGCGAGGAAGGGCGCGCGAAGTGCCTTGCCGCGCGCCTCGTCGAGGTCGGACTGCGCGGCCTGCGGATCGCGTTCGCGCAGCGCGGCGGCGAAGGCCTCCCCCAGCGCGCCGCGCCGTGCGTCCGGAATGACGACGAAGCGCCAGGGCAGGATCTGTCCGTGGTCCGGGGCGGCGGCAGCAGCCTGGAAATAGGCGTCGATCCGGGCGGAATCGGGTCCCGGGGGATGCAGCCGTTTCGGGCCGACGTGCTGCCGGGTGCGGATCAGGGTCGCGGCGAAGTCCGCGTCCGGCGCCGGCGAAGGCGACGGTGGATCGGGCTGGCTGTCGGCGGCCGTCGGCATGGCGCGGATTCGGTCGGGACCCGTGCGCTGCGGCGGCGTCAGTCCGGCGAGGCCTGGCGCGCCAGGTCCTCCGCATACAGCCGCAGGGCGCCGACCAGTGACTCCTGGCGCAGCGTGCGCGCGATCCGGCTGCGTAGCGCGTCGAACGGCGGCAGGACTCCGGGTTCGAAGCGTGCGATGCGCACGACGTGCAGGCCGAAGCGGGTGCGGACCAGGCGCGGCAGCACGCCGGGCCGGCCATGCTCCGTCAGCGCCTGCCAGAACTCGGGCACGCAGTCGGCGATGCCGAGCTGGCCGAGGTTGCCGCCGACCTGTGCCGACGGACAGTTCGACAGTTCTCGCGCGCGGCGGGCAAACAGGTCGGGCTGTGCGTGCACTTCGGCCAGTGTCTGCTCGGCGGTGGCGCGCAGCGCGTCGATCGGCGTCGACGGGGTCAGCGCGAACAGGATGTGATCGGCCTCGACGATCGCCCCGGTCCGCAACTGGTCGGTGTTGCGCGCGTAATAGCGCCGGCATTCGCCCTCGTCCGGCTCGGGGATCTGCACATCGTGCTGCAGCACGGCTTCGAGCCGCGCCTCGTCGCCGGCGGCGTCGATCCCGAGTTCGCAGGCACGCTCGCGCAGGGCGGCGATCAGGGCATCGGCGGCGCTCGGTTGCTGGATCGTGTCCATCGCAATCTCCTCGTGGTCAGCGCTTGCTGCGGACCAGCTGCCAGGGCCGCAGCAGATAGGCGACCGAAGCGAACCCGCTCCAGACGTGAACCAGCCGGGTGAACGGGAACAGCAGGAACAGCGTCAGCCCGAACACGATGTGCAGCTTGAAGATGAACGCGGCGCCGGCGATGTCGGCCGCGGCGCTGACGCCCTGGAACGTGACCACATGCTTGGCCCAGGCCATCAGCTGCAGCATCTCGGCGCCGCCCAGGTGCTGCGCCGACTCGAACAGCGTCGACAGCCCGAGCAGCAGCGTGGCCAGCAGCCACAGCAGCGTCACCCAGTCCATCACCTTGGTGTTGGCGCGAACGCGCGGCTCGGTCAACCGGCGCCAGATCAGCAGCAGCAGCCCGGCGAAGATCAGCAGCCCGAGGCTGCCCCCGGTGGTCATCGCGATCAGCTGCTTGTCGTGCGGGGTGAGTCCCAGCGCCTCGAACACCGCCAGCGGCGTCAGCAGCCCGAACAGGTGGCCGAGGAACAGCCCGAGGATGCCAATGTGAAACAGGTTGGATCCGAGGCGCAGGGTTCCGGTGCGCAGCAGCTGGCTCGACTCGCTGCGCCACAGGTACTGCTCGCGGTCGAAGCGCACCAGGCTGACGCCGAGGAACACCGTGCCGGCGATGTAGGGATACACGCCGAAGAGGAAATCGTTCAGGCTCATGATGTCAGCTCCTGGCGGCCGCGGCGGCGCCGCGACCGACGAACTTCACCGTCTGCACCGACGGCCGGGATGATTGCGGGCTGCAGGCCCCGAGGAACTCCACCGGCGCCTCGGCCCAGGCCGCATCGAGGCCGGCGGGCGTCCAGTCGGCTTCGGCGGGCGGGCTGGCCGCCGCCACGTCGCCGCCGGTTTCGGCCGCGAGCAGCGCGCGCCAGTCGTCGACTCCGGCAAGGCGGCACACCGCTTCGGCCACCGGCAGCCAGCGCGATCCCCGACGGTCGAGCGCGGCGACGAGATGCGCCACCAGCAGCGCGACCTCTTCCAGTGCCTCACGCGCCGCGCTCGGGTCGAGAACCGAGCAATATTCGAGATAGACGGGGAGATAGTCGGGAAGCTGGCGCGCCTGCAGTTCGAGGCCGGCCTGGCGGTACTGCGCGAGCAGGTCCACCATCGCCTGGCCGCGGTCGCGCGAATCGCCGTGGACCCGCTCGAACAGGTTGAGCGAGGTGCTGCTGCCGCGGTCGAAGGTGTCGACGTATTCGGCCTGCAGGTCCATCAGGTCGCAGTCCGCCATCGCGGTGATGCAGTCGGCGAGCGGTCCGGTGGAGCGCGCGGGGTCGAGCGGCGCGAGCACGGCGCCGATCTCGCGCAGCGCGGCGTGCACCGCCTCGCGCGGATAGTCGAGCAGCAGCGACAGCGCGCGCAGTTGTCTGGACAGGGTTTCCATGGTCACATCTCCGCCTTGATCGCGATGGTGCGGCGCTTCTTCGCACTGAACAGCGACGGCGCC
>JAKAIB010000106.1 GCA_021814605.1 Pseudomonadota bacterium | reverse complement strand
GGCGTCGCCGTGCTCGCCGACGGCACCGCGCCGGCCGCCGTGCCGCAATCGGCCGCAGCGCCGTGGCTGCGCAGTCATGTCGGCCTCCGCGCCGTCTCCCCCGACCGACTGCCCTACTGCGGGGCGGTGCCCGACCTGCGCGACGCGCTCGCCGAACCGGCGCGCTGGGCCGGCAAACGACTGCACGAGCTGCCGCGGCACCCCGGCCTGGCGGTCTGCGCCGGCATGGGATCGCGCGGCCTGACGCTGGCCGCGTTGCTGGCCGAATGCGTCGCCGCCGAGATCGAGGGCGAACCGCTGCCGGTCGAGACCGACCTGGCCGCCTGCCTCGACCCGGCACGCATTGCCCTCAAGCGGCTGCGGCGCGGCTGACGCCGCGGCGGCTCAGACGGGGATCTCCATCCACGCGGCGAACTGCCGCCGGAGCCAGTCGACCATCGCCTGCACTTCCGGGCGCTGCGCCGCCGCAGTGCGCACCGCAAGGTAGTAGCCGTAGCCGGCGTCGACGCGCTGAGGCAGCGGCGCGATCAGCGTGCCGGCCGCCAGCAGATCGCGGATCAACCCGATCTGCCCCATCGCCACGCCCTGTCCGGCGACCGCGGCCTGCATCACCTGATACGTGTAGTTGAACCGCAGCCAGCGCGCCGGCTCGGGCATCGGCCGACCCAGCCCGGCGTACCAGCCGGACCAGGACAGCGCCTGCAGGTTGGACCGGGCGATCGGCGGCGAGGCCACGGTCCGCACATCGTCGACCCACACGCAGCGCGGCAGGTCGTCGAGATCCAGCGGGCCCTCCACCGGCAACCGCAGCGCCGGGCTGACCACCGGGGTGATGGTCTCGGCGAACAGGAACTGCGTTCCCGGCGACGAGGCGAGCGCATGGCCGGCGTGCAGCCGGCGGATGGCGACGTCGATCGGGCTGGCATCCAGGTCGCTGACGTTGTCGAACGCGTCAACCGCGATGTCGATTTCCGGATGCGCCGCCTGGAAATCGGCCAGCCGCGGGATCAGCCACATGCTTGCCAGCGACGCGAAGGTGGTGATCTGCACCCGCGGACGTCCGGGCACCGCCCGCAGCGCCTCGACCGCGGCATCCAGGTTCAGCAGCGCCTGCCGCACCACCCCGGCCAGCTGTTCGCCCGCGGGCGACAGCCGCACCCGCGGCCCTTCGCGAACGAACAGCGCGACCCCGACGCTGGATTCGAGCGCCTGGATCTGCCGGCTGAGGGCCGACTGGGTCAACGCCAGTTCCGACGCCGCGGCGGTGAAGCTGCCCAGCCGTGCCGCCGCCTCGAACCCGCGCAGGTAGCCGGCGTCGACCTGCCGGCTGCGCGGCGGATGCACGGCCCGCGCCGTGCCCGGCGCTTCCGAAGTGCGGTCAATCATTCGTTTTGTGCATGATGGACAGTCGAAATCGTCGTTTTTCAGTTGCGCCGCCCCTGCCTAGACTGCATGACATCACAGCCCCGATCGCGGCCGTGACCGTCCCGAGGATAGCCCCGGACTGCATTCGTTGCATTCATGCTATGGAGACCGCCATGTTCCCCCTCGACCGCCCCGCCATCGTTGCGCTCCAACGCGACTGGACGACACTCCATGCCGGCGACAGCCTGATCCTCCGCGGCGCCCGCGGCCGGCTGGTCACCGTCACCGCGGCCCATGCGCTGCCCGGCGAGCCGGCGCCGGCGCGCATCTGGCTGACCGAGGAGGGCTGCGCCGACGACGTCTTCCTGCATCCGGGTGAGGAATACCGCATCGTCGGCGACGGCCGGGTCGCGCTGACCGCCTGGGGTCCGGCGCGGGTGCGACTCGCCTCCGTTGCCGATTGCGCGATCCCCGCCGGGTCTGGAGCGCCGGCCGTCAGCCCGGCAGCGCGTCGACGCTCCGCTCCAGCCAGTCGCCCAGGGCTTGCGCCACCGCCAGCGGCGCTTCGGCCATGAGGTTGTGGCCGCAGTCGAACACTTCGGTGCGCGCGCCCGCCAGCGCCGCACGCAGCGTTGCCGCGTTCTCGGGCGGCGTCATCCGGTCCTGCCGGCCCAGCAGCAGCAGCGTCGGACCGGTCCAGCGCCGGGCCGACGCCTCGCCGGCCGCATAGCGGTCGCACGCGGCCAGGTCGGTCGCGAGCAGGCTGCCGCCGGTCCACCCGGCCTGCTGCCGCGCGAGCAGCTCGCGGTATTGCTGCGGCGACTGGAATCCGGACGGCGGATGATCAGGCGCCGGCTGGGCGTACGACCAGCGCACGACGTTGTCGATGGCATGCAGCGGATCCGCCTCGGCCTGCGCCAGCAGCCGCGACGACACCCGCATCGGAACCGCGGTGCCCAGCATCGCCAGGGCGCAGACGCGTTGCGGCTGCGTCGCGGCGGCGTGCAGCGCCACCAGCGATCCCATGCTGTGCCCGGCAAGCGCCACCTTGCCCAGTCCGCGCGTGGTGATCTCGTGCAGCACCCAGTCGGCCATCGCCTCGACGCTTGCCAGCGGCGCCCCCTCGGTCCCGCCATGCGCGGGAAGCTCCAGCGCCAGCGCGGGCCGGTGGCGTGCGGCGAACCATTCGAGCTGCGCCGCCCAGACGGTCGAATCGCCGCCGGCGCCGTGGATCAGCACCAGGGCATGCGCCGGCGGCGCGTCGGATGGATGCGGGGATGCGGTCATCGGATTTCTTCGAAGGGTCGGGTGCTGCCAGCGGCCATCCTAGGTGAAACATGCGCTGGCGGCAGCGCCGGCGGCTGGCTATAGTTGTCGACACACCGGGCCGGTCGCGCCGAGGGAGACGAGGATGAAGGTCAGTGACATTTTGCGCGTCAAGGGCAATGCCCTCTACACCGTGACGCCGACGACACCGCTGCTGCACGCGGTGCAGACGATGGCGCAGCACGACATCGGCTCGCTGGTGGTGATGGACCAGGGACGCCCGGCCGGCATGCTGACGTTCGCCGAAGTCATCGCAGCGCTCGCCGACGGCGGCGGCAGCCTCGGCGACGCGGCGGTCGCGGCCCGGATGGACCGCAACTACGAGATCTGCGGCCCCGACACCACGCTCGACGCGTTGCGCCGGACCATGCTCGACAGCGGAACGCGCTACATCCCGGTGATGCAGGGCGACACCCTGCTCGGCGTGATCTCGTTCCGCGACGTCGCCCGCGCCGTGGTCCGTGAGCAGGACTTCGAAAACCAGATGCTCAAGGCATACATCCGCGACTGGCCGGAGGACGAAGGCATGCCCGATGCCTCGGCCTCGCCGCCGCCGACGCCGCTGCCGACCCAGCGTTAGGTCGGCCGCGTCGCGACCTGGCGCGCCGGGCGGCTCCGGCGCTGCGACCGGCGCGGGTAGCATTCGGGGGCGGCGTGCATCGCGCCGCAGTCCCCGAGCGTCCATGCCCGCACCCACCCTGCTCTACCTCCACGGATTCCGCTCGTCCCCGGCGTCGGCCAAGGCGCGCGTCACCGCGCGCCGGATCGAGGAGATCAACCGTGCGCGCGAGGCGGCCGGCGCGGCGCCGGTGCGCTGGATCTGCCCCCAGCTGCCACCGTCGCCGGCGGCCGCCATCGCACTGTGCCGCGAACGGGTGGCCGGCGTCGCGCCCGAGGCGTTGTGCATCATCGGCAGCTCGCTCGGCGGCTTCTACGCGACCCATCTCGCCGAAACGCTGGGCTGCCGTGCCGCGCTCCTCAACCCGGCGGTCGATCCGGCCCGCGACCTGGCCGGCCACATCGGCACCCAGACCGCCTGGCACGATCCCGCACTCGAATTCCGCTTCACCGCCGAACACGTGCGGGAGTTGCGCGCCCTCGAGATCGGCGACCTGCGCCGGCCCGTGCCGCATCCCGAGCGCTTTTTCGCCGTGATCGCCAAGGGCGACGAAGTGCTCGACTGGCGCGAGATGGCCGCGCGATACGCCGGCGCCCGCACCGAGCTGCTCGACGGCGGCGACCATGCCCTGTCCGACTACCCCACGCGGCATCTCGAGCCGACGCTGTGCTGGTGCGGCGCGGCGGCCGATGCCGCAGCCCTTTCCACCGACTGACTTCCGGAACCGACCATGCGACTCCAAGACAACATCGCCATCATCACCGGCGCGGCCCAGGGCATCGGGCTGGCGACCGCACGCAAGTTCGCCGCCGAAGGCGCCACCGTGGTGCTGTGCGACCTGCATCCCGATCCGCTCGAAGCCGCCGCGGCCGAACTGCGCGCCGGCGGCGCCACGGTGCTGGCGCAGGCGCTCAACGTCGCCGACCGCGCCGCGTTCAATGCCCTGGTCCAGCAGGCGCTGCAGCAGTTCGGCCGGATCGACACCCTGGTCAACAATGCCGGCATCACCCGCGACGCCCGGCTGCTGGCGATGACCGACGAGCAGTTCGATGCGGTGATCGACGTCAACCTGCGCGCGGTGTACCGCTGCAGCCAGATCGTCGCCGGCGCGATGGTGGCGCGCGGCAGCGGGGCGATCCTCAATGCGTCGAGCGTGGTCGGGATCTACGGCAACTACGGCCAGACCAACTACGCGGCGAGCAAGTTCGGCGTCATCGGGTTCACCAAGACCTGGTCGCGCGAACTGGGGCCCAAGGGCGTGCGGGTCAACGCCGTCGCACCGGGATTCGTCCAGACGCCGATCCTCGACACCGTCCCCGCCAAGGTGCTGGAGACGATGCGCGAGCGCGTCCCGCTGCGCCGCCTGGCCCAGCCGGAGGAGATCGCCAACGTCTACGCCTTCCTGGCCAGCAGCGAGGCGAGCTATATCAACGGCGCCGTGATCGAGGTTCACGGCGGCATGTCGCTGTGAACGCGGCGCAGGGGGCGGATCGATGAGCGGCGTGCTGTTCGAGGACGGCGGCAAGTTCCACGCCGGCCGCGTGCTGAGTGAAACCGACGCCAGCCTGCAGGTCGAGCTCGAATCGGGCAAGCGGCAGAAGATCAAGACGGCGCAGGCGCTGGTGCGGTTCGACCAGCCGGCGCCGCCGGAGCTGTTCGCCTGGGCGCTGGCGCAGCAGGACGGCATCGACCTCGACCTGCTGTGGGAATTCGCCCCCGAGGACGAATTCCACTTCGACCAGGTCGCGGCCGACTACTACGGCGGCCGTCCCGACGCCGCGCAGCGCTCGGCGATCCTGCTGCGGCTGTTCGGCGCTCCGCACTATTTCCAGCGGCGCGGCCGCGGCGGGTCGTTCCGCAAGGCGCCGGCACAGCAGGTCCAGGCAGCACTCGCGGCGATCGCGCGCAAGGAACAGCAGCAGCGGCAGATCGAGGCCGACGCCGCCGATCTCGCGGCCGGCCGCTGCCCGCCGGCGATCGCCGACAAGCTCTACGCCATCCTGTTCAAGCCCGACAAGAACGGCCCGGAATACAAGGCCGTCGCGCTGGCGGTGAAGCAGACCGGCCGCGGCGCCCTGGCGCTGCTGCGCGATGCCGGGGCGATCGCCTCGCCCTGGACGTTCCACATGCAGCGCTTCCTGCTGGAGCGCTTCCCCAAAGGCACGAGCTTTCCGTCGCTGCCCATCCCGCGGGTGGACGGCGAACTGCCGCTGGCCGACGCCGAGGCGTTCAGCATCGACGATTCGGCGACGACCGAGATCGACGACGCGTTCTCGCTGCGCCGCCTGGACGACGGCCGCGTGCGCGTGGGCATCCACATCGCGGCGCCAGCGCTGGCGATGGTCCGCGATTCCGACTGGGACCAGGTGGCGCGCAACCGGCTGTCGACGGTCTACATGCCGGGCGAGAAGATCACCATGCTGCCCGACGCGCTGGTGCAGGCCTTCACCCTGGAGGCCGGCCGCGCCTGCCCGGCGCTGTCGCTGTACTGCACCGTCGACGCCGACTTCCGGCCGGTGACGTTCGACACTCGGGTCGAGCAGGTCCGCATCGCCAGCAACCTGCGCCACGACCAGCTCGACGCGGCCGTGACCGAAGCCACCCTCGCCGCCCTCGCGGACCAGCCGTTGGAACCCGGAGCAGAAGGCACGACCGCCGCAGGCGCCGCGCAATCCCCGCGCGAGGCAAGAGGCGAAACGAACACAGGGGCTCCGTTCCCCCACGCGGCCGAACTGGCCTGGCTATGGCGGTTCGCGCAACGGCTGAAGCAGGGTCGCGAGCAGGTCCGCGGCCGGCCCGAGCGCGCCGGCGGGGTCGACTACACCTTCCGCATCGACGGCCTGGAACAGGGCGCCGACGCCGCGCGGGTGCGGATCGAACCGCGGCTGCGCGGCGCGCCGCTCGACACCATCGTCGCCGAGTTGATGATCCTCGCCAACGCCACCTGGGGACAGTGGCTGGCCGAGCTCGGGCTGCCGGCGATCTACCGCAGCCAGAGCGGCTACGGCGCGACGCTGCGCACCCGCATGGGGCTCAAGCCGGCACCGCACCAGGGACTGGGCGTGGCGCAGTACGCCTGGTGCACCTCGCCGCTGCGGCGCTACGTCGACCTGGTCAATCAGGGTCAGCTGATCGCCGCGGCCCGCCACGGCATGACCGCACCGCTGAGCGCACCGTTCAAGCCGCGCGACCCGCTGCTGTTCGCCATCGTCGAGGCGTTCGAGGACACCTACAAGGCCTACGCCGACCACCAGGCGGCGCTGGAGCGCTACTGGACGCTGCGCTATCTCGCGCAGGAGGGACTGGACACCTTCGACGCGTCGACGCTGCGCGACGGTGCCGTGCGGATCGACGGCCTGCCGCTGGTCTTCCCCGCGCTCGGCGCGCAGGGCCTGCCGCGCGGCAGCCGCGTCCGCGTGCAGGTGACCGGGACCGACCTGATCACTCTCGAGGCGCACGGCCGCATCCTCGGGCCGCTCGAGATCCCGGCCGACGCCGCGGCGGCCGAAGCCGAAGCCGATGCCGAGGAGGAGGACGCGGCCGCGCTGGCGGCGCCGATCAGCGTCGCAGTCGACGTCGAGGACGACGCTGCCGCAGCCGCGGAGCCGTCCGGCGCAGCACAGCAGACTTCGTAAAATCGGCGGCCTGCTGTCTTCCGCCATGACCCTGCCGCCGCGCCTGCGTGCCCTCACTCCCCTGCACTGGGCGCTGATCGCCTCGGTCGGCGTGCACGCGGCCATCCTCAGCCTCCGGTTCGCCGCACCCGAGACGTTCAACCGGGTGTTCGACAACGCGCCGCTGGACGTCGTGCTGGTCAACCAGCGCACCGTCGACGCTCCGGCCAAGCCGCAGGCGATCGCGCAGAGCAACCTCGACGGCGGCGGACAGGCCAGAACCGGGCTGGCGACGACCCCGCTGCCGTTCAGCGCGCAGTTCGCCAACGGCGATTCCGTCAGCGACCAGCAGCGCCGCCGCTCGGATCTGGAGCAGAAGCAGCAGCTGCTGCTCACCCAGGTGCGCCGCCAGGTCGTCCAGCTGGCGCAGACGGCGTTGCAGCAGACCGACCCCCAGGCCCGGCAGGAACTGGAGCAGAAGCACAAGCAGCTGCTCGACCTTCTCGGCGCGATCGAACGCCGCATCGAGCAGCAGAACGCGATGCCGCGCCGCCGCTACATCGGGCCGTCGACACGCGAGGCGGCCTATGCCGTGTACTACGACCAGTTGCGGCAGAAGATCGAACATCTCGGCACGCGCGACTTCCCGGAAACCTCCGGCACCAAGCTCTACGGCGACCTGATCATGGCGATGACCATCGACGCCGACGGCCGGCTGCTGCGCGCCGAGGTGGTGCGCAGTTCCGGCAACCCCATGCTCGACCGCCAGGCCCGGGCGATCGTCGCGGCCGCGCAGCCGTTCGGCCGTTTCACCCACGCGATGCTGCGCGAGGCCGATCAGATCGTCGTGATCTCGCGCTTCCGCTTCACCCGCGACCAAGGTGTCAGAGCGGCGGTGCAGGCCCCGGTGCAGACAGGAACGAACCGACCATGACCGACACGACCTCCCGCGCGGCGCCGCTGTATGCGGTCTTCGGCAATCCGATATCGCACAGCCGGTCGCCGCGCATCCACGCCCTGTTCGCGGCGCAGACGGGCGTCGCGCTGCGCTACGAGGCGCGGCTCGCCCCGGTCGACGGCTTCGCCGAGGCACTCGACGCCTTCCGCGCCGAGGGCGGGGTCGGGGCCAACGTGACGGTGCCGTTCAAGTTCGACGCGTGGCGGCTGTGCAAGCGGCGCAGCGCCGCCGCGCAACTCGCCCAGGCGGTCAACACCGTCGGCTGGGACGAAGCCGGGCTTTGGGGCGACAACACCGACGGCATCGGCCTGGTGCGTGATCTGGCCCGGCTGCTCGGCGGCGATCCGCACCGGCCGCTCGAAGGCCGGCGGCTGCTGCTGCTCGGCGCCGGCGGCGCCGCCAGCGGCATCCTTGGTCCGTTGATCACCGCAGGCGTGCGCGCCATCGCGCTGTGGAACCGCACCGGCGACCGCGCACAGGCGTTGGCGGCCCGACACGGCGCCCTTGCCGCGCAGCACGGCACGGACCTGCAGGTGGTGGCCGAGCCGCCGCGGCAGTGGGCCGACGGCGTCGTCAACGCCACCGCCGCGAGCCTCGGCGGGGCCGGGCTCGAACTCGCCGAGGGCGTCCTGCGCCCCGGAATCTGGGCCTACGACCTGATGTACGGCGCACAGGACACGCCGTTCGTCGCCCAGGCGCGCGCCGCCGGGGCGACCGCCTGGGACGGTCTGGGCATGCTGGTCGAGCAGGCAGCGCAGAGCTACACCCTGTGGCACGGCGAGGCACCCGATACCGCACCGGTGCTGGCGGTGCTGCGCGCCGAACTCGCCATCGCGGCAGACTGAACATGGTCGGATCGACGCGCGCGCCGGGGTGGCGCCGGGTGCTATGGCTGGCGCTGCTGGCGATCGCGGTGCTGCAGGGCTATTTCGCGTTGCGCATCGCGATCTGGACCGTCGTGCCACCGTCGAGCACCAGCTTCATGCGCGCGGCGCAGCTGCAGCTGCTGCGCTCCGGCGATCCGGCGCCGTGGCGACATGACTGGGTCGGCTACGACCGCATCAGCCCCCACCTCAAGCGTGCGGTGGTGGCGTCGGAGGATGCAACCTTCCTCACCAACGACGGCGTCGACTGGGACGCGATCCGCGACGCCTGGGACAAGAACCACAGCCGGCGCTACGAGCGGCGGGACAAGGTGGTCGGCGGCTCGACCATCACCCAGCAGCTCGCCAAGAACCTGTTCCTCTCGCCCGAGCGCGACTATGTCCGCAAGGCGCAGGAGCTGGTGATCACCTTCATGCTCGAAGGCATCCTCGGCAAGCGCCGCATCCTGGAGATCTACCTCAACAGCGTCGAATGGGGCGACGGCATCTACGGCGCGCAGGCCGCGGCGCAGACCTATTTCCACACCAGCGCCGCACGGCTGGGGCCGGCCCAGGCGGCGCGGCTGGCGGTGATGCTGCCGGCGCCGCGGATCTACCAGCGCCGGCTGTATTCGCCGTACATGAATGCGCGGACCGGCGTCATCGCGGCGCGCATGAACGACGTGCGGATCCCGCGATAGCCGCGAGCCGCATTCGCGGGCCGGACTTTCAGCCCGCGGCGAGTGCCGCGAAGGCCGCGTCCGCTGCCTGCAGCGTGGCCGCGATCACGTCGGGGCCGTGCGCCGCCGACACGAATCCCGCCTCGTACATGCTCGGCGCGAGATAGACGCCGCGATCGAGCATGGCATGGAAGAAGCGCTTGAAGATTTCGACGTCGGCACGCGCGATGTCGGGATAGTTGCGCGGCAGCGCGTCGGCGAAGTAGAAGCCGAACATGCCGCCTTCGCTGTCGGTACGGAAGCGCACGCCGTGGCGCGCCGCAGCGGCGTCGAGACCCTGCATCAGTTCGCGCGTGGCGGCAGCCAGCCGGTCGTAGAACCCCGGCTGCCGGACCAACCGCAGTTGCGCCATGCCGGCGGCGACCGCGACCGGATTGCCCGACAGCGTTCCCGCCTGGTAGACGGCGCCGAGCGGCGACAGCTTGTGCATCACGTCGGCACGACCGCCGAAAGCCGCGAGCGGCATGCCGCCGCCGATGACCTTGCCCATCACCACCAGATCCGGACGGATGCCGTAGACCTGCTGCGCGCCGCCGAGCGCGACGCGGAAACCGGTCATGACCTCGTCCCAGATCAGCAGCGCGCCGTGCTCGCTGCACAGCTCGCGCAGCCGCCG
>JAKAIB010000105.1 GCA_021814605.1 Pseudomonadota bacterium | reverse complement strand
GTGGCGTCCGGGAATCAAACCGGATTTGTCATGGGATTTCAGGCGACCAGCGGTTCCGGCGGGACCATCCCGCCATCGGCGATTGGAACCATCAGCGTAAATTGCTCCCCTTGGGTTTGCGCGGGCGTGATGAACGGCATCCAGGCCGTAATGTCGACCGTGATGCATCAGGCTGCGCTTGATGCGATGAGCTGGGCGACCAGTGTCGGTCAGAATGGAACCGTGATTCCGCCTGGGTTGTTCGCTCAGGCGCAGTCTGCGTACGCCAATGCAGTTCAGACGGGCATTGGCGCCAATTTCACCAATGCCGGCACTGCGTATGCGAACGCGCTCAACCAGTTCTATTCGAATGCGTCGAATCAGGGGTGGGCCGGCGCTGGCGTGTACTTCTACCAGTTGAGCGACTTCAACAAGATGGCGTCGGACGTCACCGCCTCGGTGACTTACAGTCCCGGCGATAGCTCGATGTTGAATGGTATCAACTCGGCGGCGCTGACCAACGCCATCTCGCTCGCGGATTCGTACGCGGCGACCGAGGCGGCAAGCGGTCCGGCTTCGTCTGGTAATTTTGGGTCATCCGGCTCCCTGGCGGCAGCGGGAGCGCAGGCGGCTCCCGGGGGGGATTGCCCGGACGCGCTCTCGAGCAGCGCATCGATATGGTCGATGGCAACTTGCTGGGCAAGCGCCCCGCTACTGCGGGCGAATAGCGCAATCATCAATGCTATGGCTGGCGGGGGCATTACCGCCGGCGGGCTCGGGCAAACCGGCATTGACGCAATCAGCAGCGTGCAGACCGCCTCGAATCTCGGACTCGATGCGGCGCTGACGATCCCTGCGTGGTACGCGGGGGTTCGTGCGGCCGCAGCAACCGCATTCAACGCGGCACGCAACGAATCGGCGGCTGCAACCGCCATTCCCGTTCTGGGATCTATCGCTGGAGCGGCGACGGGATTGGTTGCTGCGATTCCGGCCGGAGCGGATGCGGCGATCAAGGCAATCTCCCCGATGGTGTGGACATCCGCGGCGATGGCTATCGCTTTTTTCTCTGTCGGCGCCTACTACCTTCCGCTGATGCCGGCGATCGTTTTCGAGCTTGCCGTGATCGGATGGATGGTCATGGGGCTCGAGATGTTGATCGCGGCCCCGCTGTGGGCGTTCAGCCATATCCTGCCCGAGGGCGACGGAATGCTTGGATCTGCCGCGCGCGCCGGGTACTTCCACATGCTCGACATCCTGGGGCGACCTGTGCTGCTGATTTTCGGGTTGTTCCTGACGATTCTGATGATGAACGTCTCGGTGTGGTACATCGGTACCGGATTGCAGATTGCCTTTGCGAGCGAAATGAGCGGCAGCGTGGTTGGCCCGCTCTCCGCGATCGCGGAGCTGGTGATCATCATGACATCGATCTACCTTGTGACGAACAAGTCGGTCCACCTGATCACGATGGTCCCCCGAACCGTCATGCGCTGGCTCGGGCAGTCCATGGGCGTGGACTATGGTGATGCGGAACAGCATGCGCACCAGTCCCTACAGATGTTTGGCGGACGGTTCGGGGGCGGGGTGAAGGATGTTGGGCGGCAGGCGGCCGGCGCAGCAGATAAGGCGCAGCGCGCCCCTGGGAATCCCGGGGCGCCTGCCGAACCCGCGCAAAAGTCGGAGGGATCTGGCGGTGGCGGGGGATCGGCGGATGCGAGTTCGGTTCACGACACCCCGAGCAGCTAGGGCTAGGCGGATTTGCTTGGCGGCCTGTGGGCTTGGTTGTGCGCGGTTGATCGGTGTTGCGGTTTGCGGTAGCGTGCTGAGCGTGGTGCAATAGGCACTGCAAAGGGCGTCGGGCAGTAAAATCGTGAATGCGCAATCGCTTCCAAATCTCATGCGCGACGGCGATCCCGCACGTTGCGAGGACTTGGATCTGATACTTCGCGCCCGAGACGAAGACGACGTCCGTCGTATCAGGTCTGGGGAGATCGGAGTGCGCGATCTGAGCCTGTTCCGATGCATTGATCTGAGAACGCGAGTGCGCATCGTCGACTTAGCGCCGGGATGCGCAGAAAAAGGATACTGGCCATGATCGATCCAAACAAATACGCTGGAGCGGGCGACAACGCCGGGTGGCTCGCGATGATGGATGCCTTCCGCGAGGTGGATCAGAAGTGGGATGCGATTGAGGCGGCCGGACGGGAGGGAGACGCGCTTGCGGCCGCCGAAGCCGCCCGCCGCGCCCGCGACGCCCAGTTGGCTGCTGAGCACAAGAAGGGTGTCCAGGAGGGCAGGGATTCACAAATTCCATACGTTCGTGCTGGCGCGGCTGCGGCCATGGGCCACGAGTTGGAAGCGCGCGCCTGGCAGTCCATGGCGCTATCGCTGGCCGCGTCCGCGAAGGCGCGCGATCTGACAAAGACGCCGACGCCAAAGGCATTGTCGGCGGAATCGCTGCAGGCAGTTCATTCCGTTGAGCGCTGGCGCACGCTGGCCAGCTTGATCGTCGCCAAATCCGACGGCGGCGCGATCCCGCTCGATCCGGACAACGCCGGCGGCGTGAGCTTCTTTGGTGTCAAGTGGGTCCGTCCCGACGGCACCGGCGCCGAGCCGACGACGGACGTCGTTGGCGATATCGAGCGCCGGCGTCCCGGCATGATGAAGTATCTGTCTTCTTCGGGCTGGGATGCGCTCCGGGAGTTGGTCGAGTCGGGCATGGTGCCGTCGGACATGCCGGACCGGGTCACCGCGCGCGCCAAGCAGGTGCGTGGGGACTTCGAGGCGGAACTGGCTGCGCTGCGCGCGCGGCCTGCCGCGCTGCGGGCCGAGATCGCTGAACTCGAGGTGGCTCTGCCGACGGCTGCCGCGGAGGTGGATCGGCTGTCCGTCCGGAATGTGAAGCCACTCTTGCGGGGCAAGGATGAGTGGGCGCAGAAGGAGCGCGTACGCGAGGCTGCCCTGGCCGCCGCCGCCGCCCGGAAGCAGGAAATCGAATCGCGGCTCGCCGCGGCAAAGGAAGACCTCGTCAAAGCCGATAAGGCTGGCGCCGAGCGCATCGCCCGGATCGAGCGGGATCTCTCGCTTGATGTCCCCGAGGTCACAGCCATCGCCCGGGCGGTCAACGTGCCGATCCCGGACATCGTGCTGGGGATGGGGGAGTAGCTCCAGCAAGGAGAAGCCCATGCTTGAGCGTAGGAATCCCTCGCATTCCCGCTCATCGAGCGGTGGCCTCGGCCAAGGCGAGGATGCCAATCGTTTTCCGTGATCGAGGATGGTGTGCGCGATACATTTTTCCGAGATCAGGAGCCTGCCCCAGTCGAAGATTCCGGTCCAGTGGCGGGTTGAGCAACGGCGATTCCTGCCGCGATTGGAAGTGCAGGCTTCTTTGGGGGTGTCATGATGGACTTTGATGCGCTTGGCTTTCGGTGGGATCGATCTGTGGTGCCGGCTTGCGTTCCGTCTCACTCGGTGGATCGGGCCTGCTTCCGTTTCCACAAGATGCTGCCGGAGTTCGTATGGGACGCATCGGTGCTCGAAGGCAATCCGTTTACATTCCCGGAAGTCCAGACTCTGCTGGATGGCGTAACCGTCGGCGGGCGGAAGGTCTCGGACCAGGAGCAGGTCCTGAACTTGGCAGAAGCATCCAAGATGCTGATCGCGATGGTCAAGGGCGGCCAGTTTTCTCTCTCCAAGCCGGTATTCGCGGAACTAAACGGCATCGTCGCGCGCAAGGAAGCCTTGGAATGGGGTGTTTTCCGCGGCGAGGGGGAGGAGACGAATTACACTCCGGATGTCGGCCTAGGGGAGCATGGGCGCTACGCACCGCTGCCGACGCTACCTGGCGCACCGGAGTTGAACCTGGCATTCCGTGAGGGCGTGGATACCTTGCAAGGGTGCGAACCGTTTGAGCGCGCCACGGCTTTTTTCCTGTTCGGCGCTTTGCAGCAGTTCTTTTTCGACGGCAACAAGCGCACCTCGCGCCTCATGATGAATGGCGTTCTCATGTCGCACGGCATCGATGCGATCAGCGTGCCGGCGGCCAAGGCGCAAGAGTTCAACGAGAAGATGGTGCGGTTCTATCTCGCCAAGGACGGCACCGAAATGATGCTGTTCCTGGCCGGATGCCATCCCGATGCGACATCGATTCTTTCTCCGGCCGGAGCGGGGCGACACTGCATCTCCAGTTCGAGCCCGGGCATCGCGATGGGGATGGGAGGGTAGCAATGGAAATTTCGCAGATTTCGCATCCCGGGGCATTCGTGCTGATTTTTGGCGCAATGATGTTGCGCATCCGCCGCGGTTGCGAAATCTGTAGACGCCGCGGCGCTATCGGCGTAGAATCGAAACTCGCTGGTTAGGAACTCTGTCATGTCCCAACGCAATGCCGCCACAATGCAAGCAGCCTGCGCAATCGCCGCAGAATGGCGCGCGTACGTGCGTACACCGGCGGCGCTTCCATCCGCATGGGTTCCACCATGCGCGCCGGGCGCGGGAGGGAACGCCTGAAAAGGGTTCCAGCAGAGATTCCCAAGCCCGGTCGACCGCGAGGTTCACCGGGTTTTTTGTTGGTGCGTCGCGCCCGCTCTTGGTGGGCGATGAACGAGGTTCTTTAGCGAATTTGTTCTCGGGGGTGTAGCTCAGTTGGGAGAGCGCCTGCTTTGCAAGCAGGATGTCGTCGGTTCGATTCCGGTCACCTCCACCAAGTTTTGCCGTCCCTATGGCGTAGCTGGCAACGCGTCGGTCTCCAAAACCGAAGTCTGCGGTTCGAATCCGTGTGGGGGCGCCAAGAGTTTGCCCCTGTAGCTCAGTTGGCAGAGCAGCGCCCCTGTAAGGCGCGGGTCGTCGGTTCGAATCCAGGCCAGGGGCACCATCGCGTTGTCTGCGCAACCGTACTGGTTGCGCGTGTTGTCGCCAGGGTGGTGGAATTGGCAGACACACCATCTTGAGGGGGTGGCGGCTGCGAGGCCGTGCGGGTTCAAGTCCCGCCCCGGGCACCAGTTTGTTGTTCCGTCGGGGTGTAGCGCAGTCTGGTAGCGCACCTGCCTTGGGCGCAGGGGTCGGAGGTTCGAATCCTCTCGCCCCGACCATTTGGTTTCGGAGTTTGGCGAGCTTATGAGCCGGCGCGAGCAAATTGATGCTGGTCGCCGGCGGATTTGATCACGGTTGTTGAGGTTTGGGTGCCGGATTCCATCGCGTAGCGTGGCAGGAATCGGTGGGCTGGTGCGGGTGATAGCCGGCCGGCTGGCGGACGGACGCGGTGCGGCGAGCGTTGTCCAGGGACGGCCGGTCCGGTCGCTTGCGACGAACCGGGTACCGGCCGTCGGTGGGCAACGCGGTGATCGCCAAGGCGGCGGGGCGATGCGCCTGCGCGTTGTGGTTGCGGTCAGCCGGCGCTGGGCGTCGGATCCAGTTTGTCGATGAGTTCGAGGAACACTTCTTCGAACCCGGATTCGTACTGATCGGGATGAGTTCGAATGAAGTCGACCACCTTGCGGTAACAGTCGGCGGCGTCGCGCTTCTGGCCGCGGGCCTCGAAGACCATTCCGAGGCGGTCGTAGCCGTCATGGACATCGGGGTAGCGCGCCAGGAGTTCGCGGGCGGCGCTTTCGGCCTCATCGAGCTTGCCGGCCTGGACCAGGTCGACGACGGCGTTGGATTCGTCGGTGAAGGTGTCGTCGTCGGACTCCGGTATCGAGGCCGAGTAATCCCGGATCTGGGCGCGGTATTGCGCCTGCTGGGCCTGCAATTCATCGCGCTTGGCCGCGAGGGCAGCGAGTTCGGCGGCCCGGTCCTTTTCCAGGCAGCAGTGCTTGTACTTTTTGCCGCTGCCGCAGGGGCAGGGTTCATTGCGACCGGTCTTTGGCATAGTGGGTCAACTTTACCAAGACCGGAGGGAAGCAATGGATGCCGCCTTGTTGGCCGATGGCCGACTGCACGCCGTATTGCGACACATAGACGAAGATCTGGCCGCCGAGCAGCGGGCGGCGGGCTGTCCGCGCTGCGGCGCGAGGCTGCACTCGGCGCGCTACCCGCGCAAGCCGCGCGGGGTGCCCCGCGGGTCGCGCGCCGAGTATGACCGGCGGCTGAGCCTGTGCTGCGCGCGCGACGGCTGCCGCAAGCGCGCCACGCCGCCCTCGGTGCGGTTTCTCGGACCCAAGGTCTACGTGAGCGCGGTGGTGGTGCTGATCGCGGCGCTGCGTTGCGGGCCGACCCCGGCGCGGCTCCGGGTGCTCGAGGAGCTCGTCGGCGCGAGCCGCCGCACGATTCTGCGCTGGCGCCGGTGGTGGACCGAGGAACTGATCGCCACGCCGTTCTGGCGCGCGGCCGCTGGCACGCTGATGCCGCCGGTTGCCACCCCGGAACTGCCGGCCGCGCTGCTGGAGCGCTTTGCCGGAGACGCCCGGGATCGATTGCTGGCGGCCCTGCGCTGGCTCTCGCCGACCACGACCGGGAGCGCCGCCGTGCAAGCTACCTGAGGCGCAGGTGCCGGCCCGCAGAGGATGCGCGTGGCGCGATCCGGCGGGCGTGGCTATGGTGCGCGCATCCCCGCTGCAACCGATCGGAACCAGCATGAGCGCATCGAAACACGCTTCGGTCCACGAACGTTGGGCGCATCTGCGCTTCTCGGTGATCGGGCAACTGTTGGCGGCCCCGCCGCCGAAGGGCGAGCTGCGCGCCGAGCTCAGGAAGTTGGCGGAGCGCACCTGGCGGCACCCGGTCACCGGCGAGCCGGCGCGCTTTGCGCTCTCGACCATCGAACGCTGGCTGTTGCGGGCGCGGCGCGAGCGGCGCGACCCGGTCGGAGTCCTGCGGCGCAAGGTGCGCGCCGATGCCGGGGTCCAGAAGGTGGGCTCGGCGATCCGGCAAGCGCTGCAGGCGCAGTACGCCGCGCACCCGAGCTGGTCGGTGCAGCTTCACACCGACAACCTGCGGGCGCTCATCGAGCGCGACCCGGCGCTGGGGTCTATGCCGTCGTACTCGAGCATCCGGCGGCTGTTCCAGGCGCAGGGTTGGCGCAAGCGCCAGCGGCTCAGCAGCCGCGATACGGCGGGCGCCCAACAGGCCGAGGCCCGGCTGGCCGCGCGCGAGGTGCGCAGCTACGAAGCGCCCTACGTCGGCTCGCTGTGGCACTGGGACTGTCATGTCGGATCACGACCGGTGTTGACCGCCGCCGGTCGATGGGCCACGCCGGTGCTCTTCGGCGTGCTCGACGATTGCTCGCGGCTGGGCTGCCACCTGCAGTGGTACCTGCGGGAGAACGCCGAGTGCGTCGCCCACGGTCTGTCGCAGGCAATCCAGAAGCGCGGGCTGCCGCGCTCGGCCATGAGCGACAACGGTGCGGCGATGCTCGCCGCCGAGATCACCGAAGGGCTCGCGCGGCTGGGCATCGCGCACGAGACGACGCTGGCGTACTCGCCGTACATGAACGGCAAGATCGAGAACCTGTGGGCAAACGTCGAAGGAAGACTGATGGCGATGCTCGAGGGCGTGACCGACCTGACGCTCGCCACCTTGAACGAAGCGACCCAAGCCTGGTGCGAGTACGACTACAACCGCACCGTGCACTCCGAGATCGGCGCAACGCCGCTGGCGCGTTTCCTCGCCGGCCCCGAGGTGCTGCGGCCCAGTCCGGATAGCGACGCGCTGCGGCTGGCCTTCACCCGCACCGAGAAACGCACCCAGCGCCAGAGCGACGGCACGCTGGTGGTCGAAGCCCGGCGCTTCGAGGTTCCCAACCGCTACCGGCACCTGCGCGAGCTGTACGTGCGCTACGCCGCCTGGGACCTCGCCCGGGTGCATCTGCTCGATGACCGCAGCGGCCAGGTCCTGTGCCGCCTGTACCCGCAGGACAAGCAGGCCAACGCCCGGGGCGTGCGCCGGCCACTCGAGCCGCTCGCAGTGGCGCCGGACGCCCCGCGACCGCCCGCCGGCGCGATGGCCCCGCTGCTGCAGAGTCTGATGGCCAAGCAGGCTGCCACGGGCCTGCCGCCGGCCTACCTGACCAAGGACGAACCACCGGCACCGGAAGGGAACGAACCATGAACAAGAAGCTGCTGTCGCTCTATGGCCTGAAGTGGAATCCGTTCGCCCCCGAGGTGCCGGTCGATGCGCTGCACGTCGGCGCGCGCCTGGAGTCGTTCTGCTGGCGGGTCGAGCAACTCGTCGGCGAGGGCGGCTTCGCGCTGGTCACCGGCTTGCCGGGGGTGGGCAAATCGGTGGCGCTGCGGGTGCTCACCGAGCGCCTGTCGGCGCTGCGCGACGTGCAGGTCGGCGTGCTCAGCCGGCCGCAGGCCGGGATGGCCGACTTCTACCGCGAGTTGGGCGAGCTCTTCGGCGTGCAGCTTCACCCCCACAACCGCTGGGGCGGCGCCAAGGTGCTGCGCGGCAGCTGGCAGGGCCACATCGACGCCTCGCAGTGCCGCCCGGTGCTGATCGTCGACGAGGGCCAGGAGATGCAACTCGCCGTCCTCAACGAGCTGCGGCTGCTCGCCTCGGCGCGGCTCGATTCGCACCTGCTGCTCACCGTGGTGCTGGCCGGCGACCAGCGCCTGATCGAGCGCTTCCGCAGCGAGGAGCTGCTGCCGCTGGGATCGCGCATGCGGGTGCGCCTGGCGCTCGATCGCGCCAGCCCCGAGGATCTGCGCGAGCTGCTGCAGCACGTGCTCGCCAAGGCCGGCGCGCCCAAACTGATGACGCCCGAACTCGTCGCCACGCTCTGCGACCACGCCCAAGGCAATCTGCGCGCGCTGATGAACATGGGAAGCGAACTGCTCGCCCTGGCCGCGCAGCGCGAAGCGCGGCAGATCGACGAGCAGCTATTCTTCGAGACCTTCGCAGCGCCGGCCCCGGCGCAGCTCAAGGTGGCGGCGCGCCGGCGGTGAGCGCCGCGACGCTGCCGGTCGAGCCGGCCTGGCGCCTGACCCAGCAGCCCGACGAACAGCGCTGGCTGGTCAGCGAGCTCTGGGCCGAGCAGGCGGTGGGCATCGTCGGCGGTGAGCCCAAGTGCTGCAAGAGCTTCCTCGCGCTCGACCTGGCCGTGGCGGTCGCCTCGGGTCGCCCTTGCCTGCGGCGCTTCGCCGTGCCCAATCCCGGCCGGGTGCTGCTATACGCGGCCGAGGATGCCTTGCACGTCGTGCGCCAGCGGCTCGATGGCATCTGCGCCGCCGCCGGCTGCCGGCTGGCCGAGCTGGACGTGCAGGTGATCACCGCGCCCATCCTGCGACTCGACCTGCCGGCCGATCGCGCCGCCCTCGAGCGCACCGTCGCCGAACTGCAACCGCGCCTGCTGATCCTCGATCCCTTCGTGCGCCTGCATCGCATCGACGAGAACGCCAGCGGCGAGGTGGCCCCTCTGCTCGCCTACCTGCGCGAGCTGCAGCGCCGCTACGCCGCTTCCGTGCTGCTGGTGCACCATGCACGCAAATCCGCCGGCGCCATGCGCGCCGGCCAGGCGCTGCGCGGCTCCTCCGAGTTCCACGCCTGGGGCGACTCGAACCTGTACCTGCGCCGCTCAAACGATGCGCTCAGCCTGACGATCGAACATCGCGCCGCGTCGTCGCCGCCCGGTATCCAGCTCGAGCTGTGGGCCGACGGCGATGCACTGGCCTTGCGACCCGTACAACCGTCGTCCGATCCGGCGCCACCGCCCGCCGGCCTCGACGAACGCATCACCGCCGCGCTGCTGGCCGCCGCCGACCCGATGAGCATCCAGGATCTGCGCGCCCAGTGCCGCGTACGCAACGCCACCCTCTACGAGCGCCTTGCCGCGCTGACCGCCGCCGGTCGACTTCAGCGCACCGCCGACGGCTACCGACTCGCCGATCGCAACTGATCCGCCGTCGCGCGCCGGCACCCGCGTGCCAGCCACGCCTTCTTCCCGTTCCCGCTTCCGCCACTCCCTACAGAGCGCGGGAACCGGTAGCCGGAACTCCATCAAATACCTCGACCAACGGCACATCAAGAAGCGGGATCGTGCTCACTTAATGTGAGCACATGTCCGCGCATTCCCCTTCCTAGCCCGGCCTGACCGTCGCAGCGCTGCGCGGCGTGTTGGGAGATCGTGCCCAAGACGCTCGCAGACCGCATGCATGTCTGCCCGCACTGCGGGCATGTCATGCAGCGCGACCGCAACAGCGCGTTGGTGGTGCTCATCGAC
>JAKAIB010000104.1:315-10366 GCA_021814605.1 Pseudomonadota bacterium | reverse complement strand
CGTTGCCGGCGGCGCGGCGCTCGTGATCCCGCTCGTGTATTTCCTCATGCCGGAGCAGCCGGCATCCCTGGGCATCCGACGCTTTGGAGAGCCCGACGACGCACCCGTCCCGATCGAAACGGCGAGGACCAACCCCATCTCCATGGCGTTCGGCGCGCTCGGCAATGCAGTGAAGGTGCGCGACTTCTGGCTGCTGTTCTTCAGCTTCTTCATCTGTGGCGCGACCACCAACGGTTTCATCGGGACGTTCTTCATCGCCATGTGCGGCGACCACGGCCTGACCCCGGTGCAAGGGGCCAGCATCCTCGCCAGCATGGGCGCGCTCGATCTGGTCGGGACGACAATGTCGGGCTGGCTGTCCGACCGGTTCAACAGCCGCGTCTTGCTGTTCTGCTATTACGCCCTGCGCGGGCTGGCCCTCATCTATCTCCCCTATTCCTTCGGCCTCGGCCATGTCGGCCTGTCGGTCTTCGCGCTCTTTTACGGACTGGATTGGGTCGCCACCGTGCCACCCACCGTGCGGCTCACGCACGATGCGTTCGGCAGCCGGGACGCGCCCATCGTGTTCGGCTGGGTGGTGGCCGGTCATCAGATCGGCGCGGCGTTTGCCGCGTTGACCGGCGGAATCCTCCGCAGCAGCTTCGGCACCTACACCCTGTCCACGATTGCCTTTGGCGTTCTGGGACTGGTCGCGGCCGCGTTGGTGCTGCGCATCCGCGGCAGTGCCGGACGCTTTTCCATGGCCGCCGGCTGATCGCTGCTGCGAAACGGTCGACCGCAGGCAGCACAAGAAGACGAGCGCCATACGGCGACAGCCGCGCCCGGCATCGAACCGGGGCGCCCGCTTACTGGGACCGGGCGTCAGAACGCCGATCCCGGCTGGTTCAGGAACTTGAGTTCCTCGGCTGCTGACGCACCCGAATTTGCGATTGCGATGCGGGTCTCGGCGGAAGCCATCGATGACGGCCTTGCGCCTGGGCTCGGACAGTCCTGCGCGGTCCAGCCGGTCACCATCGGTGTGGTCCGGCGCGCGGCGGGCGTATCCTCGGCCGTTGCGGCCGCAGCTCGAGGGAACGATGCAATGCACGTCACGTCTGTCGACGCGCTGGGACTGCTGGGACTGGGGTTTGACGGCTTGGCGGTGATCCGAGCAGACATCCTCCTTGACCACGCCTTCAGCAAGCGGACTGGCGTCGGGGCGGATCGCCACAGCGCACATTGGCATCGTCGCGACTGCGCATCAGCCGGCGCCAGCGCTGACGACAGGCGAAGCGCTGCGGACGCGATGGCAGGGAAGTGTTGCCGCCCTTGTGCGCAACAACGCCCCATCGCGCGATTGAATATTCTGCGTCACGCGCGTCCTGGCTGCGTGCCATCCATGCACCATCGAATCCCTTGGCTGGCCGCTCCATGTGCCACATCGACCCGAAACCATGTCCACTTTCCCGTACTCCGCCGCCGCCAGCGATCCGCGCAACCTCTGGCATCCGTGCACCCAGATGCAGCGCCTGCCGGCCGTGCCGCCGCTGCAGATTGCGCGCGGCAGCGGCCCCTGGTTGATCGACGCTGCCGGCCGGCGCTACTACGACGCCATCAGTTCCTGGTGGGTCAATCTGTTCGGCCACGCGCATCCCGGGATCGGCGCGGCGCTCAAGGACCAGCTCGACACCCTGGAGCACGTGATGCTCGCGGGCTGCGTGCACCGCCCCGCGGCCGAACTGGCCGAGCGCCTGTCCACGCTTGCCGGCGGCGCGCTCGGCCACGCCTTCTACGCCAGCGACGGCGCCTCGGCGATGGAGATCGCGCTCAAGATGAGCTTCCACTACTGGCGCAACCGGGGCCAGACGCAGCGGCGCACGTTCGTGCGGCTGCGCGGCGGCTACCACGGCGAGACCCTGGGAGCGCTGGCGGTCACCGACGTGCAGATCTTCCGCGACGTGTACGCGCCGCTGCTGGCGCAGTCGCATGTCGCCATGTCGCCCGACGCGCGGCAGGCCGTGCCCGGCGAGACGGCGGACGGCGTGGCCGCGCGCGCCCTGGCCGATCTCGATGCCCTCCTTGCGAAGCACGCCGGAACCGTCGCCGCCGTGGTCGTGGAACCGCTGGTGCAGTGCGCGGCCGGCATGGCGATGCACGACGCGGCCTACCTGCGCGGCCTGCGCGCGCTGTGCGACCGGCACGACGTGCACCTGATCGCCGACGAAATCGCCGTGGGCTGCGGCCGCACCGGCACCTTCTTCGCGTGGGAGCAGGCTGCCGCACAAGGGCAGCCACTGGTCGCAGCGCAGCGGCCCGACTTCGTCTGCCTGTCCAAGGGCATCACCGCCGGCTATCTGCCGCTGTCCGTCGTGCTCACCCGCACTGCGGTGTACGAGGCCTTTCTCGACGACTCGGTGGCCCGCGGATTCCTGCATTCCCACTCCTACACCGGCAACCCGCTGGCCTGCCGCGCGGCGCTGGCCGCGCTTGACCTGTTCGAGCGCGAATCGGTGCTCGAACACAATCGCGAGCGCGCGCGCTGGCTGCAACAGGCCTTCGCCCCGCTCGCCGCCGATCCGCGGGTGGAGCACGCCCGCCAGCGCGGGCTGATCTGGGCCTGCGACGTGCGCGAACACTGGGCCGGCGCGCGCTTCGCCGAGCGCTTCCACCTCGCGGCACGCGAGCGCGAACTGCTCGTCCGCCCCATCGGCAACACGGTCTACCTGATGCCGCCCTACGTGTTCGACGCCGACGGCGCCCGCTGGCTGGCCGAGCGGGTGGCCGACACCCTCGACGCGGTGTGCCGCGAAGGCGCCGTCAGCGATCCGGAGCCCTCCTCCCATGTTGCTTGAGACCATTGCCCGCGCGCGCGCCGAACGCGAGCAGAGCCTGCTGCAGCGGCGCTGTCGGGTGGCGCTCACGCCCTGCGCGCCCCATCAAACCTTTGCCGCGGCGAATCCGGTCGACCCGCCGCGCGACCTGCTGTCCTTCTGCAGCAACGACTACCTCGGCCTTGCCGCGCATCCCGCCGTGGCCGAGGCCATGGCCGAGGGCGCGCGCCTGTGGGGCGCGGGCAGCGGCTCCTCGCACCTGGTGGGCGGGCACGGCCTGGCGCACGCCCGGCTGGAGGAACGGCTGGCGCAGTGGCTCGCACCGCACATTCCCGAGGCTCGCGCGCTGTTCTTCGGCACCGGCTACATGGCCAATCTCGCCGTGCTCGCGACCCTCGGCACGGCCGACGCGACGGTGCTGTGCGAGAAGCTCAACCATGCCTCGCTGATCGACGGCGCCCGGCTGTCGCGGGCGCGGCTGCGAGTGTTCCCCCACCTCGGCTACGACCGGCTGGAGACGTTGTTGAGCGGTTGCGACACCCCGCTCAAGCTCATCGTCACCGACAGCGTGTTCAGCATGGATGGGGACCTTGCCGACCTGCCGCGCCTGCTGGACCTGGCTGAACGGCACGACGCATGGATCGTGGTGGACGACGCCCACGGCTTCGGCGTGCTCGGCGCGGCCGGCCGCGGCGCGCTGGCGCACTTCGGCCTGCGCTCGCGGCGCCTCATCTACATGGGCACGCTGGGCAAGGCCGCAGGAGTGGCGGGCGCCTTCGTCTGCGCGCATGCGGACATCGTCGACCACCTGGTCAACGCGGCGCGGACCTACATTTACACGACTGCCGCCCCGCCCGCCGTGGCCCATGCGCTGCAGGCGAGCCTGGACCTGATCGAGGGCGCCGAGGGCGATGCGCGGCGCGCGCGGCTGCGCGCGCTCGCGGCGCAGGTCCAGACCGAAGTGGGCGCCATCGCGGCATCGGCGGGTTGGGAACTGCCGCTGCGCGACTCGGTCATCCAGCCGCTGATCGTGGGCGACAACGGCGCCGCCCTGGCGCTGGCCGCCGCGCTGGAGGTCGAAGGCCTGCGCGTGCCGGCCATCCGTCCGCCCACCGTGCCCGAGGGCACGGCGCGACTGCGCATTTCGCTGAGCGCGGCGCATACCACGCACGACGTGGACCGGCTGGTCGCCGCGCTGGCCCGTGCCGCCGCCGCGGAGCGCGCATCGTGAGCGCGGCACTCCCGTCTCCCGGGCGCCCAGCCTGGTTCGTCACCGGCACCGACACCGAGGTCGGCAAGACCCATTGCAGCGCAACGCTGCTTGCGGCCCTGGTGCGGCGCGGCCTGCGCGCCGTGGGAATGAAGCCCGTGGCGGCCGGACTGGACCGGCCCGGCGCCCTTCCGGACGACGCGATGCGGCTGATTGCCTCGGGCAACGTGGACGCACCGCCACGATGGATCTGCCCCTATGCGCTGCGCGAACCCGTCGCGCCCCATCTGGCTGCGCAGATCGACGGCGTGCGGCTGCGTCCGGAGCCCATCCTCGATGCCTTCGCCGCCCTGCGCGGCCTGGCCGATGCGGTGGTGGTGGAAGGCGTGGGCGGGTTCCGCGTGCCGCTGGATCTCGACCCCGCCACCCGCTGGGACACGGCCGATCTGGCCGTGCGGCTGCAGCTGCCGGTGGTGCTGGTGGTGGGCCTGCGCCTCGGCTGCCTCAACCACGCGCTGCTCACCGCCGAGGCGATTGCCGCGCGGGGGCTGCGCCTGGCCGGCTGGATCGCCAACCGCATCGATCCGCAAATGGCCCATCCGCAGACGAGCATCGACACCCTGCACGCCCTGCTGCCCGCCCCTTTCCTGGGCGACGTGCCGCACGGCGTGCCACCCGCTGCGGCGGCGGAGTTGCTGGATCTCGGCCCGCTGTTCGCAACCGATTCAGGCGGCCCGTAGGTCCGCGCCCGGCGGCGCTTCGAATGCGCCGCCGACAGCGACCGGCAGGCTGTCCAGGCCGCGATAGACCGGGTTGTCCTGCCGCAGCGGCGTTCCCGCGAGGCGCAGGTGCGGCAACCGCCGCAGCAGCACCTCGAATGCAGTCTGCGCTTCCAGGTAGCTCAGTTCAGCGCCGATGCACAGATGCGGTCCCCAGCCGAAGGTCAGCGGCGGCGCGTCGTCGCGGTCGATGCGGAACGCATCGGGCTCGCCGAACACCGACGGATCGCGGTTGGCGCCAGCGACGTCGACGATCACCAGGTCGCCGCGGCGCACCCGCTGGCCGCCGATGTCCAGATCGTGCAGCGCGCGCCGGCCGGTGTACTGCACCGGGCTGTCCATCCGCAGCACCTCGCGCAGCGCCGGCCGAAGTGCGGCCCGGCCCTCGCGCAGCCGCGTCCAGGCGTCGGGATGCTGCAGGAACAACAGGAGGGCGTTGCCCAGCAGGTTGCGGGTGGTTTCGTGGCCGGCGAACAGGAACATGCCGCACTGGGCCAGCAGATCCATTTGCGTCATCACGCCGCGCCGCGCGGCGTCGGACAGCAGGCCCGCGAGTCCACCATCCTGCGGCGCCCATTCGAGCCGGCCGCGGAAATAGGCGACGATGCCCTCCGCTCCGGCCTGCGCGCGCCGAGCGGACTCCAGCGTCGGTGTCGGCTCGCCGATGAACGCCGCGACGTCGTCCGACCAATCCACCAGTGCCGCGCAATCCGCGCGCGGGATGCCCAGCATCGCCGCAATCACACGCACAGGCAGCGGCCGCGCGAAGCGGGCGATGAAATCGACCACGCCGGCCTCGGCCGAGACGCCGTCGACCAGCTCATCCACCGCCGCGCGCACCGCCGGTGCGAGCGCGCCCAGCGCCGCGGGGCCGAATGCCGGCGCGGCCGCCGACCGCAGGCGGCGGTGCCGCGCCCCGTCGGTGAACAGCATGGTCCTGGCGAGAATGGCCTTGAGGGCACGGAACTCGCCTCGCGCGCCGGGCCCGCTGACATTGACCCACGCGCCCGCGCGCGCCGTCGTCAGCCGCCGGTCGCGCAGCGCGGCCGCGGCCTCGCGATACGACGAGACGATCCAGGCGCCGCCGCAGTAGCGGTCGCTCCAATGAGGCGAAGGAATGTCCATGCGTGCAGTTTGGAAGCGACGGTCAGCGCCGCCGCGGACGCCATGCTAGCCGCCAACATCTCCGCCCCCGCGCACGCTCCCGCCCTGCGCAGCATGGGTTCGCCGGATCGGGCGCAATCCACCCCGCCAGCCAGCCCGCTGCACCGTGCGCTTTCACACCGGCTCGACCACCACCGGCTTCACCACTCGGCCTTGCCGCGCCCCGCCTTGATCGCTGACCTCTCCGCCTTGCCCTGGAGTCGACGCTGGCGGGACGCGAAGGTGGGCTGCGTGGGTCGGCGCTTCCTGGGGGCATGCGCCACGGAATTCACCAAGTCCTCCAGGCGCTGCAAAGCCTCCTCACGATTCCTCTCCTGGCTGCGGTGCGACTGGGCCTTGATCACGACCACGCCTTGTTCGGTGATGCGGTGGTCGCGCAAGGCGAGCAGCCGATCCTTCACGCCTTGGGGCAGCGTGGACGCTAGGACGTCAAAGCGCAACTGCACCGAGCTCGACAGCTTGTTGACGTTCTGTCCGCCCGGTCCCTGGGCGCGGATCGCCTTGAATTCGACGTCCCCGGGGTCAATGGTGTAAATCGCGGGCATGGTGGCGGATCGGTGTCGCCGTGATCAGAATCGAGATCCCGGTTGGCTCAGGAAGGCGATTTCCTCGGCCGTGCTGGCACGCCCAAGGATCTCGTTGCGATGCGGATAACGTCCGAAGCGCTCGATGATGGCCTTGTGCCGGAGTTCGAATTCCAGGTTGCTCGCTTCGCCGAACTCGCGGTACAGGGCCTCGGCCGTGAGGTGGATCAACCGGGACTCGCTATGCATGAAGGGCAGGAACAGGAAGCCGCGGCGAACCGGATCGAGTTCGTGGTGACACCCGCGTGCCACCGCTTCCTGCGCAAGCGCCAGGGCCATCGGATCCTGCGCGAACGCCGCCGGCCTTCCTCGGTGGATGTTGCGCGAGAACTGATCCAGCACGATGATTTCCGCCAGCCGTCCCGGCGCATCGCCGCGCCAGGCGAAGCATTCCCCGCGCGCTGCGCGCTCCAGCACGCCGCCGTAGCGCTGGCGCACGAGCGCGTCGAATTCGGGTCGGGCCGACCACCACGATGCCGGGTCGATTTCTTCGAACCAGAAGCTGAGGATGTCGCGATGCATGATGGCGCGATCATGCATCAATTCGCCGATGCCGCTGGGCTGGGCCGGCGATGGACCCTGCCTCGGCGAGGCGTCCTCGGGCCGACTTCAAGCGCGGCGATGCACTCTTTGGATCATCATGCCTTCACATAACGATCGCAACGCGCCGGTTCTGATGTTTGCCACCGTGCGGGAACTCGAAACGCATCTGTCAGGCGCGTCCGCAGGCTCAGCGGGCTTCTGGCTCAAGCTGGCCAAGGCGGGTGCGCCCACGGTGACCATCGGCAAAGGCGATGCAATCGAGGTGGCGCTTTGCTGGGGCTGGATCGATGGGCAACTCGCCAAGTTCGACGAGCACCACTTTCTGGTTCGCATGACGCCGCGTCGGCCGGGGAGTCGGTGGTCGGCGAAGAACCGCGCCGCCGCAATTCGACTCGCACAGGCGGGCCGCCTTCAGCCGCCGGGGCTCGCCGAGGTCGAGGCGGCCAAGGCCGACGGACGATGGGACGCTGCCTACGCCTCTCAAGGAACGGCGGAATTGCCAGACGACCTCGCCATCGCACTGGCGTCGAACCAGGCAGCGAAACAGTTCTTCGAGGCGCTGGATCGGGCGAATCGCTTCGCCATCATCTACCGTGTGAACGACGCCAAACGGGCGGAGACGCGCGCCAGGCGCATCGCGAATTTCGTGGACATGCTGGCTCGTGGGGAAGCGATCCATCCGCGCAAGACGCCCAAGGCAGCGACGCACATCCGCGGATGATCCGGCTCCGCGCCTCGCCCCTGTGCTCGCTGCAAGCGACGGCCGAGGCGTCGTTGCAGCCGTTGCCAGAGGACGTCACCCATGGCCGCCAAAGAGCAGCCCACCACCCGAGGCGGCCCGACCTCTGAAGGATGTTTCGATCGAGGCAGGGCGCCCGAGCAGATATCCCTGCACCGTGCCGACGCCCAGTTTGCTGGCGCCGTTGATCGGCCTCTTGGGAATCGCGGGTGCCGACGGATGCGGGAGAAGCGTCCTCAGTGTCCCGCGGCGATGCCGACTTCCGGTTGCGCGACGGCGAGTGAGGATGGGTTAATCCCGGCGGCGAACGGACTACCCGGGATGGGGATCAAGCGCCCCGTGGTGGGATCGATGCGGGCAGCAAAAATATGCTGATCCAGGGCCTGATAGAAGTAGTCGCCCGCCGAACCGATCGCGGCCGAATCGCCCGAGCCCGGATCGACCCCGACGGTGAACGGGAGGCGCCCCGCCTCGGTGAGCACACCGGTGGATGGGTCGATCCTGTAGTAGAAATCCCCAAGATACGCATAGGTGGTGCTGGGGTTGACGGTCACCTGGAAGGTCCCCCCGCGACTGCTGGGCGGAAGCGGCATCTGGCCAGTGCGCGTGAGGGCGCCGGTGGCCCGGTCGACTCTGTAGACGGTGAGGATTCCGCTCGCCGCGGTGTAGGCAAACGCGCCGTTGGGGCTGATGGTCACGGTGAACGCGCTACGGCTTTCCGCAAGCGGCTTCTTCGTTGTCGGAGTCAGCTGACCGGTGGCCGCGTCGATGCTGAAAATCGAGATCGTCTTGTTTCCGGGAATGTAGAGAAAGGATCCGGCAGGATCGATCGTCGCCGACAGCGGCCCCGAAGCGACCGGGAAGGGGCTCCCGGGAACGGAGGCCAGCGCGCCGGTTGCGGCGTCGATGCGATAGGCGGACACGGTGTTGCTGTATGAACTCGCCACGTAGGCGTAGCGACCGGACGGGGTGATGGCGATGGCGCTGCCATCGAAACCGGTTCCGAAGGGGCTGCCCGGGATGGACGTGAGTGCCCCGGACGCGGCATCGATGTGAAAGGCCCTGATCGTGCCGCCGAAAAAGCTGAGCGTGTAGGCCGAGGTTCCGGCCGGGTCGGTGAAGACGGTGGAGCAATCGTCGGCCGCATACGGGCTGCCGGGAACGGGCTTGAGCGCCCCGGAGTGAGCGTCGATGCGATAGGCCGACACGTCTCCGCTGCCGGGATTCGCGGCGTAGAGGTACTGCGGCTTCGACACCGTCGATGGCGGTCGCGCGGGCGTCGAGCATGCCGCCATCGACAGGATCGCCAACCCGCCGAGGATGTGTCTGAGGCGCACGACGAGGGCGTGCGGCGTCGGTTCCAACTGCATCGTCGATGTCTCCTCGAGATGATCAGGCGTCACGGCTGTACGACCGCCACGAACAGCGGAGACGTCCCGGTCGCGAAGGGACTGCCGGCGACCGCGGTCAATGCTCCGGTGGCGGCATCGATACGGTAGGCCCAGACCCTGCTCTTCGAGGCTCCGTTGCCTTTGGCCGTGACGTAGGCGAACGTGCCACTGCAGTCGATCGCGACCGGATCCGGGCGGAAGAATCCCTTTGCGACGGGATTGCCCGGCACGGGCGTGAGCGCGCCGGTGTTGGCATCGACGTGATAGGCGGACACGCTTCCCACCCCCCAGGGCGAGTCCTCCGCCACGTAGGCCAGCGTGCCCGCCGGGTTGAGCGTGATGCCGCGTGCGGACGGATTGACGACCTTGGCGCCCGGGATTTCGTGCTTGGAACCGTTCTCCGGGTCGACGCGGAACACCAGAATGCCGTCGTTGGCCAGCCAGTAGGCGAACGGAGCAACTGGGCTGACCGTCGCATCGGGGGCCGGGAGATAGCGCGCGAGATGCTCGACCGAAGGCCAGTCGTCGACCGCCCGCTCAAGCGCTCCAGTGGCTGGATCGATCCGGTAGGGCGTGAAGTAGCCGCTCATCCAGTTGGCGACGTAGGCGATGGTGCCGGACCGATTGAACCTCAGGCGATAAGGTTGACGTCCCGCCTTGAACGGGCTTCCCGGAACCTCGGCCAGCGCCCCGGTGGCGCGATCGATGCGGTAGGCCGACACCGTGTCGCTGTTGTTGGTTACATAGGCCATGGTCCCGGACGGATTCGCCGTGATGAAATTCGGGTGCCCCGGATCGGGGAACGGGCTGCCGGGGATTTCGGTGAGCGCG
>JAKAIB010000104.1:0-305 GCA_021814605.1 Pseudomonadota bacterium | reverse complement strand
CGGCGACATAGACGAATTGGGGCCTGGCGGCCGCGCACACCGGGGCGGTCTGGCCGCTGACCGTGGGTGGAACGCGCGCCTGTGGCGGCTCGCCGGCCTGGAACCGGATCCGCACCGGTGAGGCGACGACCTCGCCCGAGCCGTCGCCCAGTTGGCCTTGCGCGTTGTATCCCCAGGCCCACAATGCGCCCGCGTTGTCGATGGCGTAGGCGAACGCAGAGCCGATGTTCGGACTCCGGCCGGACACACGGATGATCGAAGCGGAAACCGGCGCCTCGGGAAATCGCACCGGCGCGGGCGGGTTG
>JAKAIB010000103.1 GCA_021814605.1 Pseudomonadota bacterium | reverse complement strand
CAGGCCGCCCAGCCTGAAGCAGGGGGCGAGGACGCCGATCTGTCGACCCGCGTCCAGACAGTGGCGACGCGCTTCGCCGCGGAGCACCCGACCCTGGACATGGTCCTGGGCGAGCTGCGCACGCTACTGCTCGGTCTGGGACTCTGACGCCTGCGCTGCCCGAGCCGCGACGCGTCCGGGACCGCCAACCAGCTGCCGCGCCATCCGGATCGCGGCGACCAGACTCGAGGGATCGGCCCGGTCCGTGCCGGCAATGTCGAACGCCGTGCCGTGGTCGGGGCTGGTGCGGACGAATGGCAGCCCGAGAGTGACGTTCACGCCCTGCTCGACACCGAGGTATTTCACCGGAATCAGTCCCTGGTCGTGATACATCGCGACCACCAGGTCGAAGGCGCCGGGATGCCCCGGCGGATCGTGCCGCGCCCGCATGAACACCGTGTCGGGCGGATAGGGTCCGGTGGCGTCGATGCCCTCGGCGCACGCCTGGGCGATCGCCGGGGCGATCACCCGGGCTTCCTCGTCGCCGAACAGACCGTCCTCGCCGGCATGCGGATTGAGACCGGCGACGGCGATCCGCGGCGCGGCGATGCCCCAGCCGCAGGCGGCCGCATGGGCAATGCGCACGGTCTCCAGCACGCTCTCGGTCGTCACCGCGTCGATCGCCCGGCGCAGCGCCATGTGCACTGTGACCAGCACCGTCCGGAGTTGCGGATTGGCCAGCATCATCCGGACCGGGACACCGCCGGCAATGTGCTGCAGGATCTCGGTGTGACCGGGAAAATCCACCCCGGCGGCGTGCAGCGCCGCCTTGTGGATCGGAGCGGTGACAACTGCGGCGACCCGGCCCTGCAGCGCCTCACGCGCGGCAGCCTCGATGCAGGCATAGGCGGCCGCGCCCGCCCGTGCGTCGACCCGCCCGCGGCGCAGGTCGTCCGGGAGCTGCGCCACCGGCAGGACCGGAATGCAACCCGGCGGCACTCCGTCGGCTTCGTCCAGCGAGGCCAGTTCGGCAATCGGCGGACGGCTGCAGTCGGGATCGAAGTGCATCTCCCGCGCCGTGCGCGCCAACCAGCGCGCATCGCCGAACACGACGCAGTCACCGGCCTCGCCGAGCGCGTAAGCCCGCACGATGGTTTCCGGGCCGATACCGCAGGCATCGCCCAGGGTGATGGCGAGCGGTGCGCGCTCGCCGCCCGACCGGCGCTCAGGCGGGGTTGTCGAGATCGATGAAGACATGGTCGAGTCCGTAGGCCTGTGCCAGATGATCGCCCAGCGCACGGATGCCGTCGCGCTCGGTCGCATGGTGACCGCAGGCCAGATAGGTGATTCCCATTTCGCGAGCGAAGTGCGCGGTCGGCTCGGAGATCTCGCCGCTGACGAAGGTGCGCGCGCCCGCGGCCCAGGCCTCCTCGATCCAGTCCTGGGCCGCGCCGGTGCACCAGGCCAGCGGACCCACGGGCGAGGCCGGATCGCCGACGACCAGCGGCGCGCGCCCGAGGCCGCGCGCGACCGCCTGCGCCAGCTCGCCGATGTTCGACTGCGGCGCCGCCCCGAGGCAGCCGATCTGCTGCTTGCCGAAGCGCCCCTCGATCGACCAGCCCAACCGCCGGGCAAGCATCACGTTGTTCCCGACTTCGCAATGCGCATCGAGCGGCAGGTGATAGGCGAACAGGCTGATGTCGGCTGCCAGCAGCATGCCCAGCCGCTTGCGTTTTTGCCGGACGATCCGGGGATCCTCGCCGCGCCAGAAGTAGCCGTGATGCACCAGGATCGCGTCCGCGCGCAACGCAACGGCACGCTCGATCAGGGCGAGCGATGCCGTCACGCCGGTGACGATGCGTTCGACGGTGTCGCGCCCCTCGACCTGCAGCCCGTTTGGGCAATAATCGGCGAAGCTCGCGCAGTCGAGAAAGATGTCGACTTCGCTCTGGAACTGGTCTCTCTGCATGGCGGTCTTGAAGCCTCGGGGATCGCCGCCATGTAACAAGGAATGTCCCCGTCGGAACCCATGCGACGATTCTGGCTGCTATTTTCCCAGACTGTGACGGTCGCGCTGGCCGCGCTGTTCGTGGTCGCCACCCTCAAGCCGCAATGGCTCCAGCGGACGGCACCCAACGGCACGGCCGCGGGCGCGCCGGTCGTGACCATCCGCGACGCCGCCTCACCCGCCGCGCTGCAGCCCGCCCCCGGGAGCTACAGCGTCGCCGCGCTCAAGGCAATGCCCGCGGTGGTGTCCGTCACCACGTCCAAGAAGCCGCGGACGCCGCCGGCGCAGGATCCCTGGCTGCGCCAGTTCTTCGGTGACCGGGCGCCGCGCCAGCCGACCATCGGCCTCGGCTCCGGAGTGATCGTCAGCCCCGACGGCTACATCCTCACCAACAACCATGTCATCGAGGGCGCGGACCAGATCGAAGTCACGCTGTCCGACGGCCGTGAAGCCCCCGCGACGCTGGTGGGACGCGACACGGACACCGACCTCGCGGTGCTGCATGTCAGGCTGCGCGGGCTGCCGGTGATCACCTTCGGTGACGACACGCATTCGCGCGTCGGCGACGTGGTCCTGGCCATCGGCTATCCGTTCGGTGTCGGCCAGACGGTCACGCAAGGCATCGTGAGCGCGCTCGGCCGCACCCAGCTCGGAATCAACACCTTCGAGAACTTCATCCAGACCGACGCGGCGATCAATCCCGGCAACTCGGGCGGCGCGCTGGTGGATGCCCGCGGCAATCTGATCGGCATCAACACCGCGATCTTCTCGCGCACCGGCGGCTCGCTCGGCATCGGCTTCGCCGTTCCGGTATCCACCGCGCGCAACGTGATGCAGCAACTCATCGCCACCGGTCACGTCGTGCGGGGCTGGATCGGGGTCGAGCCGCAGGACGTGACCGAGCAGCTTGCCAGCTCGCTGGCGCTGCCGCGTCCCGAAGGCGTGGTGATCGCCGGCGTCCTGCGCCGGGGACCGGCGGATCGCGCCGGCGTCAGGCCCGGCGACGTGGTTCTCGACATCGCCGGCAAGCCCGTGGGAAACACCGGCCAGCTGCTCAATGCAGTTGCCGCGCTCAAACCCGGCAGCAACGCGACCGTGCAGGTGCTGCGCAACGGCACGGCGCAGACGCTCACCATCCGGATCGGAACAAGGCCGCAGAACCTCGGCGACGTCCAGCCGGCCGAGGACGGCAACGGTCTGGTGCGTTGAGCCGTCGTCAGGATGCGGAGGTTTCCGCGTCCTTTTCGTCGTCCGGCGGGGCCGCCGAATACCGGGCAAGGTACTTGGCGGCGAAGATCCCGATCTCGAACAGCAGGATCATCGACACCGCAAGCGAGCTCTGCGAGATCACGTCCGGCGGAGTGACGATCGCCGCAATGATGAAAGCGCCGACAATGAAGTAGCTGCGCCACGACCGCAACTGCTCCACCGTCACCACGCCGAAGCGCACCAGCACCATCAGCACGACGGGCACCTCGAAGGCGGCGCCGAAGGCCAGGAACATGGTCAGCATGAAGCTCAGGTAGGCCTCGATGTCCGGGGCGGCGGTAATCACCTTTGGCGCGAAGCCCTGGATGAAGGTGAACAGCCGGCCGAAGACGAAGAAGTAGCAGAACGCCACGCCCAGGTAGAACAGCAGCGTGCTGCTGACGATCAGCGGCAGCACCAGACGCTTCTCGTGCGCATACAACCCGGGCGCGACGAAGGCCCAGATCTGGTACAGCACCACCGGCAGGGCGATCATGAACGCCACGAGCAGCGTCACCTTGATCGGGACGACAAACGGCGAGATGACGCCGATGGCGATCATCGTCGAGCCCTTCGGAAGGTGGGCGATCAGCGGATGCGACAGGATGTCGAACAGCCCGGATGGGCCGGGATAGATCGACAGGACGAGAAACACGACGCCGACGGCAGCAATCGACCGGATCAGCCGATTGCGCAATTCGATCAGGTGCGAAATGAACGGCTGTTCCGCATCCGGGCTGTCCGGGGTCGGCGGGTTGATTCGATCAGACACGGGCAGGGAACTCGCGAGGCGTTGGATTCGACAGCATAGCGGCGCGGCCGGCGGCGCCACCGCCCGCCGGCACGGGTGACTACTTCACCCGATAGCGGGCCATGCGCGCCGCACCCGACAGCGCGTGGCTGCGCACCCGTGCCTGTCGCCGGTACCACTGCGGGACGGTGTTGCCCGACAGCTTCTTGCGCTTCTTGCTCGGATAGGACGGCGACGGCAGCGCGATGCCGCCCGAGCCGTCCGTCGACGCGGCGTCGCCACCGCTCAGCCCTGCGGTCGCCTCTTTCCACGCATCGTCGAAGCTCTCCTGCACATCGGCAATGTTCTGGGATACCGACTTGTGCACGTCCTGCGCGGCCGATTCCAGGCTCGCCTTGACGTTGCGCAGTTCGTCGAGTTCGATCTGCCGGTTCACCTCAGCCTTGACCTCGGCGAGATAGCGCTGCGCCCGTCCCATCAGGTTGCCCGCGGTGCGCGCCACCCGCGGCAGTTTTTCCGGCCCGAGGACGACCAGAGCGACCACGCCGATCAGGCCGAGTTCGGACATTCCGATGTCAAACATGGTGGAGCGGCCAGCGGATTCGGGAAACGTTCAGAGCGTCGCGACGCGACGAACACCATGCCGGCAGCGATGCCGGCATGGTGACGGATGACGGACTCAGGACGACGACTTTTCCTTCGCCTGGACGTCGATGGTCTCCTTGTTCGCCGTCGGGGCGGACGCGATCTGCTTGTCGACGTCCGCCGGGGTGCCGTCGGCATTCGCGTCGCGCATGCCGTCCTTGAACCCCTTGACCGCCGAACCGAGGTCGGAACCGATGTTCTTCAGCTTCTTCGTGCCGAACACCATCATGACAATCACCAGCACGATCAGCCAGTGCCAGATGCTGAATGAGCCCATTGCAAACTCCTTTGCCGCGCAGATTAAGGGGCCTGTTTCTTCCATGGGCGGGGGCCGCCCATGACGTGCAGGTGCAGGTGGTACACCTCCTGCCCCCCGTTCCGGCCGGTGTTGATCACGGTGCGAAATCCGTCTTCGCAGCCCTGCTCCCGCGCCAGTCGAGGTACAAGCTGCAACATTTTACCGAGGAGCGCGCCGTGTCCGGCATCAACGTCGAACAAAGACGGAATATGCAACCGGGGAATAAGGAGAAAATGCACCGGGGCCGCCGGATGGATGTCGTGGAATGCCAGCAGTTCGTCATCCTCGTAGATGCGGTTCGACGGCAGTTGGCCGGCGGCGATCTTGCAGAAGATGCAGTCGGGATCGGACATGGTGTCCCTCGCGGAAAAGCGGATCGGTCAGAACGCCGGGCGGACCGGCCTGCGCTCGGTCAGCTTGAGCCAGCCCTTGACCACCCGGTAGATGGTCCAGAAGTAGACCACGGACAGGATGAGGAATCCGAGGCCGAAGGCGAAGATCAGCAGCATGCCGATCACCGACCAGAACAGCGCCCACCAGAAGGTGCGGATCTGCCAGCGCAGATGGCTCTCGACCCAGGTGCCGCGCGCGTCGTCGAGCTTGACGTAGTCGACGATCACCCCGATGACCGCAGTGATGCCCCAGAGGAAGCTCAAACCCTGCAGGACGTAGACGGCGAGCGCGACCGAACGCAGTCCCTCGATCGTCTGCGACCCGGGGACATCGATGGCGTCGCGCGGATCGTTCACCCCGCGCCTCCGGATCCCGGCGTCGACTGGCCCGTTCCGCGCGCCGCGAATTCGGCAAGGCCGGAACGGCCCTCGCGCCGCTCGAGTTCGGCCAACACCTGCTGCGGCGTCACGCCGTGCTGCGCCAGCGCGACCAGGCTGTGGAACCAGAGGTCCGCGGTCTCGTAGACGATCTTGTCGACGACGCCATCCTTCGCCGCCATCACCAGTTCGGTGGCTTCCTCGCCGATCTTCTTCAGGATGGCGTCCTCGCCCTTGGCGAACAGTCGGGCGACGTACGACTTCTCCGGGTCGCCGCCGCGCCGGCCGGCGATGGTGGCGTAGAGACGCACCAGCACGTCGTCACCCGACGCATCACCCCGCTCGGCAGCCGCATGGCCGTTGCCTTCGCCGTAGATCTGTGCCGGATCCTTCAGCACCGGATCGACCGCCTTCCAGCGGCCCTCGTCGAGGCGGCTGAAAAAGCACGACTCGCGCCCGGTGTGGCAGGCAATGCCGCCGTGCTGCTCGACCGCCAGCAGCACGACGTCGCCATCGCAGTCGAGCCGGATGTCGCGCACCACCTGGACATGGCCGGACTCCTCGCCCTTGTGCCACAGCCTTTGCCGCGACCGCGACCAGTACACCGCCTCGCCGCGCGCCTGCGTCTGCTGCAGCGCTTCGCGGTTCATCCACGCGAGCATCAGCACCCGCCCCGTCGCCGCGTCCTGGGCGATCGCCGGAACGAGTCCGTTCGCATCCCACCTGATCTGATCGAGCCAACTCATGGATTCAGTTTACTGCCGCAGTCCTGGCCGGCGGATCAGCTCGGCTGTTCGAGTCGCATGGCGATGCCATGGTCGGCCAGATAGCGCTTGGCCTGCCCCACCGTGTACTCGCCGTAATGGAAGATGCTCGCGGCGAGCACCGCATCGGCATGCCCCTGGACGAATCCTTCGACCAGATGGTCGAGGTTGCCGACGCCGCCGGAGGCGATCACCGGAACGCTCACGGCATCCGACACCGCACGCGTGAGTTCGAGGTCGAAGCCGACGCGCGTGCCGTCCCGGTCCATGCTGGTCAGCAGGATCTCGCCGGCGCCTGCCCGGGTCATGTCGACGGCCCACGCCACCGCATCGAGGCCGGTGGCCTTGCGGCCGCCGTGGGTGTAGACCTCCCAGCCGGAACCGTCGGCACGCCGCTTGGCGTCGATCGCCACCACGATGCACTGCGCACCGTACTTGCCCGACGCGTCGGCGATCACCTGCGGATTGGCCACCGCGGCGGAATTGAAGCTCACCTTGTCGGCACCGGCGTTGAGCAGCCGGCGCACGTCGTCGACGGTGCGCACCCCGCCACCGACCGTCAGCGGAATGAACACCTGCGACGCCACCGCCTCGATCTGGTGCAGCAACAGGTCGCGGCCGTCGCTGGTGGCGGTGATGTCGAGGAACGTGATCTCGTCGGCGCCCTGCGCGTTGTAGCGCGCGGCGATCTCCACCGGGTCGCCGGCGTCGCGCAGGCCGACGAAGTTGACGCCCTTGACGACCCGGCCGCCGTTGACGTCGAGGCAGGGGATGATGCGCTTGAACAGCATGGAAGGTCCGATGGCGGGAAGGGAGGCGGCGTCAGGCCGGCGCGGAATCGGGCACGCCGCGCCGCGTCAACGGCTCTCGACGTATTGGAGCGCCGCCTTGAAATCGAGCGCGCCCGTGTAGATCGAGCGGCCGCAGATCACGCCTTCGACGCCGCTGCTCTCGACGTTGCACAGCTTCTCGATATCGGCCATTCCCGACAGGCCGCCGGAGGCGATCACCGGCACGTCGAGCGCCTCGGCGAGCCGCACCGTCGCGTCGACGTTGATGCCGGTCAGCATGCCGTCGCGGCCGATGTCGGTGTAGATGACGCCCTCGACGCCATAGTCCTGGAACTTGCGCGCCAGGTCGACGACCTCGTGTCCCGTGAGCTTGCTCCAGCCGTCGGTGGCGACCTTGCCGTCGCGCGCATCGAGCCCGACGAAAATGTGGCCGCCGAACGCGCTGCAGGCGTCGCGCAGGAACCCCGGATTCTTGACCGCCGCGGTGCCGATGATGACGAAGCTCAAGCCGTCGTCGAGGTACCGCTCGATGGTGTCGAGATCGCGGATTCCGCCGCCGAGCTGCACCTCGACCTCGTCGCCGACTTCGGCGAGGATGGACTTGATCGCGTCGGCGTTGCGTGGTTTGCCGGCGAACGCGCCGTTCAGATCGACCAGATGCAGACGCTGTGCGCCCTGGTCGACCCAGTGCCGCGCCATCGCGGCAGGGTCTTCGGAGAAGACGGTCGCAGCCTGCATTTCGCCGCGCTCGAGGCGAACGCACTGGCCTTCCTTGAGATCGATCGCCGGGATCAACAGCATGGTGGTGGGTCAGTGGTGGGAAAATCGTCCGGAAGTCGCAGGCGCCGGTTTCACGGCGACCAGTGCAGGAAATTGCGATACAGCATCAGGCCCGCGGCGGCGCTCTTTTCCGGGTGGAACTGCGTGGCGAACAGATTATCTCTCGCCACCGCACTGGCGAATCGCACGCCGTATTCGGTCTCGCCCGCGCCGTGCGCGGCAACGCGCGGCACGGCGTAGTAGCTGTGCACGAAATAGAAGGCAGCCCCATCCGGGACACCGGCCCACAACGGATGGACCGTCTGCGACTCTCCCGCGCGCTGCCAGACCGAATTCCAGCCCATGTGCGGCACCTTGTAGCGGCTGCCGTCGGGCTGCGTCCGTCCTTCCAGCGCAAACCGGTGCACGTCGCCGGCGATCAGGCCGAGGCCGTCGGTCGGACCTTCGGCGCTGTGCTCGAGCAGCATCTGCATCCCGACGCAGACGCCGAACAGCGGCTTCGACGCCGCCGCCTCGAGAACCGCGTCGCGCAACCCGGAGTCGCGCAGTTCGCGCATGCAGTCGGGCATCGCCCCCTGTCCCGGCAGGACGACGCGATCGGCCGCGCGCACCACCTCCGGATCGGAGGTGACGAGCACCTCGAATCCGGTTCCGGCGGCGACGTGCGCCACGGCCTGCGATACCGACCGCAGGTTCCCCATGCCATAGTCGACCACGGCAACGCGTTTCATCGGCTGCGAACGATTCGAAAGTTCAGGAAATCCGGCCGCGGGAACGGCGTCGGCCGGTCACAGCGTGCCCTTGGTCGACGGCACGGCATCGCCCAGCCGCGGATCGTGTTCGGCCGCCGCACGCAGCGCCCGGCCGAACGCCTTGAACACCGTTTCGCACTGGTGATGGGCGTTGTCGCCACGCAGGTTGTCGACATGCACCGTGATGCCGGCGTGGTTCACCAGCCCCTGGAAGAACTCGTGTGCCAGGTCGACGTCGAACTCGCCGATCATCGCCCGGACGAACGGCACGTTCCATTCCAGTCCGGGCCGCCCGGAGAAGTCGATCACCACCCGGCTGAGCGCCTCGTCGAGCGGCACGTAGGCATGGCCGTAGCGGCGGATGCCTTTCTTGTCGCCGACGGCACGCGCGATCGCCTGCCCGAGCGTGATCCCGACGTCCTCGACGGTGTGGTGGCCGTCGATATGCAGGTCGCCCTTCGCCTGGATGTCCAGGTCGATCAGGCCGTGCCGCGCGATCTGGTCGAGCATGTGGTCGAAGAAGCCGATGCCGGTGGCCAGACGGGATGCGCCGCTGCCGTCGAGGTTGATCGCGACGGTGATCTGCGTTTCGGCGGTGTTGCGGGAAACCTGGGCGGTGCGCATGAATTGGAAAGGTCGTCGATTGGCGACAGGCGCAATCGTAACGTCAACCGGCCGCGCCGGCGCGCTGCACGATGGTGTCGAGCGCGTCGAGCAGCGCCTCGCACTGCGCGTCGGTGCCCACGGTAATGCGCAGGAAGTCGGCGATGCGCTTGGGCCGGCTGAAATGGCGCACCAGGATCCGCGCCTCGCGCAGCTGGGCGGCAAGCCGGGCGGCGTCGTGCGCCGGATGCCGGGCAAACACGAAGTTGGCCGCCGACGGCAGCACCGCGAAACCGAGTCGCTCCAGCCCGGCACGCAGCCGCTCACGGCTGGCGACGATGCGACCGCGCACGTCGGCGAACCAGGCGTCGTCTTCCATCGCGGCAGTCGCCCCGGCGATCGCCAGCCGGTCGAGCGGATAGGAATTGAAGCTGTCCTTGACGCGCACCAGCGCCTCGATCAGATCCGGATGCCCCAGTGCGTAGCCGACCCGCAACCCGGCCAGCGCCCGGCTCTTGGACAGGGTCCGCACCACCAGCAGTTGCGGATACCGGTCGACCAGCGCGGCGGCGGTCTGCGCGCCGAAGTCGACGTAGGCCTCGTCGATCACCACCGCCGATTCGGTATTCGCCGCGAGCAGGCGTTCGATCTCCTGCAGCGGCAGCGCAATCCCGGTGGGCGCGTTCGGGTTCGGGAAGATGATCCCGCCGTTGCGGCCCACGTCGAGGTAATCATCGATGCGGATGGCGAACTGCGCGTCGAGCGCGATCTCGCGGGTGGCGATTCCGTACAGCCGTGCATAGACGGGGTAGAAGCTGTACGAAATGTCGGGATGCAGCAGCGGTGCCTCGTGCCGCAGCAGCGCCATGAAGGCATGCGCCAGGACCTCGTCCGATCCGTTGCCGACGAATACCTGCGATGGCTGCAGCCCGTGGTGGCGGGCGATCGCCGCACGCAGCGTGGCGGCCTGCGGGTCGGGATAGAGCCGCAGGTCGGCGCTGGTCTGCGCGGCGATTGCCGCCAGCACCTTTGCGCTCGGACCGTAGGGGCACTCGTTGGTGTTGAGCTTGATCAGCCCCTCGATCTTCGGCTGCTCGCCCGGAACGTACGGCGTCAGCCCGTGGACGACCGCGCTCCAGTAC
>JAKAIB010000102.1 GCA_021814605.1 Pseudomonadota bacterium | reverse complement strand
TACCTGGCCGACATCTACACCCTGTCAGCCAGCCTCGCGGGCCTGCCCGGGATGGGTATGCCCGCCGGATTCGGCAATGGCGCGAACGCCCGCCGCCCGGTCGGGCTGCAGCTCGTCGGCCCGCATTTCTCCGAGGCGCTGCTGCTGCAGGTGGCGCACCGGTTCCAGCAGGCCACCGACTGGCATCGCCGATCGCCGGTCGCGGCCTGATCTGCCGGGACACGCGATGGACTGGCATACCTGGCTGACCTTCTTCGCCGCGAGCTGGCTGATCAGCCTGTCGCCCGGCGCCGGCGCGATCTCGTGCATGACGACCGGACTGCGCCACGGCTGGCGCGTCGGCGTCTGGAACATCGTCGGGCTGCAGCTGGGCATCGGCGCGATCCTGGTGGTCGTCGCCGCCGGGCTGGGCGCGCTGCTCGCCGCGAGCGACGCGGCTTTTGCCGTGGTCAAGTGGTTCGGCGTCGCCTACCTGCTGTGGCTGGGGGTGCAGCAATGGCGCGCGCCGGCGCATGCCCTGGCCGGCGCCGAGCCGGCCCCGGGGGCGCGGCAGGAGGTGCCGACTCGCCGCCAGCTGGTGCTGCGCGGCTTCCTGATCAACGCCAGCAACCCCAAGGGCCTGGTATTCATGCTCGCGGTGCTGCCGCAGTTCGTCGACCCGTCCGCGCCGCAGCTGCCGCAGTACCTGCTTTGCGGGCTGTCGCTGTTCATCACCGACATCGTGGTGATGAACGGCTACACGCTGCTGGCCGCGCGCGTGCTGCGGGCGCTTCGCGCGCCGTCGCACCGCCTCTGGCTGCAGCGCGGTTTCGGCAGCCTGTTCATCGTCGCGGCGCTGCTGCTCTCGGCGTTCCGCCGTTCGTCGTAAGGATTGCACCATGCAATGGGAAGTGGTCATCGGGCTGGAGACGCATGTCCAGCTCTCCACCGTGTCGAAGATGTTCTCCGGCGCGCCGACGGCGTTCGGCGCGGCGCCCAACACCCAGGCCTGCGCGGTCGACCTCGCCCTGCCGGGCGTGCTGCCGGTGGCCAACCGCGCGGCGGTCGAGCGCGCGATCCGGCTCGGTCTGGCGCTGGGCGCGACCATCGCCCCGCGGTCGGTGTTCGCCCGCAAGAACTACTTCTATCCCGACCTGCCCAAGGGCTACCAGATCAGCCAGTATGAGATCCCGGTGGTGCAGGGCGGGCGCGTCGAGTTCCTGGTCGATGGCGTGCCGCACGCGGTCAACCTGACCCGTGCGCACCTGGAAGAAGATGCCGGCAAGTCGCTGCACGAGGCCGGGTTGTTCGACCGCGCCGGCAACGCCGCCAGCGGCATCGACCTCAACCGCGCCGGCACGCCGCTGCTCGAAGTGGTCACCGAGCCGGAGATGCGCAGCGCGCGCGAGGCGGCCGAATACGCCCGGGCGCTGCATGCGCTGGTGACCTGGCTCGACATCTGCGACGGCAACCTGCAGGAAGGATCGTTCCGCTGCGACGCCAACGTCTCGGTGCGCCGCCCGGGCGAGCCCCTGGGCACGCGCTGCGAGATCAAGAACCTCAACAGCTTCCGCTTCCTCGAAAAGGCGATCGAGTACGAGGCGCGGCGGCAGATCGAACTGATCGAGGACGGCGGCACCGTGGTCCAGGAGACCCGGCTGTTCGACCCCGATCGCGGCGAGACCCGCACCATGCGCACCAAGGAGGAGGCGCACGACTACCGCTACTTCCCCGATCCCGACCTGCCGCCGCTGGTGATCGCGCCGGAATGGGTCGATCAGGTGCGCGCGGCGATGCCCGAGCTGCCGGCGCAGATGGCCGTCCGTTTCGTACGCGACCACGGACTCGCCGCCGACGCCGCGGCGCAGGTGACGCAGAGCCGCGCCCACGCCGCCTACTTCGAGGCCTGTGTCGCCGCCGGCGCGGCGCCCAAGGCCGCCGCCAACTGGATGATGGGCGAACTCGCGGCGCAGCTCAACCGCGACGGGCTGGACATCGCTGCCAGCCCGGTGCGACCCGGGCAGCTCGCACTACTGACCCGGCGCACCGACGACGGCACGCTGTCGAGCAAGACCGCGAAGGACGTGTTCGCCGCGCTCTGGTCGGGCGAGGCCGGGGGCGACGTCGATGGTGTGATCGCGGCGCGCGGGCTGGCGCAGCTCAACGATGGCGCCGCGCTGCAGGCCGCCGTCGACGCGGTGATCGCGGCCAACCCGAAGAACGTCGAGGAATACCGGGCCGGCAAGGCCAAGGCATTCAATGCGCTGGTCGGCCAGGTGATGAAGGCAACCGGCGGGCGGGCCAACCCGCAGCAGGTCGGCGCGCTGCTCAAGCAGGCGCTCGACTGACGCCGCAGGCGGGCACGGAGCGGACCGGTCCACGCTCTCGCACCAGGAATATCCGCGTCGACTGATTCAGTGCGGTGTCAGTTTTGCTGTGCAGCATGCCGCGCACAATCAAAACCGATTCCGTTCACATGAAGTCCGCCTGGATCGTTTTCGGCGCGGCGGTGGTCGCCGCGCCGCTGGCCTGGGCCAGCCTGAACCGGCACGCCGCGCCGGCCGTCGCCGAAGCAACCGCCGCCGCTGCAGCGCCCGCAGTGGTCGTGGCACGTTCACTGCCGGGGCAGGTGCAGGTCCGCACCACCAGCGGCCCGGACGGCGCCGCGGTGCAGGAGTACTTCGCCGCCGATGGGGCCCTCTTCGCGATCACCTGGACCGCTGGGCGCCGGGTCGACGCGTCGGCCCTTGCGGCGCACTACTTTCCGCAGGCGCGGCCCGATCCCGCGGTGTCCCAGGATCTGCGGCTGGTGCTGCGCACTTCGGCGCAGCCCTGGGGCGAGGAAGGCGTGGCGTACGTCCCGGCGCTGATGCCGCTCGATTTCGACCCGGATTCGCTGGCCCCCTGAGTCACCGGCGGGCGCGCCGGAGCGATCCGGGGCGTGATGCTGCCGTCAGGGCGCACGATCCACCCGGGCCCACAGCGGCTCCAGGCGGGTGCGCAGCGTCGCGTAATGGCGATCGATGCGGGTGATCTCGGCCTGCTGGCCGGAAATCAGATCGTGCGCCTGCCGGGTGAGCACCCGGTTCTCCTCCAGCTTGGTGCGCAGGTCGAGCGGCAGCGGACCCTGCGGGTAGAACTGCGCGTCGGCCTGCAGGCGTTGCAGCTGCTGCTGCAGTTCCTTGAGCTGCCGCGTCGCCTGGGCGATGAGCTGCGCCGGACGTTCGAGATCGGTGCGGTGCGCCTGCTCCAGGACCTGCTGGTTGGGGTAGCGCAGCAGCAACGCGCGGTCCTGCCGGTCCTTGTCGCGCTGCTGGCGCGCCGCGTTCTCGGCGGCCTCGCGCGCCTGAGCCAGCGCTGCCTGTTCCTTGGCCGTCAGAATGCGGCTGCGCACCGTCCCGTCCGGGCCGACGATCTTGCCGCCGTAGCGCAGGCAATCCTCGGTCATCCGGTCGCTGCTGTTGAGCTGTCCGCTCGCGTCGCGGCAGATGTAGATGTCCGCATGCGCCGCTGTGGCGCAACCCAGCGCCCAGCAGAACACGGCCATGCGGATCGGGAGGGCAACGGGCTTCATGAGCTGCGGTATTCGGAATGCTGCAACAATGCGGCCAGCCTGCGGCAGGTTGACTCACCGCTGCCATTGTGCCTCGGTTGCCGAGGCTGCGGCGCATGTTCAGGGTTGTTCCCGGGCGGCGTCCCGATCCGATCAGTCGCGACGGCGCTCCGGCATTGTCATCGTCTTCATCTCCATGCTGTCCTTTCCATTGCGCATCACGACGCTCAATCTCAACGGCATCCGCTCGGCTGCGACCAAGGGTGTCGACGCCTGGCTGCGCGAGCAGGCACGTCCCGACCTGCTCTGCGTGCAGGAACTCAAGGCGCTGGACGCCGACATGACGCCGGCGCTGCGGTCGCTCGGCGGCCTGCCCGGCGCGGCGTTCCAGCACGCGGAGAAGCCCGGCTACAGCGGCGTCGGCCTGTACTGGCGGCACGAACCGGACGATCTGCGGATCGGCTTCGGCAGTGCCGAGTTCGACGCCGAGGGCCGGTACGTCGAGGCGGTCTACCGCCGGGCCGGCGGAGGACGGCTGACTGTGGTGTCGGCGTACTTTCCCTCGGGCTCGAGCTCGGACGAGCGGCAGCAGGCCAAGTACCGCTTCCTGGACGAATTCATCGACCATCTGCGCGCGCTGCGTGCGGCGGGCGAGGTGATCCTGTGCGGCGACGTCAACATCGCGCACAAGGAAATCGACCTGAAGAACTGGAAAGGCAACCTGAAGAACAGCGGATTCCTGCCCGAGGAGCGCGCCTGGCTGACCCGACTGCTCGACGAGGTCGGCTACGTCGACGTGTTCCGTCGCCTCGACCCGAATCCCGACCGCTACACCTGGTGGAGCAACCGCGGGCAGGCACGAGCGAAGAACGTCGGCTGGCGCATCGACTACCACCTCGCCACACCGGGGGCGGCGGCGCTGGCGCGCCCGGGCAGCGCCTGGATCTATACCGGCGAGCGCTTCTCCGACCACGCGCCGCTGACCATCGACTACGACGCCGCCTGACCGGCCGGCGCCCGCGGCATCGTCCGGGCGCCCGGACTGCCACGCGCTGCATCCCGCCATGCGATTGACCGAACACCGCTTCCCCGCCGACACGGCGAGGCCATTCCCATGCTGACCGTCGACGACTTCGACTTCGTCCTGCCGCCCGAACTCATCGCGCAGCACCCGGCCGCCGAGCGCAGCGCCAGCCGCCTGCTCGATGCCGGCAGTCCGCCGGAACTGGTCGACCGGGTGTTCCGCGACCTGCCCCTGCTGCTGCGGTCGGGCGACCTGCTGGTGTTCAACGACAGCCGGGTCATTCCCGCCCGGCTCTGGGGACGCAAGATCGCGCAAGCGCCCGGGCAGCCGGCGGGCGGCGCGGTGGAGGTGCTGGTCGAGCGGGTACTGCCGGGCAGTCGCGTCTGGGCGCACGTGCGGGCGAGCAAGGCGCCGAAGCCGGGCCAGCGGCTGTGGCTGGGCGAGCCGGCACCTCGGACGGAAGCGGCACGCGACGCCGGCACCGCGCCGGCAGACGGATTCGCGGCGCGGACGATCGGCCGTGCCGGGCCGGACGGCGGGCTGTTCGAACTGGAATTCCCGGACGACCCGCTGGCGCTGCTGCAGCGGTTCGGCGCCGTGCCGCTGCCGCCGTACATCGGCCACGTTCCCGATGCGCAGGACGCCGCGCGCTACCAGACGGTCTATGCCCGCGAGCCCGGATCGGTCGCCGCGCCGACCGCCGGGCTGCACTTCGACGAGGCGCTGCTGGCGCGCATCGATGCCATGGGCGCGCAGCGCGCGGCCGTGACGTTGCACGTCGGCGCCGGCACCTTCCAGCCGGTACGGGTCAGCGATCTGCGCGAGCACCGCATGCACAGCGAGTGGTACACCATTCCCGAGGCGACGATGCGGGCGATTGCCGCCGTGCGGCAGCAGCAGGCGCTGGCGGCGCAGGCGGGACGGACCGACGCACCCCGGGTGGTCGCGGTCGGCACCACGGCGCTGCGTGCGCTCGAATCGGCGGCGCTGGCGGCCGAAGCGGCCGGGCGGCCGGCGGGGGAATTGCTGGCGGGGTCGCGCGAGACCGCGCTGTTCGTCACGCCGGGATATCGCTTCCGCGTCGCCGACGCGTTGGTGACCAACTTCCACCTGCCGCGCTCGACCCTGTTGATGCTGGTGTCGGCGTTCGCCGGAATCGACGTCATCCGTCGCGCCTATGCCCATGCCGTGGCGCAGCGCTACCGCTTCTTCAGCTACGGCGACGCGATGTGGCTGACGCGCGGGGAACCGCGGGCCGGCGCCGACCCGGGTTGAGCCGAGCCGGCCCGGCGGTCAAGCGGGGTCGGGGCGCAGCGCAATGATGCGGCGCGATGCCGGTTGCGGCGCCGAACCGGGATCGACCCAGGCGTACAACTCGGCCTCGGTCGCGGGATCGGCGCAGCGCGAACAACCGGAGCAGGCGCCGCTGGAACAGCCCGGGGCGGCAATGGTCGTCGGATCGACGCGCCGCACACGTCCCTTGCGCAGCCAGACCCCGAGCATGTCGCGGATGGCGTCGGGCGCGGTGTCGAAGTGCAGCGTCAGGTCGCGCAGGCTCGCGACTCCGCTGCGGGCGAGGTAGTCGCGCAGGTCAGCCAGCATGGCAGGAAGCGCCCGGTGCGGCCAGCGGCGCTGCCGCGCCCGCATCGAGCCGGGCCCCGTAGCGCCGCAGCCAGCCGACGGCGCCCGCCAGCGCGAGCAGGATCGCGCCGAGCCAGCCCAGCGATTGCATCGGGTGCGATGCGAACGTCGCGATCTGGTAGTACGCCACGGCCAGGCCATAGCCGAGACCGGCTCCCCATAGGACCGCGAATGTCGTCCAGGCGGGAGACCCGGTCTCGCGCCGGATGGCCGCCATGGTGTTGACGCAGGGGATGTAGAGCAGGATGAAGATCAGGTAGGCCACCGCCGCGGGTACCGTGAACAGCCCGGCCATCGCGTTCAGCGTTTGCGCGGTGGCGCCGGTCTTCGCGGCGGCCGCGGCCTGATCGATCTCGGCGGTGCGGATGTCGGCGAACCCGAGCGGATCGAGCACCCCGTCGACGAATGCCCGGGCGTTGGCGGGGATGGTCCCGACGGCCGCACGCAACGACCCGGCGAAATCGTAGGGCGGCGGCGCATCGCGCCGGCTCATGCGGTCGTAGACGTTGTTGAGGGTGGCGACGACGATTTCCTTGACCACCACTCCCGACAGCAGACCGACGGTCGCCGGCCAGTTGTCCTGGGTGATGCCCATCGGGTGGAACACCGGCGTTGCCGCGCGGCCGATCTGCGCGAGCACCGAATCGCCGATCGCCGCCGCGCGCAGGCCGTCCTGGTCGATGCGCACCGCGCCGATGAAGTTGATCACCACCGCCGCGATCACGATGACCTTCCCGACCCGCAAGATGAACACCGACAGCCGGTCCCAGGTGGTCCGCAGCACGCCGCCCAGGGTCGGGACGTGGTAGCGCGGCAGCTCCATCACGAACGGCGTCGCCTCGCCTTTGAGCGCGGTGCGCTTGAGCAGGAAGGCGGTGAAGATCGCCGCGGCGATGCCGAGCACGTACAGCGCGAACACCAGCTGGCCGCCGTTCTCGCGGAAGAACACCGCGACGAACACCATGTACACGACCAGTCGCGCCGAGCACGACATGAACGGCTGCATCAGCGCCGCGACCAGCCGCTCGCGCCGGTCCTCCAGCGTGCGGGTGGCCATCACCGCCGGGACGTTGCAGCCGAAGCCGACGATCATCGGCACGAACGCCTTGCCCGGCAGGCCGATGCGGCGCATGAAGCGATCCATCACGAACGCCGCCCGCGCCATGTAGCCCGAGTCCTCGAGCAGCGACAGGAACAGGAAGGTCATGCCGATCGGGGCGATGAAGGTGGACACGATCTCCAGCGCGCCGCCGACCGTCGCGACCAGACTCACCAGCCATCCCGGTGCGCCCCAGCCCGTCAGCAGGTGCCGCGGCGTGTCGACGAACAGCAGCCGGCTCGTCTGGCCGAAGAAGTCGAGCAGGATGTTGCCGCCGTTGAAGCTGAAGACGAACAGCGCATACATCACCAGCAGGAAGATCGGAATGCCGAGGAAGCGGTTGAGCACCACCCGGTCGATGCGGTCGGTCAGGCTGCGCCGCACCTGACCCTGGCGCCGGACCGACTCCTGCACGATCCGGTGGATGAAGCCGTAGCGCGCGTCGGCGATCCAGACGTCGGCTTCCTCGCCGGTGTGCGATTCGATCGCCTGCTGGCGCGCCCGGACGGCGTCGAGCACGGACTGCGGCACCCAGACGCTCGCCTGCACATCGCCTTCAAGCAGCTTGAGCGCCAGCCAGCGGGCGTCGACATGGCGCCCGCCGGCAGCCGGCTGGACGAGCGGGGCGAGTTCCTGGAGCGCGTCCTCGACGTCCGGCGAGTAGCCGATCTGCGCCGGATGCATCCGGCCGGCCGCGGTCGTGGCAACTTCGCGTCGGAGCGCGTCGACGCCCTGGCCGCGTGCCGCCACCAGCGGCACGACGGGACAGCCCAGCGACGCGGCGAGCCCGGCCGTGTCGACGTGGATTCCCGCCTGCTCGGCCAGATCGACCATGTTGACCGCCAGCAGCACCGGGACGCGCATCTCGAGCAGCTGCGCGGTCAGGTAGAGATTGCGCTCCAGGCTGGATGCGTCGACGATGTTGACGATCAGCGTCGCCTCGCCGGACAGCGCGTAGTCGCGGGCGATGGCCTCGTCGACCGATGCGGCCGACGCGGTGTCGAGCGAATAGGTGCCGGGCAGGTCGACCACCTCGATCGTCCGGCCCTCGAATGCATAGCTGCCGGTCTTGCGCTCGACCGTGACGCCGGGCCAGTTGCCCACCTTCTGGCGCGAGCCGGTCAGCGCGTTGAACAGCGTGGTCTTGCCACAATTGGGGTTGCCGATCAGGCCGATGGTCAGCTTGTCCGTCATCGAGCGATTTCCGGAAGAGGGTGGCGAAAGGAACGCGAAGCGATCGGCCAGCGCGGTCGGGGACGATCAGTCGACAGCCTGGATGCGCAGCGCCTGCGCCTCGGCCTTGCGCAGCGTCAGCGCGAATCCGCGCAACCGGATCTCGACCGGGTCGCCCAGCGGCGCCAGCCGGGTGACGGTGAACTCGACGCCGGGCGTCAGGCCCATCGCCATGAGCTTCTTGCGGTAGGCCGGCTCGGCCTTGTCGAAGCCGAGCACGCGGCCCGTGCTGCCGATGCGCAACTCGGACAACTTCAGTTCGGGGGCGGGCGACGTCATTTGCGGGTGACCAGGATCTTGTGCGCCATGCCCGGCCCCAGGCCGAGCCGCGACTCCCCCACGCGCACCACCAGTCCGCCAGGGCGCTCGTTCTGCAGGACGATGCAGGCGGTTCCTGCCCGCAGCCCCATCGCCGCGAGGCGCCGTTCCATCTCGGCGCCGCTGCGCAGGCTGTCGATCTCGACCGTCTCGCCGACCGCGGCGAGGCTCAGCGGAAAGGCGCCGCCGCCGGGGCGGCCGGCGGCCCCGGGCGGAGGACTGGAGGGTGTGAGCGGCGACATGGGGAAGCGTCCTGTTCCGGTGGTACGGTTGCGCTGGGTTGCATGCGATTCAGCAGCAAATATAAACGATTCGCATCTTCGATGGAAGATGGCGGCCGCCGGCACGCGAATGCGGGGGGTGTCGGGGTGCAAGATTGCGTCAGGGCAAGAATCCGGGGCGGTCCGCGGCGGACAATCGATCGCCGTTTCGTGTCGATCCGACTGAAGGAGTGATCATGGCGAAGGTCTCCACCACACGATCCCAGCACCAACCGCGGCCCGGGCGCGATGCCCATCTCGCGCGGATTCGCGAACAGATCATGGCGTCGCGTGCCCAGCCGCTCGGTGCCGACGAACAGCGCGACCTGCAGCGGATCCGTCAACAGCGCAAGCTCGCCCGCGACCTCTATTGGGAGCTTGCCAAGCGCTGGGGATCGCTTGCGCTGGTCCGTCTCGGGGCCGCCGAGCAGACCTACCTGGACACCCTCGACACCCTGCTTGACCACGATGGCCTGAGCGATCCCGTCGCCAGGCGTGCAGTCGGCGAGTCCGGCGACCCGAAGTTCCAGGCGCTCCATGCCCAGCTGGTCGAGGTGGGGCACCGCAGCGAGATGGCGGCGTCGCAGGCCGGGCTTCTGGTCGAGGAAATGAGCCTGTCCGACCTGGCCGCGGCGCGGGCGCGCACCCGCCGGCCGGAAATCGCCGCGGTCTACGACGATCTGCTGCGCAATTCGCGCAACCACCTTCGCGCGCTGTTCCGGCAGATGCAGCGGTTCGAAGGCGAATACGTTCCGCAGTCCCTCAGCCTGTCCGACTTCGAAGCCATCGTCTGGACGCAGCCCGAGCCCTGCTGACGCGCCGCCGACGCGATCAGGGGGACGCCCGGGTCGCCTGCGCCTGCGCGACCGCGTTGCGGGTCGACGCGACCAGCCGGCCCAGCGCGCGGTCAAGCAGCGTCTGTGCCGCCTGCGCGAAATGCGCTGCATCGTTGACCGGGATCGGCTGCGCGCCGTCGAGATTCCACCGGCCCGCGATGCGGTGGCTGGCGTCGTCGACGAGCTGGCAGTCCAGGTCCAGCCGGACCGTTCCGCCGCTGGCCGCGACGTCGTGCTCCAGGCGACCGAGGGCGCATTGCAGGGTGAAGTCCGGGCGGACCAGCGTGAACTGCCGCTGCACCCCGGCAATCCAGGGCTGCCGCCCGAAGGTGCCGGCGATGGCATCGTCGATCATCCGCTGTGGCGCGGCGAGCCAGCGGCTGTCGCGGTACGGCGCCAGCAGGTCGGGCTGGCGGCTGTACATCATCGCGGGCGATCCGAATCCGGGCGCCGCCTCGGCCGAGAGCAACTGCAGCACGACCGGATGCGGCAGCGCGGCGCTGCGCACTTCGGCCGCACCGAGCCGGTAGGTCTGCTGGACCGCCGTGCGGCTGGCGGGAAGCGCGCAGGCCGACAGCACCAGCGCCGCGCCGAACGTCAGCCACGCGGCACGGAGACGGCGCGGGGAAGGGGAACAGGTC
>JAKAIB010000101.1 GCA_021814605.1 Pseudomonadota bacterium | reverse complement strand
TACGCTGGCCGGATTCGCAAGCCGGCCGGTCTGCGGCCCGGTTCACCGGGGGCGAGTGAATCGACTGGCCCGGCTGAACACTTGGTTGCGCTTGCAACCGGCAAGCGCGCTTTGATGGTGGGTGCTGAGGGGTTCGAACCCCCGACCTACGCCTTGTAAGGGCGCCGCTCTACCAACTGAGCTAAGCACCCGTCGGTAGACGCTGTGCCGCGCCGCCCGGCAGGACCGCCGGACGCGCGACACCGCGGGATGAAGAAGTTACTTGATGGCGTCCTTGAGGCCCTTGCCCGGACGGAACTTCGGGATCTTGGCCGCCTTGATCTTGATCGTCGCGCCGGTCCGGGGGTTGCGTCCGGTGCGCGCGGCACGCTTGGTCACCGCGAAGGTGCCGAAGCCGATCAGCGAGACGCTGTCGCCCTTCTTCAGCGTCCGACGCACCGCGTCGATCATCGCCTCGAGCGCGCGTCCGGCCTGTGCCTTGTTCAGATCGGCATTGTTGGCGATGTGTTCGATCAATTCGGCCTTGTTCACTTGAGTCCTCGTTGGTGTGGAGCATCGGCACGGCACCCGCCGCGCCGTCGAAATTGCACCGGACGCTCGCGCCCGGTGCCCTCATGGCGTCGCAGGATTAGAGCGGGGGTGATTTGCCCGTGTCAATGCTGCGTCGCCACATCGTCGCGGCATGCTTCGCATCCGACCGGCGCCACCGCTCCATTCCGAAGCCGCGCCATTCTAGGGCCTCTCAAACACCCGCCACGGCAGCCGCGACGCGCAGTTGCCGGCAAGGCCGGCCTTCGCACATGGCCCCGTCCGAAGATCACTCAAATGCACTCGGCGATCGCTCGGCCGACGTCGATAGTCGACGCCGTGCCGCCGAGATCTGCCGTGCGTGGCGCCCCGGCGGCCGGATCGAGCACGGATTCGATGGCGCGCAAGATGGCATCGTGCGCATCGCGATGGCCGAGGAAATCGAGCATCATCGCCCCGCTCCAGATCTGCGCGATCGGATTGGCGATCCCCTGGCCCGCGATGTCCGGCGCCGAACCGTGCACCGGCTCGAACAGCGACGGGAACCGCCGCTCCGGATTGAGGTTGGCCGACGGCGCGATGCCGATGGTGCCGCAGCACGCCGGACCGAGATCCGACAGGATGTCGCCGAACAGGTTGCTGGCCACCACCACGTCGAACTGCTGCGGGCGCTGGACGAAATGCGCGGTCAGGATGTCGATGTGGAACTGGTCGCGGCGCACGTCGGGGTAGTCGGCACCGACCGCCTGCACGCGCTCGTCCCAGAACGGCATGGTGATCGAGATGCCGTTGGACTTGGTTGCCGAGGTCAGTTGGCGGCGCGGCCGGTTGCGCGCCAGTTCGAAGGCGAACCGCAGCACCCGGTCGACGCCGGTGCGGCTCATCACGGTGTCCTGGATCACGACCTCGCGCTCCGTCCCGGCGTACATGCGCCCGCCGATGCTGGAATATTCGCCCTCCGTGTTCTCGCGGACGATCAGCATGTCGATCTCGCCGGGCGCGTACGGGCTGCCGTCGCGCTTGACCAGCGGCGACCGCACCCCCGGCATCAGCCGCGCCGGACGGAGGTTGACGTATTGATCGAACTCGCGGCGGAACTGCAGCAGCGAACCCCACAGCGACACGTGGTCAGGAACGGTCTGCGGCCAGCCGACCGCCCCGAAGAAGATTGCGTCGTGACCGCCGATGCGTGCCTTCCAGTCGTCGGGAAGCATCGTCCCGTGACGCGCATAGTGGGCGCATGATGCAAAGTCGAAGTGGTCGAACTGCAGCGCGATGCCAAAGCGCCGCGCCACGGCGTCGAGTACGCGCAGCCCCTCCGGAACGACCTCGCAGCCGATGCCGTCCCCGGGAATGACGGCGATGCGCAGGGGCGATGAAGCAGGTTGTGAATTCAATCGGGACTCCAGGACGAAAGCCGGCGTCAGGGCGGATCTTCCGCAGCCAGCGCCAGCCGGAAGTAATAGAGCATGGACCACAGCGTCAGGACCGCGGCGATCCAGATCAGCCCGGTCCCCCACTGCTCGGTGTCGATGATGCCGAACAGCATGCCGTCGAACAGCAGCAACGGAATCGCGACCATCTGCACGGCGGTCTTGACCTTGCCGATGTAGCTGACGGCCACCCGCCGCGACTGGCCGAGGTGGGCCATCCATTCGCGCAGCGCGGAGATGGCGATCTCGCGCCCGATGATGATCAGCGCCACGAGCGCATCGATGCGGCCGAGCTGCAGCAGCACCAGCAGCGCCGCGGTGACCATCAGCTTGTCGGCGACCGGATCGAGGAAGGCGCCGAACGCGGATGTCTGCCCGAGCCGCCGCGCCAGGTAGCCGTCGAGCCAGTCGGTGATCGCGCTGAGGATGAACAGCACGCTCGCCACGACGTCGCGTTCGGGCAGCGTGAGCCATTGCGCCGGGAGGAAATACACGCCGACGACCAGCGGAATCGCCGCGACGCGCGCCCAGGTCAGCAGGGTCGGAATGTTGATCGGGCGCGAAGCCATGGAAGCAATCGATACGCTGGACGGAAAGGAATGACGCCGGACGCGGCGACCGCCGGGTTCCGGCCGCAGCGCGGGTTTCGCCTCGACGGCCGGCGTGTCGTCGCAACGCATGATAGGGTGAACGCCTTGCCGTCATGCTGTCGTGGCGTCCAGTGCCCGTCGCCGGCTGCCAGCCAACTCCCGTCCACTCGCCATGAATGCCAACTGGTTCGCCACCCACGCCGATCTGCTGCTGTCCTTCTATGCCGGCCTCGCCCTCGTCGTGGCCGCCGTGACGCTCTGGAGGGCACGCAAACGGCGGCGCGCGCCCCGCTCCCTGCCAGCCGACCTAGACAGCAGAGACTGATGCCCCGCCGGACGGCACGTCCACCCAGGCGGCCAGACCGCCACCCGCCCGCGCATCGAGCCCGATGCGCCAGCCATGCTGCTGCGCGATCTGCCGGGCGATCGCCAACCCCAGTCCCGATCCGCCCACGCCCGGAGTGCGCGCGGTTTCCATCCGGTTGAACGGTTCGAACATCGCCTCGCGCCGGTCGGCGGGAATTCCCGGTCCACGATCGAGCACGGCGATGCGGATCCAACCCGGCTCGCCACCCGGGGCGGCGTGGACGACGATCGGCCCCGGCGCGTGGCGCACGGCATTCGAGAGCAGGTTGTCGACGACGCGCTGCAGCGCCGCGGGATCGACCCGGACGCGGATCGACGAATCGCATTCGCCCGACAGCGTCGCCTGCTGCGACTGCGCCCAGGCTGCCTGCGTCTGCACCCGGTCGAGCAGCCAGGGCGCCAGATCCAGATCCTGCGCCGGTCGCGGTTGCAGCCCGCGTGCCAGGTCGAGCACCTCGCCGATCAGCCGGTCCATCGCCTGGACATCGCGCTCGATCTGGTCGAGCCGGGCGTCGCTGGGGGCGATGCGCTGCAGTTCCAGGCTCAGCCGGATGCGCGCCAGCGGCGTCCGCAGGTCGTGCGAAACCCCGGCAAGCAAGGTTGTTCGCGCCTGAAGCAACGACCGGATCTGGACGGCCATCTGGTTGAAGTGCCGCGCCAATTGGACAAGCTCGCGCGGCCCGGTCTCCGGGAGCAGGTCGGGCCGGTCGCCACGCGCCAGCACCTCGGCCGCCTGCTCCATTGCGCTGACCGGCCGGGTGATGCGGCGCGCCCACCACAACGCCAATGCCAGCGCCACCGGCAGGCTGGTCAGCAACCCGAGAATCAGGGCGCGAACCGGCTGGGTGCGGATGCGGTCGGCATCGAAGCCGATCCCGATGTCACGCCCGCCGGCAGGGATGCTCGTCCACAGCCAGGTATGCCCCTGCGCGTCCGTCCGGCGCAGAAAGTACAGCTCACGACCGACGCGGTCGTGCAGCGCCTGCTCGAGGTAGGCGATGTACGCGCCGTGGACCAGCCCGGTATCCGCGGGCGGTGCAAGATCGGGCTCCACGGCGAGGCGATAGTTCACCTGCAATTCGCGGACGAACGCCGGCCGGGTCTGCGGCGGCAGTTCGACCCAGGTTCGTGCCGACAGCACCATCAACCCGCCAAGATCCTGCGCCGATCGCCGGGCCATCGGCTGGAGCACGAACAGCAGCGTGACCACCACGAACGCCAGTTCGAGCACCAGCACCAGCGCCAGGGTGATCCGGACGGTCTGGGCGCGCAGGGTATCGTGCATGACGGAGATGCGCGGCGCCCCCGATGCGGCCTCAGGCCGTCGTGCCGGAGGGACTGAACAGGTAGCCCTGGCCGCGGATGGTGCGGATATAAACGGGACGAGCGGGGTCGGTTTCGATCTTGCGCCGCAGCCGTGTCACCCGCACGTCGATGCTGCGATCGAATGCATCACGTTCGTATCCTTTCAGCCAGTCCATCAGCTGGTCACGGCTGAGAACACGGTTCGGGTGCTCAGCCATGATGCGCAGCAGGCCGAATTCTGCCGCGCTCAAGCCAATGTCATGCCCGTCGCGCAACAGCCGCAATGCCGGCATGTCGATCACGTACGGCCCGAACCGCACCACCCCGCCGGGCGGCCGGGCTTCCGGCGCGACCGCGGCGTCCGTCGGATGTGACGCCCGGCGCAGCAGGGCCCGAATGCGCGCCAGCAGTTCACGCGGACCGAACGGTTTGGACAAGTAGTCGTCGGCGCCGACCTCCAGTCCGATCACACGATCGACCTCCTCGCCCCGCGCCGAGAGCATCAGGATCGGAACATCGCTGCGGCGTCGCAGCTCGCGCGCGAGGGTCAGGCCGTCCTCGCCGGGAAGCATCAGGTCGAGGATCACCAACTGGGGGGGACTTTTCTCGATGCTTTCGCGCATCGCTTCGCCGTGCCCCGCGACGTCGACGGCGAAGCCGTTGCTGCCGAGATAGTCCTGCAGCAGCGCGCGCAATTCCGGGTCGTCATCGACGACCAGCAGCCGGGGAGATTGCGGTGCCGCGTCCATGACTCCAGTCTACGTCCGAGCACGAGCCGGCCGTCAAAACGGAAACGCGTCGAAATTTATTGTTTCATTCTGTAATTTTTCGGCGCTTGCGCGAAATGCGGACGTAACCAGTTCGAGGAACCATGGTCACGTCGATCACGACCACTGTTCTGTTCACGCCGTCATGTCCAGCCGTTCACGCCGCCGCGCCGCCCTCCGGGGATGCGTCGCCTTGATGTTTGCGGCATCTTCGGCGCAGGCAGCAACGCACCGGATCGGAGTTGGGGCCCTCCTCGAGTCGTCGCGTCAGGTTGCCGTCGAGCAGGCTCGGGCTGACGAGTCGGCTGCGGCGGCGCAAGCCGGCCGATCGTTGCCGTCGCCGGCGACAGGCCGCACTGGACCGGAGCGGGTGGACCCGGGCGATCCGCGCCCCTACGGCACCGGCTACGAGCGCCGCATGGAGCGGGCGGGTGCCGCGGCAGGTCTGGACGTCGCCTCCCCGGCCCGTCCGCCCGCCGGCGGCGCCGCCAGCGGTGGACAGGGCAGCGGTCGTGGTCGATGACAAATGCGAATCTTGAACGGAAGGAGCATGCAATGAAGAAGACGATGTGGTCGAAATCCGTCGGTGCCCTCGTTGGCACCCTGCTGATCGGTGTCGCCGTTGCGGGCGGTGGCGGTGGCGGTGGCGGTGGAGGCGGTGGAGGCGGCGCGGGTGGTGGCGGCGGCGCCGGTGCGGGTGGAGGTGCCGGAGTCGGCGCAGGCGCAGGCGCAGGTGCGGGAGTGGGCGCTGGCGTAGGCGGCGTCGGGATGGGCGGCATGGGCCAAGGGCCCGGCGGCCCAGGACAGATGGGTGCCCCGGCGAATAGCCCGGCAGTCCAGAGTCAGCAGCAGATCCAGAATCGCGAACGTGTCCAGACCCGGCAGCAGGCGCCAGCCAGCACCGCGCCAGGCATCCGCGACCAGACTCGGGATCAGACTCGCGATCAGCTCCGTGATCAAACCAAGGACCAGACCCGCGACCAACTCCGCGACCAGACCAAGGACCAGACTCGCGACCAACTCCGCGACCAGACCAAGGACCAGACTCGCGACCAGCTCCGCGACCAGACCAAGGATCAGACTCGCGACCAGCTCCGCGACCAGACCAAGGATCAGACTCGCGACCAGCTCCGTGATCAGACCAAGGATCAGACTCGCGACCAGACGCAGCTCCAGACCCCTGCGACCCACTGATCGACGGCCTTCGGATCCGGCGGGTCACAACCCGCCGGATCCTTGCAGTCCCGAAGCGGTTCTGGAACGATCGGGGCGCCTTGCCCGTGGCCCCGCCAGCGCGGTCTACCTGTCGAGGCAGTGGCGGCGCTGCTACTTCGTCGACCGGAGTCCGGCGAAATACATCGCGATCTGATTGATATCGGAATCGCTGAGCGGCTTGGCCATCGGCCCCATCACGTCGTTGGGACGCTGGCCGTCGCGGAACTGCTTCAGCGTCTGGACGAGGTAGTCCTTGTTCTGGCCGGCGAGGTTGGGATAGGTCGGCAGGATGGCATGGCCATCGGCGCCGTGGCATGCGAAGCACATGCCGTACTTGGCGCTGAGCGCCGCGCTGGGTGCGGCCGACGCGGGCAGGATGGTTGCGCCGAGCAACGCCACGGCGGCGGCAAGAAGGCAGCGGTTGTGGAATTTCATCGAGGTCGTTTGCATGCAGGTGTGGATGGGCGCGGAACGGCCCGGCCGCCAATTGCGCCGGGCCAACGAATCGCGGTTCAGGTGAGATTGCGCACGTAGGCCCAGACGGCGATTCCGAAGAACACCACCAGCCACGAGAAGTTGATCCAGACAGCGGCATCGCCGAGGCGCTCGACCGTCCTGTCGGCGACGTACAGGCCCTTGATCTTGCCGGCCTTCCAGAGCATCGTCGCGTAGAACGCGACCAGCCCGCCGCCGACACCGATCAGGGTCGCGAAGAACCAGACGACCGCGCCCCATTCGTCGTGCGTCTTGTATTGGGCGATGTCGTAGTGGAACGGCGCGAGGTAGGCGATGCGCAGCGCTTCGCGGTCGACCGAAATCAGCAGCGCCAGCACCGCGTACAGCGCTGTTGCCGCATACGCCTGGGCGGCCGATCCTCCGGGAGGCACACGGCTGGCGTAGAGCGCGACCCCGACCAGCAGCACCGCAGTCAACCAGAACAGCGGTTGGGCGAAGACATGCATCGATCCCGGAAGGCCGATGGCCCACAGCACACCGGTGACGAGCTGCAGCGCGACACCCCAGTAGGCCGTCTTCACCCCGAGCCGATGCGCGAGATCGAGGTATCCGACGGCGATATCCGCCCGCGCACGGAAATAGCGTGCGTAGCCGATCAGGAACACGCCGGTCATGGTCAGCGACATCACGATGAAGAACGCGAAGCGCGGCAGGTCATAGGCGTGAATCGCGGTCCCGGTCATCACCGGCACGCCGTGCGGTGCGTACCACTGCATCCACTTGGCCGGAAACAGGCTCTGGTAGCTGAGCACATGCATGATGAAGCCGTCGAGCAGCAGCAGCGCCAGCGACGCCACGGCCCACCAGATCGCACCGCCCGGGAGCTGGGCCGTATGCGATGCGTCATGGTTCTTGAAGTAGAAGACGAACCACAGCGTATAGCCCACGCCAAGGCTGAAGATGAAAAAGATCACCCAGAACGCCGACAGCACGTTGGCCGTGTACCAGCCGGGGTCGTAGATCACCTGGGTAAAGAGCAGCGGCGCCACGCCGAGCACGATCGCCATCGACACCGAGATCTTGGTCACGCCGGTCATCGCCACCGACAGCCGCGCCCAGTCCGGCGTGCGCCGTTTCGCGAAGGCGATGATCGCCAGCAGACCAGCGCCGAGCGACAGGTTGACGAAGGCGATGTGGAACGCCCAGGTCAGCACCATCAGATACTGGAAGATCCATGCGGGTGCCGGAATCCCTGCGGGATCCTGCAGCGCGTGCAGCATGGCAGAAACGCTTGCGTTGTCCATGTGGTCAGTCCTTTGCAATCGGGGAATGCTGCCGTGCGGCCACGTGCGTCGCCGCCGAGGTCCTGGCGATCAGGCGGCCTTCGGCATCGACGGTGCCGGCGTTGACCGCAGCGAGGAAGCTGGCAAGGGCCAGTTGCTCGTCGGCCGGCAGCGCGATCTTCGGCATGTAGGGGACGGTGCCATGCGCCAGTGGTCCCGCCAGGAAGCCCTGGATCATCGCGACGTCGGTCGTCCCCTGCAGCAGCCGCGGCAGCGGCCGCAGCGCACCGTCGCGGTCGAGCGAATGGCAATTCGAGCAGGCCATCACCGCCAGCAGCCGCCCGGCCTGGAGGCGGTTCGCCGGCGTCACGATCCGCAGGTCGGCGGGCACGAAGGCCGCCGTCTTGAGCAGCCCGTCCTTGGCGATCAACGGCACCTGGTTCTGGATGTCCAGTCCCGGCACGTCACGCCCGATGATCTGGTTGGAATAGACATACTGTCCTGCGACCCAGGGCTTGCGCATCGTCTCCCGGGTGCGCTCCTCCGGCCAGATCCCGGCGATCAGCAGGATGACGGTCATCGCCGCAGCCAGGGGCACGGTCACCGTCGCCGGCCTGAGATAGACCCACAGCAGATAGGCGCCGACGATCACCGAGGTCGCCGCGAGCGGGACGAACGTGGTGATGCGGAAATCGGTCTGCCCGAACCAGTGCGGCAGGCGATCCGACAGGATGACCAGCGCATTGGGCGGCAGCGTCGCCACGTACCACATGAACGCCAACGCGCCACCCACGAGGCCGATGAGGCCGAGGAAGGCCGTGGTTCGGCCAACCTCGCGCCGCATCGGATTGCCCCGGGGGATCGCCGCGACGATGATGCTGCCGACGACCGCCGCCGAGGTCAGCATCAGGAACATGCGCTCGGCCAGCTGCGCGGCGAAGTTCAGATTGAAGAAGGCGTCGAACACCGACCCGGTGAGATACCAACGATCGCTGCCCGGCCACATCATGAACGACAGGATGCCCACGATGATCACCATGGTCGCGACCGAGCTGACCGCGAAGGTCCAGGTGATCTTGAGGTGGGTGCGCGGGTCGATCTTGCCGATCGTGTAGACGAGCGCGTAGACGCCGATGACCTCGACCGTGAAGAACACCCACTCCGATGCCCACGCCCAAACGAAGTTGTGGATCAGCGCCGACACCCCGCGCGGACTGGCGACGGTGATCGAATACCAGATGCCGGGACCCGTGACCGAGCCCCAGATGTACGAAAAGACCAGCAGGAACATGCCGTACTTGCGGATGTACTGCATGATTTCGGGCTTGTTGTCGCGCACTGCCCGGGTCTCGAGCAGGGCGAACAACACCGCGGCACCCACCGAGGTGTTCGACGCCAGGACATGGATCGTGCCGATGATCCCCATCACCCAGGCACTTCCGATCTGCGGTACGTACCAGCTCGGGTACAGACCGATCAATTCCGACATGAGGACTCCTTCAAGCAGTATTCGACGGCCCGGGCGCGGTCTTGTTGCCGCTGGGCGCAGGAAGCAATATGCGTTCATCAGTATTCACTGATATACGTCAACCAACAACGGGACATATTGCCGCCGGGAAAACCCGGATTCGCAGGATCTCCTGCCCCACTTTCCGAGAGACGTCGATGCTAGGGACGCAATTGAGCGCCACCGCGAAGGGCCAGTCCTAGCGTTTGATCTATATCAAACGCATTGGCGACTCCGGCCAGCCGCAGCGCCCCGGCATCCCGGACATCGGGCCCCAGCGCAGGCCCCGGAAGCGGCACGCTGCGCCGCAACTGCACCGTCGGGGGGGGCCGCGCCCGCGGCGGGACGACGTCCCCGGCCGGCTCGCGGAATGCCACGGCAACCGGTCGGCAGGCGGTCAGTGCAGAGCTCGGTAGATGGCCTGCGCGAGTTCGCGCGAGATCCCCTCGACCGTCATCAGATCGTCCTCGCTCGCCGCTTCGACGCCGCGCACGCCACCGAAACGGGCGAGGAGCCGCGCACGTCGCTTGGGGCCGATCCCGGGGATGTCCTCCAGTCGCGATCCGCCGGTGCGGGTGCGGGCCCGCTGTGCCCGCATTCCGGTGATGGCGAAGCGGTGTGCCTCGTCGCGGATCTGCGCCACCAGCATCAGCGCGGCGCTGTCAGCCGGCAACGCCAGCTTCGGACGCCCATCGGCGAACACCAGTTCTTCCAGGCCGACCTTGCGTCCCTCGCCCTTCTCGACGCCGACGATCGCGCGGATGTCGAGCCCGAGTTCGGCGAACACTTCGCGCGCCATCGCCACCTGCCCGCGCCCACCGTCGACCAGCACCAGGTCGGGCATGCGCGGCAGATCGGCGGACGCGCGCTGCTCCCCAGGCTCGACGTCGGCGCCATCGTCCCCCGCTGCCTCGACGTCGGTCTCGGGCGCCACGGCCTCCTGGGCATCGCGCGCAGCGGCTTCGGCGACGCGGCGGTATCGCCGGGTGAGCACCTGGCGCATGGCCGCATAGTCGTCGCCGGGCGTGATGTCTGCAATGCGGTAGCGTCGGTACTGCGCCGGCTGCATCCGGTGCTCCGCATAGACCACGCACGAGGCCTGCGTCGCCTCGCCGGCGGTATGGCTGATGTCGAAGCACTCGATGC
>JAKAIB010000100.1 GCA_021814605.1 Pseudomonadota bacterium | reverse complement strand
GGGCTGGCGCGACGGCCGCAAGGCGCTGCTGCAGCGCTTCGCCGTCTACCCGATGCAGGTGACGCCGCTGCTGCGCGGGTTGAGCCGGCTGGCCGACGCGACGCTCTGCGCCCTCTGGGCCGAAGCCGGGCTGCCGCCCGGGACGGCGCTGCTGGCGGTCGGCGGCTACGGCCGGGGCGAACTGTTCCCGCACTCGGACATCGACCTGCTGCTGCTCCTGCCGCCGATGCCGGATGGCGACGCCGCCACCAATGCGGCCGCCGAGCGCTTCATCACCGCCTGCTGGGACAGCGGGCTGGAGATCGGTGCGAGCGTGCGCACCCCGCAGGCCTGCATCGACGAGGCTGCCAAGGACATCACGGTGCAGACGGCGCTGCTCGAATCGCGCCACCTCTGCGGCGACCGCCAGCTGGCCGAGTCGATGCAGACGGCATTCCGCACCCACCTCGATCCGCGTGCCTTCTTCCAGGCCAAGCTGCGCGAACAGCAGCAGCGGCACACCAAATACGAGGACACGCCCTACGCGCTCGAGCCGAACTGCAAGGAAAGTCCGGGCGGGCTGCGCGACCTGCAGGTGCTGCTGTGGGTGGCACGTGCCGCCGGCCTCGGCGCGAACTGGAAGGAACTGGCCGCCAGCGGGGTGATCACGGCCTATGCCGCGCGCCAGATCCAGCGGCACGAAACCGTGATCAAGCGCATCCGTGCCCATCTGCACGTGCTCGCCGGGCGGCGCGAGGACCGGCTGGTGTTCGACCTGCAGTCGGCGGTGGCCAAGGTGCTCGGCGTCGAGCCGACCGCGACCAAGCGCGCCGGCGAGCTGCTGATGCAGCGCTACTACTGGGCGGCGAAGGCTGTCGAGCAGATCAACCAGATCGTGCTGCTCGACATCGAAGGGCGGCTGTGGCCGAACACGGTCGCGGTGGCACAGCCGGTCGTCGGCATCGACGGAGTCGAGGATGGCCGCTACCAGTCGCGCGACGGCATGCTCGAACCCGCCGATCCGACGCTGTTCGCCCGCGAGCCGTGGACGTTGCTGGAACTGTTCGCGGTGTTCCAGCGCGCACCCGGGATCCGCGGGCTGTCGCCGAACGCGCTGCGCGCCATCTACCACGCGCGCGCCCGGATGGACAGCGCGTTCCGCAGCGACCCGCGCAGCCGCGCCCAGTTCATGCGCATCCTGCAGGCACCGCAGGGCATCGTCCACGCACTGCGGCTGATGAACCGTACCAGCGTGCTCGGCCGCTACCTCTGGTCGTTCCGCCGCATCGTCGGACAGATGCAGCACGACCTGTTCCACGTCTACACCGTCGACCAGCACATCCTGATGGTCGTGCGCAACGTCCGGCGGTTCTTCATGCCCGAGCACGCGCACGAGTATCCGCACTGCTCGCAGCTCGCGGCGAACTTCGATCCGCCCTGGGTGCTGATCCTGGCCGCGTTGTTCCACGACATCGCCAAGGGCCGCGGCGGCGACCACTCCGAACTCGGCTCCATCGAGATCCGCCGATTCTGCAAGACGCACGGCGTTGCGCCGGACCATGCCGAACTGGTCGAGTTCCTGGTACGCGAACACCTGACAATGTCTCGCGTCGCGCAGAAGGAGGATCTGAGCGATCCCGACGTGATCGCGGCGTTCGCCGGCCGCGTCGGTGACGAACGCCACCTCACGGCGCTGTACCTGCTGACGGTGGCCGACATCCGTGGCACCAGCCCCAAGGTCTGGAACGCCTGGAAGGGGAAGCTGCTCGACGGACTGTACCGCGCGACGCTGCGCGCGCTCGGCGGCGAGACACCGCGACCGCAGGCCGAATTGCAGCTGCGGCAGAAGGAGGCCAAGCGCATCCTCAACCTGTACGCCCTACCCGAAGGTGCCGAGAAACCGCTGTGGGACACGCTCGACATGCGCTATTTCCTGCGCAACGACCCGCAGGATGTCGCCTGGCACGCGCGCAAGCTCTACGCCCGCGTCGGATCGCGGACACCCGTGGTGTCGGCCCGCCTGGCGCCGGAAGGCGAAGGGCTCGAAGTGCTGGTCTACGCCGCCGACCAGCCTGACCTGTTCGCCCGCATCTGCGGCTATTTCGACAACCACGGATTCAACATCCTCGACGCCCAGATCCACACCGCGAGCAACGGCTGGGCGCTCGACAGCTTCGTCGTCGTTTCGCCGCACACCAAGGTGCACGGCCGCGACATGATCACCTTGATCGAAACCTCGCTGGCCGAAGCACTGAAGGCCGGCGCCCCGTTGCCGCAGCCGGCGCATGGCCGGCTGTCGCGCCGCGTCCGCAGTTTCCCGGTGACGCCGCGCGTCGGGCTGCGCCCCGACGACCGCGGGCACCGCTGGATCCTCAGCATCACCGCACACGACCGCACCGGGTTGCTGTTCGGCATCGCCCAGGTGCTGGCCCGCCATCATCTCGACCTGCAACTCGCCAAGATCAGCACCCTGGGCGAGCGCGTCGAGGACACCTTCCTGATCACCGGCCCCGGACTCGGCGATGCCCAGGTGCAGAACGCGCTGGAGACCGAACTGCTCGAAGCCATCGCGGACTGAAGGCGGAAGCCGGCCGGCATGCCGGGCCTGAAGCCGGCGGCAGCTCACGAAGGTGCGTTCGTGGCGTTCGTGGCGTTTGCACGCGCCCGCCGCGGTCCGGAGGAGTCGCAGCGGTGACGATTTCGGCGGGGGAATGTTGCCGGGCGCCGATCGCACGAGCACGAAAACCCCATCTTTGTTAGACTACCAGCTGAGCATTGCAGCGTTGCTTACCTCCGCAGTGCTTTGACGCATTGCGTGCGCTCCCGCGCCGCATCTTCAGCAGCCCGTCCCTCCCGCGGGAAGAGTTGCACACTCCCAGGCAAGCTTCGTCTGGGTCATTGAATCCGGGCATCGAGCGCTGTCGCGCGTGGCCTGGAATCTTGATCTGTACACCATGTCCCATGGCCGAACGCAGTATCGCTGCGGACCAAGGACATGCCTAGGCCTGCGCTCCGCTGCAGGCGAGTTTCAACTTGATCTACACATCACATCAAACGCATACGGTGGGCCGGTTTGCCCTGACCCCCCTGACCCGAAGGACCACCTGCGGTCGCTACGCGGCCTCGCTATCGATCCGCAGTGGTCGTGGTACCGCGGCGCACGACCGCGTCTACCGGTTCATTCCGCTTTTCGCATCTCCGCAAGCCGCGGCGCAGTACGGACTGGAACAAGGCGTCGAGTACGCTCGGCAACGCCAGGATCCAGCCGGAATCTGACCGGCGCTTCGACCCCACCACGCACACGAGGATCTCGACCATGGCCAAAGAAGAATTGATTGAAATGCGGGGTGCAGTAGACGAAGTACTGCCCGACGGACGCTATCGCGTGACTCTCGAGAACGGCCACGTCGTCGTCGCCTACAGCGGCGGGAAGATGCGCAAGAATCACATCCGCATCCTCGCCGGAGACAAGGTGTCCCTCGAACTCTCGCCCTACGACCTGACCAAGGGTCGAATCACGTTCCGTCACCTCGAACCGCGCAGCGGTCCGGCGCCCGCCGCGGCCGCGCGGCGACGCTACTGATCGAGCGCGGCGTCCGCGACAATCCCGACCACCGGCGGCCAGCCGGGACAGGACCGCGCGCGGTGACACGCCGTCCCCTCGGACCATCCAAAAAAAACAGCCACCCGCAGGTGGCTGTCGTCGCCGCGATGTATCCCGCGGTCCTGTCTCGCTCGGCGCGTTGTCAGGCGACCTTCTTGTCGAAGAACTGCTCGTCTTCGGTCGAACCCTTCAGCGCCGCGGTGGAGGCTTCGGTTTCGATGGTGGTCGTCACCGCGTCGAAGTAGCCGGTGCCGACTTCGCGCTGGTGCTTGACCGCGGTGAATCCCTTCTCGGCCGCGGCGAACTCGGCTTCCTGAAGTTCGACGAAGGCGCTCATCTGGTTGCGGGCATAGCCGTAGGCCAGGTTGAACATCGAGTAGTTGAGCGCGTGGAAGCCGGCCAGGGTGATGAACTGGAACTTGTATCCCATTGCGCCCAGTTCCTTCTGGAACTTGGCGATGGTGGCGTCGTCCAGGTTCTTCTTCCAGTTGAACGACGGCGAGCAGTTGTAGGCCAGCATCTTGCCCGGGAACTTGGCATGGATGGCTTCGGCGAACGCCCTGGCGTAGGCCAGATCGGGCTTGCCGGTTTCGCACCACACCAGGTCGGCATAAGGGGCATAGGCCAGGCCTCGGGAGATGGCCTGCTGCAGGCCCGGCTTGGTGCGGTAGAAGCCTTCCACCGTGCGTTCACCGGTGCAGAACGGCTTGTCGTTGTCGTCCACGTCGGCAGTCAGCAGGTCGGCCGCCTCGGCGTCGGTCCGCGCCACCAGCACGGTGGGCACGCCCAGCACGTCGGCCGCCAGGCGGGCAGCGACCAGCTTGGCGACAGCTTCGCGGGTCGGCACCAGCACCTTGCCGCCCATGTGACCGCACTTCTTCACCGACGCGAGCTGGTCCTCGAAGTGCACGCCGGCGGCACCGGCCTCGATCATCGCCTTCATCAGTTCGAAGGCGTTGAGCACGCCGCCGAAGCCCGCTTCGGCATCGGCCACGATCGGGGCGAAATAGTCGACGAAACCTTCGTCACCGGGCTGCTTGCCTTCCATCCACTGGATCTGGTCGGCCCGGGTCAGGGTGTTGTTGATGCGCTTGACCACGCTCGGCACCGAATTGGCCGGATACAGCGACTGGTCGGGATACATTTCCCCAGCCAGATTGGCGTCGCCCGCGACTTGCCAGCCGGAGAGGTAGATCGCCTTCAGCCCGGCCTTGACCTGCTGCATCGCCTGGTTGCCGGTCAGCGCACCCAGCGCGTTGACGAACGGCATGTCGTGCATCTGTTTCCACAGGCGATCCGCGCCGCGTCGCGCCAGCGTATGCTCGACCATGACCGAACCGCGCAAGCGCACCACTTCATCGGCACCGTAGCCGCGCTTGATCCCCTTCCAGCGCGGGTTCTGCGCCCAATCCTGTTCCAACTGTGCTGCTTGCTGCTGACGATCTGCCATCTGATTTCTCCGAAGGAAACGAACAACGATGGCGTCAGCTTATCGGACTTTTGCATTGCAGCAAACTCTTATGTCTTATAGAAGAGTTAAATTTATTCCCTGAAAAATCAATTATTTACCTGTTTATTTCCGTATCGTGGAATGTTTTTTTGGGGGATGGAAAAAATCGATCCCGCGCCGCAACAGGTCGATTTCATATCCCGCGATTCGCTTTTTGCATGGTGAAAAATGCCGGCTTCCGGCGCATGCTGCCCGGTTGGCCTGACGGCACTCCCCTTTCGACCCGACATGTCCGCCCCCGTCCCGGATCCGCCAGCGCCGACTCGCACGCCGCGCAACCTGGCCGAACTGTTCATCGCGTTCAGCCACCTGACCCTGCTCGGCGTCGGCGGCGTCCTGCCGTTCGCGCAGCGCATCCTCGTCGAGGAGCGACGCTGGTTGCGCGCTGACGAATTCGTCGACATGCTCAGCCTCGGCCAGGTGCTGCCGGGGCCGAACCTGATCAACGTCGCGGTCATGGTCGGCCAGCAGTTCTTCGGCTGGAGAGGCGCCCTGGCGGCGCTCGCCGGAATCCTCGCCGCACCGCTTGCAATCATCCTGGTCATTGCCATGGCGTACGCCGACCTCGCGCGTGCGCCGCTGGCCACGCGCGCGCTGCAGGGCATGTCGTCGATCGTCGCGGGACTGGTGATCGCCATGGCACTCAAGCTCGCGCCGTCGCTGCGACGGCGCCGCGGTGCGTGGATCTGGGCCGCGCTGGCCTTCATCGGGGTCGGACTGCTGCACATCGATCTGCTATGGGTTCTCGCCTTGCTCGGCCCGCTCGCGGTGGCACAGGCCTGGCGCCGCATGCGGGAGCCGACGTGACCGGTGTCGCCCCGCTGCTCGCACTGCTCGGGCACTTCGTCCTCTGGTCGCTGTTGTCGGTCGGGGGCGCGATCGGCCTGCTGCCGGACATGCACCGCTATCTCGTCGTCGAACAGCACTGGGTCAGCAACGCGCAGTTTTCCTCGGCACTGGCGCTGGGCCAGGCCGTTCCGGGGCCCAACATGGTGCTGTTCTCGGCGCTGCTGGGATGGGCCATCCACGGCCCGGTGGGGATGGTGCTTGCCACCGCCGGACTGGTGCTGCCGTCGTCGTTCATCGCGATGGGATACTTCCGCTACAGCCGCATCCACCACGACCGGCGCTGGGTGCGGGCGATGCGCGAAGGCATGGCGCCGATCACCGTCGGCCTGCTGCTGTCGTCGGGCTGGCTGCTGGCGCGCAGCGACGCGACCAGCTGGCCCCGTGCCGCGCTGGTCGCCGCGACGGTGGCGCTGCTGCTGCGCACCCGGATCAACCCGCTCTGGCTGCTGCTGGCCGGCGCGATTCTCGGTGCTCTTGGCTGGATCTGAATCATGCTGCGACCTTGCACACGAGATCGTTCCCTGCCGTTGTTCGATTCTGCCGAACTGCGGCGGCTAGAGGCCGACGCGGCGCGACGCCTGCCGCCGCACACACTGATGGCGCGCGCCGGCGCGGCAGTGGCCCGTCTGGTGCGGGCGCGGTTTCCGCATGCCCGGCGAGTCGTCGTGCTCGCCGGCCCGGGCAACAACGGCGGCGACGGGCTGATCGCGGCGCGCGAACTGCACCGCGCCGGCCTCGATGTGGTCGTCGCCGCCTGCGGTGCGGATTCGCTGGCCGGGTGGAGCGCCCGCCTGCCGCCCGATGCCGCCTGGGCCTGGTCGGAAGCGCTCGCGGCAGGGGTGCCCGCAGACTGGCTGCCAGCGGTCGTCGCCCTTCCGGCGGGCGATCTCTACATCGACGCGCTGCTGGGAATCGGTCTCTCCGGTCCGGTCCGCGCCGACACGGCAGCGCTGATCGATCAGATCAACGCCCGGTCCACGATTCCCGTGCTCGGCGTCGACTGTCCGTCCGGACTCGATGCCGACCGCGGCACGGCAAGTCCGATCGCGGTCCGCGCCACCGTCACGCTGAGTCTTCTCGGACTCAAGCCGGGGCTCTGCACCGGTCCGGACGCAGGAGCATGCGGCGAATTGTGGGTCGACGACCTCGACGCCTTCGACGATGACGCCGCTCCCGTGACCGCCGGCCGCACGCTCGGCGCCGACATCGTCCGTGCGCAGCTTCCCGACCTCGCACACGCTGCGCACAAAGGTCGGCGCGGCGATGTGCGCATCGTCGGCGGCGCGGCCGGGATGGGTGGTGCCGCACTGCTCGCCGCCCGCAGCGCGGCCATGCTCGGTGCCGGCCGCGTGTTCGTCGGACTGCTCGATCCGCAGGCGCCGACGATCGACCACGGCGCCGCTGAGCTGATGCTGCGCCCGGTGCAGGCCCTGCTGGCAATGCCGGCAGCCGGTGTAGGCCGTGGTGCCTTGGCGTTCGGTCCCGGCGCCGGAACCGACTCCGCCACCTGCCAATGGCTGGCGCAGACGATCGACCAGCCGTTGCCGCTGGTGCTCGATGCCGACGGACTGAACGTGGTCGCGCAGCACGCCGGACTGATGGCCGCGCTGGCGCGACGCGACGCGCCGACGGTGCTGACGCCGCACCCGCTCGAAGCCGCGCGGCTGCTGGACCGGGCGCCAGGCGAAATTCAGGCCGATCGCCCCGCCGCAGCGCGCGAACTCGCGCAGCGCTGCAACGCCTGGGTCGTCCTCAAGGGCGCCGGGACGGTGGTCGCCGCACCGTCCGGCCCGATGTGGATCAACCCCACCGGCAACGGCCTGCTCGCCACCGCCGGCAGCGGCGACGTGCTCACCGGTGCGATCGCGGCGTTGATCGCCGCAACCGGCAGGGTCGAGGCGGCATTGGCGGCGGTGTGGCTGCACGGCGCCGCAGCGGACCGCCACCTCGCCGAGACCGGGCCGGCCGGATTGACGGCAAGTGCGCTCGCGCATTGGATGGCCGCAAGCTGGGCCGAGGTGGCCGACCCGGCCGGCCGCAAGCGGGCCTTGCCGCCGCTGCAGCCAAGCGCCGCAGGCCGCTGAGCCGGGCGGCCGATCCGGCGGAGTCGCGCGCCATCCGGCCACGAATGCGACGCAGGTGGACGGACAGGTCGCCTCTGCGTCCTTCGTCGGGTCCTCGACGTTTCAGCGTCGGCCGCGATCACGCCGTTGCCACTCTTCAATGCATCCCATAATATGTGAACAGGTTTTCATATGTAGACCAATGCAGACCTTGTCCACCGAATCCCAGCTTCCGCAACTGGCCGATCTGTTCCGCCTGCTCGGCGACCCGACGCGCCTGCGCATCGTCGTCGCCTGCCTTCGCGGGCCGACCGCGGTCGGGGATCTCGCCGCGGCATTGGACCTGACGTCCACCCTGGTCAGCCACCATCTGCGCCTGCTGCGCGCGGCGCGTCTGGTGAAATTCGAGCGCCGCGGAAAGCATGTGCTGTATTCCACCGCCGATCGGCATGTCTCGGACATGCTGCAGGACATGATCGAGCACATTGCCGAACCGCATCCGGAGATCGCATGACAGCCCGCGACCACGACCATGTCCCTGGGCACGACCACCACGATCACCGTGCTGGCGCCGGCCACGCGCATGCGGGCGGCGGGCAGCACCACCATCATGGCGATCCGGACGCGCAGGCCGCGGCATTCCGCATCGCCATCGTCCTCAATGCCGTGTTCGTGGCGGCGCAGTTCGGCTTTGGCTTCGCGGCCAACTCGACCGCGCTGATGGCCGACGCCGGGCACAACCTATCCGACGTCCTGGGATTGGTTCTCGCGCTGACGGCGTCGATCCTCGCCCGGCGCGCTCCGAAGGGCCGCTACACCTACGGCCTGCGCAGCACCTCCATCCTGGCTGCGCTGGCCAACGCCGTGCTCCTGTTGCTGGCCTGCGGGGCGATCGCCTGGGAGGCAGCGCAGCGCCTGTTCGCGCCACCGCCGGTCGCCGGCCTGACCGTGACCCTGGTGTCGGGCGTCGGGATCGTGGTCAACGGCGTTTCCGCCTGGCTGTTCATGCGCGGGAGCAAGTCCGACCTCAACATCCGCGGTGCCTACCTGCACATGGCAGCCGATGCGGCGGTGTCGCTGGGCGTGGTCGTCGCCGGACTGGCGATCATGGGGACCGGTTGGTACTGGCTGGACCCGCTGGTCAGCCTGGCGATCGTGGTGCTGATCGTGGTCGGCACCTGGGGACTGCTGCACGAATCCGTCGAACTGCTGCTGTCGGCGGTGCCCGCCGGCATCGATGCGGACGCGGTTTCGGAGTTCCTGCGCAGCCAACCCGGCGTGACCGACGTGCACGACCTGCACATCTGGGGCATGAGCACCACGGAGAGCGCACTCACGGCGCATCTGGTGATTCCCGCTGGATATCCCGGCGACGCTGCGCTCGATCGCATCGTCGACGCGTTGCGCACGCGGTTCTCGATCACGCACAGCACCTTGCAGGTCGAACTGGGAACGACCGCGCACGCCTGTTCGCTGCACGCGGCAGTCTGACCCACCGCCGGGGCGACGGGTCGCGGCCCCGGACGGGCTGCATGTTTGCCGCCAGCGCCGCGCCGGTCCCGCAGCGTCCGGCAATCCCTTTCTGCCCGCCCGTTGGCGTTTGCTATGCTTCCCATCGCATTGGGGAGTAGCCGCCGCGTCGGCCATGGCCGGCGCGGGCCCGCGTCAACACACTTGGAGCGCGTCACGCCTCCATGGCTCGGGCAGCGATCGCCTGGCAAGACCGATGCATTCCACGGGCTGGCTGCGGCACGTGGAATGCATCGTTCGTCTGCCGCAGCCGCGACCCTGACCATCACCCATGCAGCCTTTCCTCGTTTCGACCGCGCTGGTCGCTCTGGCCGAAATCGGCGACAAGACGCAACTCCTGTCGCTCGTTCTCGCGGCACGGTATCGCGCCCCCGTTCCCATCATCCTGGGCATCCTCGCGGCGACCCTCGCCAACCACGGCATCGCGGCAGGCCTCGGCGACCTGCTCGCGCGGACGCTGGATCCGTCGATCCTGAACTGGGCAATCGTCGCGTCGTTCGTCGCAATGGGGCTGTGGATGCTCGTCCCCGACAAGCTCGACGATGAGCAACTGCCCAGGCGCAGCGCGCACGGTGTGTTTCTGGCGACCGGACTTGCCTTCTTCCTCGCCGAGATGGGCGACAAGACGCAGGTGGCGACGATCGCGCTGGCCGCGCGCTTCCACGAGTGGGCACCGGTGGTCGCCGGAACGACGCTGGGCATGCTGGTGGCCAACGTGCCGGCCGTGCTGTTCGGACACAAGTTTGCCGACCGGCTGCCGAGCCGATGGATCCACGCCGTCGCCGCGATCCTGTTCGTCGTGCTCGGCGGCTTCGCGCTGCACGCCGCGTTGCAGCCGCACTAGGACCGGACGGTGGCGCTGTCCAGCGCAGCCCGCGGGCGTCCCGGATGGGTTTCCCGCGCACGCAGCAGCACCCAGACGCCGGACGCGCCAAGCCAGACCGCGGTCACCCAGAACGCGGGCTCGATGCGGCCGCGTGCCTGCGCAACCAGTCCGAGCACCAACGCGCCGATGGCATAGCCGGTGTCGCGCCAGTAGCGGTAGGTGCCCAATGCCGAACTGCGCCAGGTCGGGTACGCGATG
>JAKAIB010000099.1 GCA_021814605.1 Pseudomonadota bacterium | reverse complement strand
CGCGAAGGCGACCGAGCCAGCCCGATGGCGGACCGCTCCGAGGCGCAATCGCCGGGCGGGTAGGCGGCGGTGGATACCCTCATGCCCTACCGTGAGCGCGTTCCGGTTGGCCCATGAAAGCGTCGGCGGCGCGCGTCCAGACCGCGACACTTCGTACCATTCCCCCTTCATGGCATCGATTTCTGCCTCCTGTTTCGGATTCCGACGTCCCTTGTTCAGAACATTCCAAGCCCTTTGGATCGGGTTACTCGTGCTGTGCACGTTGGGCGGTTGCGCCTCGCTGCAAAGCCCCGCCGGTGCGCAAGCATCCGAAGCCGCAGTGAGCGCCGACTCGGCTCCGAGTGTGCCGTGGTGGACAGAGGTCAACGACCCCTTGCTGGCTCGGCTGATCGACCACGGGCTGGCGGCGGACCCGCTCCTGGTCCGCGAAGCCCGCGCCCTGGCCGACCTGCAGGCGCGCTCGCAGCAGTGGCGCTTCCGCCTCGCCCGCTGGGTCGGCCGCATGCTGCTGCAGATGCCCGATTCCCCCGAGGTGCAGGCCGTGCGGCTGGCTGACGCGCGCCAGCGCAAGGCCGCGCGCATCGCGCGCGCCTACGTCGAGGTGCGCCGCCTGCAATGGAGCCTGGCCTTGCGCCAGGCGTTCCAGGATCAGTTCCACGACGATGCCGATTTCGCGCGCTGGCGCTACGAGGCCGGGCTGGTCTCGGGGGTTGACAGCGGGCTGGCGGCGTCGCAGATCGGCGCCAATGCGAGCGCGCTTGCCGACACGCGCGCTCGCCTGGCCGCGGTCGAAGCGACGCTGGCGCGGCGTGCGGCGGTTGCGCCATGGCAACTGGGATTGTGGATCGCCGACGGCGCTCAAGTGCCTTGGCTCGACGCCGACGGCGCGGCCGCGGCGGCATGCGACGACCCGCAAGCGGCTGGCCTGCGCGCCGCGCTGGCCGAGGTGCGGGCGCGCGAGGCCGCGCTGCCCGAGCTCGAGCGCGACGCCGAGCGCACCGCGGACGATGCGCGCGCTGCCTACCGCCTGGGGACCGGCGATTTCGCCACTCTGTACGTGGCGCAAACCGCGCAACTGGCGGTGCGCGAGGCGCGCATCGCCACCCGGGCGCGGCTCGCGCGCGCGGCGATCGATCTGTGGACCGATGCCGGTCTGCGCAGGAACCAGGCCAGGCTGCGCGAGCCGACGCGCAGCCCGGTCGGAGACATGCCGATGGCAGCCGGAGACTGCCGTGGCTGAGCCAGACGACGCCTCGCAGGTCGATGCGCTGCTCGACGCGCGCCCACGCAGTCGCGCGCGGCGCTGGATCAGCATCGCGCTGCTGCTGCTGACGCTGGGGGTGGTGGGCAGCTTGCTACTGCGTTTTCTCGAGGGCAACACGACACCGTACTACATGGCTCCGATCATTCGCGGCGACCTCCGTCCGCAGCTGTCCATCAAAGGCCGGGCCTACCTGGTCGGCGAAATCACGGTACACGCGCCGCGAGACGCCTTGATCACCGCGGTACCGGTGGCTCCGGGCGCCACGGTGGCGCCCGGCCAGGCGCTGGCCGTGGTCGATACCAGCGCTTTTGCACAGGCCATCGATGCCGACCGCCTGGCGCTGGCCGCCGCGCACGACCAACTGGCGCGTGCCTTCGTGGAGTCCAGGCTGGCCGGCGCCCGGATCGCGCGGTACGACAAGGTGTGGCGCGAGTCGAACCACCGCGTGCCCTCGCTGGACGAGATGGACACCGCGCGCGCTGCGGTGCGCAGCGCGGCACTCGCGGTGCGGCGGGATCGTGCGCTGCTCGCTGCGGCCCAGCGCCGCCTCGACGACGACATGGCCAATCTGCAGGCCACGCTGCCGCGCGCTCCCATCGCCGGCGTGGTGGTCCGGCCGCTAGTGGCGCCGGGAAGTCAGATCCGGGCCGGACAGCCGCTGCTCGAACTGGCGCCGCTGGACACCCCCGCGCGCGTGATCGTGCCGCTGCCCCCTGGTATCGGGCCGCTGCCTGCGGGCCAATCGGCACGCGTGGTCATCTCCGGGATCGATGGCGCAGAGTGCGCTGCCACTTTGCTGCGTACCGCCACCGACCCAGCGGGTGTGCGCCAGGCCGTGTTCGCGCTGGCGGCCGACCCGCGCATCCCGCCAGTCGCCGCGGCCACGCTCAAAATGACCCTGCCGGTTCGCCACAATGTGCTGCTGGCGCCGAACACGGCGCTGGCCTTCGCCCCCCATTGCTCGACGCAACCCGAACTCGAACGCAGCAGCCTCTGCCTGCTTGATCGCGACGGCACGGCGCGCAGCGTGTCCATCATCGCCGGTCCCAGCGACGGCCATCGCACACAGATCCTCGGCGGGCCGGTGCGTCCGGGACAGTTGGCGATCATCGGCTGGCGCGAGGCGCCGGGCGCGTCAGGCCCGAAACCCGGTCCTCCGGCCCGTGACCCAGCCATCGCGCCATCGACCCCCACGGCACCATGATCCCCTCCGCTCCCAAGTTCACCCGCCGCCAGGCCGGCGGCGCGCTTGCTTCGCTGGCCGCCGGGTTGCTGCAACCCGGCTTGGCCTTCGCCGCAGGCGGCGGGCGCTGGGGGGCGCCACGTCCGTTTTCCCGGGATCTACTGGTCGAGCGCGCGCGCCGGCTCGCGGGCCGGCCCTATGTGGCGCCCCGGCCGTCGGCGCACGCGGTATCGGACTCTGACGCCTTCGTGCGTCTGACCTACGGCGCCGCCGACGCGGTGACGGGCACGGTGCGCCTGTTCCCGCCACGCCGCGGCGTGGCGCCGCTGGCCGTGTCGATCCATGTCGTCGACCACGGCGTGGCCAGGAGACTGATCGACACGCATGGGCTGTTCGGCGGCGGACAGACCGCCGATCCGGCCGGCTGGCGCGTACTGGCGCCAGACGCGCGCACCGACTGGATGGCTTTTCTCGGGGCCTCGTACTTTCGCTGCTCGGGGACGTCCAACCGCTACGGCCTCTCGGCACGGGCCATCTCGGTGAACACCGGCCTGCCGGGGCCGGAGGAGTTCCCAGTATTCACCGACTTCTGGATCGAGCAGCCGTCGGACGACCACGTGATCACCCACGCCCTACTCGACGGCCCTTCGCTGGCCGGGGCCTACGCCATCGACACCTGGCGTCACGAGGGCGTGGACGTGCTGCAGGACGTGCGTTGTGCACTATTCCTGCGCCGCGATGTGCAGCGCCTGGGCATCGCCCCGCAGACCAGCATGTTCCTCTACGACCAGACGCGCGCTGACGGCATGCCACACACCCATCCGATCGGCGATTGGCGCCCGCAGGTGCACGACTCCGGGGGCCTGGCCATCCGCACCGGAGCCGGCGAGCGCATCTGGCGCCCGCTCCACAACCCGGCTAAGGCGCGCATGAGCGCCTTCCGCGCCGATCACCCGAGCGGATTCGGCCTCATGCAGCGCGATCGCGACTTCACCAACTACGAGGACGACGAGTTGTTCTACGAACTGCGGCCTTCGCTGTGGGTGCAGCCCCAGGGAGACTGGGGCACGGGCAGCGTGATGCTCTACGAGATGGCGTCGATCTCGGAGACCGTGGACAACATCGGCGCATTCTGGGTTGCCGACGAACCGGCGCGCGCCGGACAGCGCCGCGACGTGGCGTACCGGTTGACGTGGACATCCGCCGATCCCAGCACAGACGCCAACGCGCACTGCTGCAATCTGTTGATCGGGCCGGCCGGCCCGGCCGACACCCCGCCCGATCCTGCCACGCGCAAGTACGTGTTCGACTTCCGCGGCGATGTGCTGGCCGGGCTGGGTGATGCCAGCGGCGTGCAGGCGCTGACCAACCTGCCGGCTTCCGCGGTCATGGGCCTGCGCACCCATCGCCTGTACGGCCGCAGGAACTCCTGGCGCGTTGTGCTGGACCTGCGCCTGACGGGGCTGGCGCAAAAGGAGTTCCGCATGTTCCTGCGCCGCGGGACGCAGGCGCTCAGTGAGACCGTCGTGGTCACGCTCGAGGATTGAGTAACCGCGCACGCATACGCCATGTCCGCTAATCACGCGATGAACCCCGCGCCCCCGATGCTGCCTCCCGAGGCCGCGCTGGACATGCCTATCCAGCGCCTGGACGGTCCGCCTCCGGGGGCGATCGAGGTGAAGACCCAGCCGCACGGCCTGCTGATCAAGCGCCTGCTGCTCATCGCGCTGACGGCCGTGCTCGCGCTCGCGGCGTCCACGCAACTGCGCATGGTGCTCGCGCGCGAACAGGTCAACGCACTCGACCTCGTGCTGCTGGTGGTGTTCGTGCCGCTGTTCGCGTGGATCTCCTTCGGTTTCGTGAATTCGGCAATCGGCTTCTACAAGCTGATCAGCGGGGATCATCCGGGCTTCACGCCGGTACCCAGCCCGGCGCAGCCGCTGCGCCATCGCGTCGCGGTACTGATGCCTGTCTACAACGAGGATGTCGACGCCACCTTCGGCCGCGTGCGCACCATGGCGCGCTCCATCGCTGCGGCAGGTGGAGCCGCCTGGATCGACTTTTTCGTGCTGAGCGACTCGAGCGAGGACAACGGCGAGCGCGAGCAGGCGGCGTGGCTCGCGTTGGCGCGCGAGGCCCCCATCGCGGTGTACTACCGCCGGCGCGAGCACAACACCGCACGCAAACCGGGCAACATCGCCGATTGGGTGCGCCGGTTCGGCGCCGCCTACGAGTGCATGCTGGTGCTCGACGCCGACAGCCTGATGAGCGGTGACGCCATCGTGGGCATGGCGTCGATCATGGAGGAACGGCCGTCGATAGGGTTGCTGCAGACGGTGCCGATGATCACCAACGCGCGCACCCTGTTCCAGCGCTGGATGCAGTTCGCCAGCGAAGCCTACGGCCCCATCGCCACAGCGGGCCTGCTGTGGTGGTCGGGCTCGGAGGCCAATTTCTGGGGCCACAACGCGATCGTGCGCACGCGCGCGTTCGCGCAGAGCTGCGGCCTGCCCGAGTTGCCGGGCAAGCATCCTTTCGGCGGCCATATTCAGAGCCACGACATGTTCGAGTCGGCTCTGCTTCGCCGACGCGGCTGGGCGGTTCACATGGTGATGATCGACGGCAGCTACGAGGAATTCCCGCCATCGATCATCGACTACGCCAAGCGCGACAAGCGCTGGATGCAGGGTAACCTTCAACACCTGCGGCTGCTCGGCACCTCGGGGCTGCACTGGGCCAGTCGGCTGCACCTGCTGCTCGGCGCCTCGGCCTACCTGACCTCGCCGGGTTGGCTGTTGCTGCTGCTGACCAGCGCATTGCAGGTGATCTTTTCCCGCGAGGCCACGCTGATGGGGATCTCGACTTCCTGGGTGCTGTGGCTCACTCTACTGCTGTTGTTCGGTCCCAAGCTGATGGGATTGACCTGGATGCTGGCGTCCGCCGCCCGCAGGCGCAGCTTCGGCGGCGCTGCGCGCATCGTGCGATCCGTGGCGCTCGATATTCCCCTGGCGATCCTGATGGCGCCGGTGATCATGATGACCCAGACCAAGAGCTTGCTGGCAATGGCGCTGGGAATTCCCTCCGGCTGGTCGGCCCAGGTGCGCGAGGCTCGCCGCATCCCGGTGCTGTCGACCCTTGCCGACCTGCGCGAGCACCTCGTGCTCGGCCTGGCCTTCGCCGCGCTGGCCTGGTTCGACCCGGTGGTCGGCCTGTGGTTCTCGCCGATCACGCTCGGGCTGCTGAGTTCGCCCTGGCTGATTAGCTGGACCTCCAGCGAGCGCCTGGGAACCCTGGCCCATGCCTTGGGCTTTTTCTGGGTGCCGGCTCCGCAACTGGGGGAAGATAGACCGGAGCCGGATTCCTGAGCGCCCCCAGACCCGCCGCTGCGCGTCAGGCCCCCGCGGCGCAATGGTTAGGTCTGGACGTAACTGCGCTGCACGGCGAGCGGCGGCGGCGTGTACTGGTAGATCCAGGTTTCGGTGAGCGCCTGGCCGTCGAGCTGCAGGAACAGCCTGAGGTTGATCGGTTCGCCGGCCTCATCGGGCACCAGATCGAACATCGCGCGCCAGCCCTTGAGGGGCAGCAACGGGCGGGCCGACACGAGTTGTACGTGGCCCTGCGAGGTGCTGACCACGGCGCGGACTTTGTCGCTGGCGACCAGCATCGGCAGATCACCGCCGACGAAATCGATCACGAAGCGCCAGGAAAACTCACTGCGCTTCTGGCCGACGATCCCGCCGATGCCGTCGCGGGTCGCTTGGACGTGTCCGAGTCGGGATTCGAAGGGATTCTCGCGGCACCAGTACAGGCGGTAGCCGTAGCTGTAGTCGCGGCCGGGAACGATTTCCTCGGCCGGATTCCAGAACGCCACGATGTTGTCCATCGTCTCATCGATGGTGGGGATTTCCACCAGCATGACCGCGCCCTTGCCCCAGGCGCCCTTTGGGGCGACCCAGCAACTCGGCCGCCGGTCGTACCAGACCCCGTCGTCCTGGTAGTCGGCGAAGTTGTGGTCGCGTTGCATCAGGCCGAAACCGCGCGGATTGTCGTCGAGGTAGGAATTGACCTGGAGATGCGCCGGGTTGGTGAGCGGCCGCCAGATCCACTCTCCGACGCCGGTGTGCATCTGCAGGCCGTCCGAGTCGTGGATCTGCGGGCGCCAGTCGTCGGCCACCCGGTGGTCGTTTTCCCCGACCAGATACATGCTGGTGCCCGGCGCGATGCCGAGCCGCTCGATCCGACGGCGCGGGTAGAGCGTGAAGTCCACGTCCATCACGAGCGTGCTCGCCACATCGATGATGAAACGATAAGCGCCGGTGACGCTCGGGGAGTCGAGCAGGGCATACACGGTGAGCAGCGTCGATTCGGGTGCGGGCTTCTGCAGGTAGAAGGCGACGAAGTCGGGGAATTCCTCCGGCCGGGCCATGCCTGTGTCGATCGCCAGTCCACGCTGTGACATGCCGTACTGGCCACTGGCGTCGACGGCGCGGAAGTAGGAGGCGCCCTGGAACACCGCCCGGTCGTCCGCCCAGTTGGTGTGAAACAGCACGTTGAATCCGGAAAAGCCCAATTGCTTCGGGATCTCGTCGGGCTTCAGTCCAGAGCGGCTGTAGTCGAACAGGTCAGGATCGAACGGGATCAGGCGCGCGATGTTCCGCTCCAGGGCATACATGCGCACCGGGCGCGTGAGGTTGTAGCCGAGGTAATCGAAGCGGATGCGAAAGAAGAGATCATCCTCACACCACAGCGTGCGCTCGGGACGGTAGCTGATCGACTGCCACTGGTCCCAGGAGAGCTTCTGCACCGCAGCCGGCAGCGGCGCGACCGGTTCGCTGTAGGCGGTGAGCGATTTCGCCTGCGCCAGCCCCTTCAGCCAGGCGAAGGAGAACTGCTGCGGCGCCCCGAAGTGCGCGATGCCGCGCGCCGGCGCCGATGTCGGCGGCCGCTTTTCTTGCTTGAATTCCATTGGCCAGGGCGCCAGCGCGGCGAAATTTGCCGCACTGCCGCGCAGAAAATCGCGTCGATGCATCAATGTGTCCTCAGTTCTTGCGCCAGGGGATCGGCCAGCGCCATCGGTGCGCAGCGATGGCGTCATTCAGGGGCTGGGTCCAAGTCCACGTTACAGCGTTACCGTGTAACGGTTGCTGGGGTTACGGCGTTACAGGTTCGGGAGGCTGCAGAAAACCGTAGGCTGCGGACGTCAGCGATTGAGTGCACGGAGGTTGACCCGGTTATCTCCGTTCGGTAGTGTTACGACTATTCCGCGCCGCGATGCAGCGGCGTCTAAATCTGAAAGGAAAACCGTATGCGTAGCTACAAGGAACTTCAAGAACAAATTGCGGCCCTGCAACAGCAGGCGGATGCCCAGCGCAAGGCGGAAGTCGCCGCCGTGATCGCCGACATCCGCGCCAGAATGGACGAATACGGCCTAACCGTGGCGGACATCGGCGGCCGACGTGGGCCGAGCGCCGCGAAGGGGGCGAAGGTCGCGCCGAAGTATCGTCATCCGCACACCGGGCAAACCTGGTCGGGACGAGGCAAGCAACCGCGCTGGCTCGCCGATGCCATCGCCGCAGGACAAAGCATGGAGATCTTCGCGCTTTAATCGAACTCTTAATTGAGCCAGGCGCGTTCGGGGCTTGAGACGATGATCGCCTAGCAGGCCGTTGAAATACGTCTCTGAGGGGAGATCGCAGATGCATTGCGGCTATCGGATCGGCGTCCCAGCGTTCATCGGGAAGGGGCTTGTCCTAGGGAAGAAGCCTGCCACTGGGCGCTGCGATTGCCAAATTTCATTGGGCGAATAGTCCAGAAGCAGTATTTCAACAGCATGCTAATGGACCCGCTCGTCGCAGCCGCTGGGTTACTGCTTGGTGGTGACTGGCAACCATGGAGCTCCCGCTCACTGCGTCCTGCCTGGTGGCAACCGGTGTTTGAGGTCGATGACCGGCGCGTGTGGGCCGCCGTCTGCGTCGAGCAGGTGCTGCCCTGGACATGGCTCGAGGCGATGGCACAGCGGCCTGATGTGATCCTGGCGCAGACAAATGCTTGGTGGGCTGGCCAGAACCGGGAAGCGCCGGAGATTCAAGAAGCCAGTACCAACGCATGGGCCCGGCTCATGAGCCAGCCGGTCCTATCGGCTGTGAACTGGTAATTGGCGGCTGAGTTCATGTCGACGTTGCGCGGGCCGGTCCGCTCGATGTGAGACCGGTCGTCGGCCATAGGCGACCTTGGGCATCGCACCACGGAGTCCGCCGGGCGAGTCGTACCCGAAGCTCAAGACATCCCGTGGTTGACTGCGACCGTAGGCGGACACGCCCATACCGAGAATTTGTGGAGCGCCTTGCTATCGATTTCGCTTCACCTCGTCGTCAATCGGGACAGGCTTCTTGGGTCTCTTCTTTGTGGGCACTGCTGCTTCGACATCCCCTGAGAGCAGCGCAGACAGTTCTTCCGGAGGCAGCCGCTTGACCAGCTCCGCCACTTCCGTCGAATATCTCCGATCATTTGGCTCGACGCCCTTTTGCGCTTTGCGTGCGTACCTTTTGACAAAGACCCCGAGTCGCCCGGTCAAGAGTTGCATTTTGCGCAGTGATGTCATGGCGCTAGCCTCAGAATGTGAAGATACAAGCCCGACGGATGGGCGAACATGTCATGCGTGTGAAGACTCCGACGACCGCGTAGCGTCAACCTCTTGGCGCCAACTGGTCACAACTCCTCCTGATGCAATCACGGCCAATGTCGTAAAGGACCGATTCGCAAGGCGAATGTGCGCGTGACCAACATGCGGCGCGATGAAGTCGGCGGCCTCCTCCATCGGGAACATGCCGCCGATCTTGCGTCTAATCTCGACCACCACGGCTTCGGCGCCGAACGTTTCGCGGAGGAAGGCTAAGACGAGATGCGGTGGACAGGTGGCCTCGCGCATCAGTAGCCGCCATTCCCCGGGCTCCTTGCCGACCGGTGGAAAGTGCTTCAGCATGAAATGGTGGACGCGACGCGGATTCATCAAACCAAGTGAGATGACTCAGAAGCCTGGACTCGGAGAAGAGCTGGGGATAACGTTACCCGTCGCTTGAACCGTCAGCTTGGGCACAATATGTTGGAGAGCATAGACAGTTTGTCCGCTGTCTTGTTCAAGGGGTGCATGGAGGCTGTCACGACCGCGGCGGTCATTTTGCAGCGGCATCTCTAAGCACAGCCGTGCGCGTATTCTCGACACGGCGCCATCGACTTGGCGAATTAGAAGACGCTGCGCGGTCTGGACACAACAGCATGCACCCAGCAGATCAAACGTTGGAGAGCTCCCGCATTCGGGAGGCCACTGCGCGGATGGTCAATGCCATCCTGTTTCAGCACTGGGATCCGATTGGCGTGTCGGACATCCCCGAAGCACCGCGGGACGAATACAGCACCTACGCCCAGACGATCCTCGCAATGTTGGCCAACGGTGATCGGGCGGTGGCCATTGCGTCGTACCTTGTCGACGTCGAGGAGCAATGCATGGGCCTGACACCGAACGCGGCACGCGCTCAGTCTGTCGCGCAAAGCTTGGTTCACATGTGGGACGTGCGACGCGCGCATTCCTCCTAGCCGTCTGATCGATCCCGCAAACCGTCCGACCTGCCGCCCAAGATGAACCTTGCAACCCTGATAGTGAGCGGAGGTGATGACGAACTCTCTTCGATATGTAGGCGTTTAGGGCTCTCGGTTACGTCAGCCTGGAAAAAGGGAGACGTCGAACGCCGAGGGGGTGTCCGGGCTGATTCGGGTTGGAGCGCAACCATCGCCGACATGCAAACTCCCGCGGCGCTGGTGTCAGCAGTTCGCGCCCTCTTGGCGACTTGCCAGGAACAAAAAGTGAACTCTCTGGCGCCGTCGCTCAAGGCGGAAATCGCCATCGGTATCACAGTCGGCGATACCGAGCAGTACGTTGCATGTGTCGCCTTCACCGCCGACGACCTACTTGCCCTTGGCGACTTGCCCTTGGCGCATTGGGGCTCAAGCTCTCGGTCTGGGCCTACCCGACGTCGGATGAAGCTAATGAGGGCATGCGCTGAAGGACGGCTTCCGTTCGCCCTCCGGACATTCCGCGGCGCGAGACTCAAGGTCGTCTTTGGCCGAGCAGCGGTCGATACCAGGCGCTCACCGCCGCGTTGCGTGGCCGGTGCGGTCGCCGCTAGCGCCCGCCGGCGACGTCGAGCAGCGCGCCGGTGGTGTACGGCGACGCGTCCGACAGCAGCCA
>JAKAIB010000098.1 GCA_021814605.1 Pseudomonadota bacterium | reverse complement strand
CCCCATCGCGCAGCAGCTGGCGGATCTCCTCGACCAGCCACTGCGCTTCGGCGAAATCGCTCGGCGCCTCGAGCACGCGCACGGGCTCGCCGGGACCGGACTCCGTCCGCAGGTTCTTGCCGAGACGTCGCGTGTTGCGGGCGATCAGCGCATTCGCCGCGTCGAGAATGTTCCCGTGCGAGCGGTAGTTGCGCTCGAGCTTGATCAGGTGCCGCACGTGGAAATCGCGCTGGAAATCGTCCATGTTGCCGGCATGCGCACCGCGGAAGGCGTAGATGCTCTGGTCGTCGTCGCCGACGGCGAACACCTTCGCGCCCTGCGGATCGTTGGGGCCGGCGAGCAGTTGCAGCCACTGGTACTGCAACCGGTTGGTGTCCTGGAACTCGTCGACCAGGATGTGGCGGAAGCGCTGGCGGTAGTGCGCCCGGATCGCGGGTGCGTCGCGCAGGATCTCGTAGGAACGCAGCAGCAGCTCGGCGAAATCGGCGACGCCGTCGCGTCGACACTGCGCGTCGTAGGCGTCGTAGATCTCGGCAAGCTGGCGGCTCTGCTGGTCGCGCACTTCGACGTCCCGTGGACGCAGCCCCCGTTCCTTGGCGCCGTTGATGAACCATTGCACCTGCTTGGGAGGATGGCGCTCCTCGTCGACATTCAGGCTCTTGAGCAGCCGCTTGACTGCCGCGAGCTGATCCTGCATGTCGAGGATCTGGAAGGTCTGCGGCAATCCGGCCTCGCGCCAGTGCGCCCGCAGGAAGCGATTGCACAGGCCATGGAACGTGCCGATCCACATCCCCCGCACCGGGATCGGCAGTTGTGTCGACAGCCGCGACAGCATTTCCTTGGCCGCCTTGTTGGTGAAGGTCACCGCGAGAACGCCCGCCGGCGACACCTTCCCGGTCGCGATCAGCCAGGCGATGCGGGTGGTCAGCACTCGTGTCTTGCCGCTGCCCGCCCCGGCAAGGATGAGCGCGTTCTCGGGCGGCAGCGTGACCGCGGCCAGCTGCTCGGGGTTAAGGTGATCGGTCAGCGGATGCATGCGTGGATTCTAGGGACGGCGGGTGGCTGACCCGGTACGTCCGCCGCGCCGGTCATGCATCGCCGGCGTGATTCAGCGGCGGCGCCGGAAGTGCATCGCCGAGGCCACGATCGCGGCGACGAGGGCGAGCACGAACAGCACATTGCCCGCGATGAATGCCGGCATCGGCAGGCGCGGCGGCCGGACCGAGTTCGCCAGCACCACCAAGCGATGGACGAAGCAGAGGTACGCCGCGAGCAGCAACGCGAGTCGCATGCCCTGGCGCTCGAGCGTGGCGATGGTCTCGGCGCGGCGCTCGGGATCGAGCCAGTACTTGCGCTCGGGCAGGTTGATCCATTGCGCCGGCAGCGGGCGCACGATACCGGACAACAACGCGACGAACAGCGGCAGGCCGATGGCCACGCCCAGCATCAGCGTGAGGTAGGCATCGCGCGGCATGAAACCGTCGGCAGCACCGCCCCGCGCGAAATGCGCCGCGACCACCACGGGAAGCGCTGCCGAGGTCACGACGATGAACACCCCCGCCGCCGCAAGCAGCAGAAGGAAGGAGAGCCGCGAAGGGAAGCTGTTCATCGCGAATCGGCGGGCGATGGGAATGGGGCTCGGTGCACAGCGCCGGTCATGATGCCAGCCTACAATGAATCACCGGACCGCAACGGAGTTGCCGTCCGGTTTTTTTGCGCGCCGGGCGCGCATTGGAGCGCGGAATGGACATTTTCGACTACGACAACATCCTGCTTCTGCCCCGCAAATGTCGGGTGGACAGCCGGTCGCAATGCGATCCGTCGGCCGAACTCGGCGGGCGGCAGTTCCGCATTCCCGTCGTCCCGGCGAACATGAAAACGGTGATCGACGGCCCGCTGTGCCGCTGGCTGGCGCAGAACGGGTATTTCTACGTGATGCACCGCTTCGACGTCGATGTCGTCGCGTTCGCGCGGCAGATGCGCGACGCGGGGCTGTTCGTGTCGATCTCGCTCGGTGTCAAGTCGGCGGACGTCGACGTCGTCGACCGTCTCGCGTCCGAGGGGCTGGGAGCCGACTACGTCACCATCGACATCGCCCACGGCCACGCCGACAGCGTGCAGCGCATGATCGCGCACCTCAAGCACCGACTGCCCGAGGCCTTCGTCATCGCCGGCAACATCGGCACGCCGGAGGCGGTGATCGATGTGGAAGGCTGGGGCGCCGACGCGACCAAGGTCGGCATCGGCCCGGGCAAGGTCTGCATCACCCGGATGAAAACCGGATTCGGCACGGGCGGGTGGCAGCTCTCGGCACTGAAGTGGTGCGCACGCGTCGCGACCAAGCCGATCATCGCCGACGGCGGCATCCGCGAGCACGGCGACATCGCCAAGAGCGTGCGCTTCGGCGCCAGCATGGTCATGATCGGCTCGATGCTTGCCGGCCATGAAGAGTCCCCGGGGCAGACGGTCGAGGTCGACGGCCGCCTCTACAAGGAATATTTCGGCAGCGCGTCGGAGTTCAACAAGGGCGAGCGCCGCAACGTCGAGGGCAAGCGCATTCTCGAACCCATCAAGGGCCGGCTTGCCGATACGCTGCGCGAAATGGAGGAAGATCTGCAGAGTTCCATTTCCTACGCCGGCGGAACGACCCTTGCCGACATCCGCAAGGTGAACTACATCATTCTCGGGCAGAACAACGCCGGCGAACACGTGCTGATGTGAGCGTGTCCGTGACGGACGGATTCAGCGAATCACCGACAGCACCTGCAGCAGCCCACGCGCCCCGCTGACGAGCAAGATTCCCGCCACGACCAGCAGCGCCCCGGCAACGAAGTCCGGCTCCAGCGGTTCGGCCAGGAGCAGCACACCGAGCACGACGCCGAATACCGGGGTCATGAACGAGAACACGCCGAGCCGCGATGCCAGGTAGCGGCGCAGCAGCCAGAACCAGGCCAGGAAGCTGGCGAACGACACCACCACGGTCTGGAAGGCCAGGTGCGCCCAGGCCGTCGGCGAAGCGTCGAAGCGCGCCTCGCCCAGGAGCGGCGCCGCGACCAGCAGCACGCCACCGGCACCGACCAGCTGATACAGCAAGGTCTCGGTCGGCGCCGCAGACGACAGGCGCGAACAACGGACCGTGACCGTGGTCGCCCCCCAGGCGGCGCCGGCGAGCAGCGCGAAGAAGTCGCCCAGCAGCACATGCCGTGTGTCCAGCGCGCCGGACTGCGCCGGGGAACCGAAGAAGGCCGTGGCGATTCCGGCGAACGCGATGCCGATGCCCGCCCATTGCAGCCAGTGCAGTCGCTCCTCCGGCAACTTCCAGTGCAGTCCCAGGGCAGCGAAGACGGGCGCGGTGTAGAGAAAGACCACCACGTGCGCCGCATAGGTATCGCGGACTGCTTGCGCGACAAGCAGGAACTCGAGTGCGAACAGCGAGCCCACCACCAATCCGGCGCGCCAGTTGCCCGGGGACGGCGAGAGCGTCTGCCCGCGCAGCCGCATCAGGGCGGCGACCAGGACAGCGGCGATCGCCGATCGCATCCCGATCATCAGCATCGGACTCACGTGCGCCGCGGCTGCCTTCAGCGAGATCTGCTGCAGGCTCCAGATGAGGCAGAGCAGAACCATCACGCCGACGGCGCGACCGTCCAGTGCGAGTCGGGAATTCATCGGTCTCCTGTCTGGATTGGGGCGTGCGGATCGACCGGCAGTCGCCGCCCTGTGCGGCGGGACGCTCCCGCGCCGCACGTCCGAGCCGTCCGGCGGATGTCGACGGCCATCCGCAGGCCGCTGCTCTTATGCGGACAGTTCGCCCACGTACGCGGCCGTTCCCTCTTCGACTGTGGCGAAGCGATGGGTGCAACCGGCTTCGCGCAGCCGTGTCAGGTCCGCCTGGGTATGACATTGATAGCGCCCCACCAGCGCCTCGGGAAACGGCACGTACTCGATCTCGCCGGCCGCGACGAGCTCGTCGAGCGCCAGCGGCCCCAGCCCGCGCTGCGCCCGCAAGGTGTTGACCACGCTGCGGGCGACGTCGTTGAACGGCTGGGCGCGACCGCTGCCGAGGTTGAAGATTCCGCGGGCGCCCGGGTTGTCGAAGAACCAGAGGTTCACCGCAACCACGTCGTCCACCCAGATGAAATCGCGCTCCTGCCGTCCCGGGCCGTAACCGCCGTACTCGCCGAACAACCGGACCTTGCCCTCAGTGCGGTACTGATTGACGTGGTGGAAGGCCACCGACGCCATCCGGCCCTTGTGCTGCTCGCGCGGGCCGTACACGTTGAAATAGCGGAAGCCGGCGATCTGCACCGTGGCGTGCGGCAGGACGCGCCGCACCACCTGGTCGAACAGCAGCTTGGAATAGCCATAGACGTTGAGCGGGCGCTCGCACGCCGGATCCTCGCGAAACACGCTGCTGGCGCCGTACGTCGCCGCGCTCGAGGCATAGAGCAGCCGCGTTCCATGCTGCTGACAGGCGTCGAGCAGCGTGCGGCTCGCGCGGTAGTTGTTATCGAGCATGTACCGGCCGTCGTGTTCCATGGTGTCGGAACACGCGCCCTCGTGGAAGACCGCTTCGACCGCACCGTAATGCCCGTGCGCGAACAGATCGTAGAACTGGGTCTTGTCGACGTAGTCGGCGATCTGCAGGTCGACCAGGTTGCGGAACTTGTCGGCCTGCGTCAGGTTGTCGACCGCGATGATGTTGGTGATGCCGCGGGAATTGAGTCCGCGGACGATGTTGCTGCCGATGAACCCGGCCGCGCCGGTGACGACGATCCGTTGATTCATGACCACAGCTCCTGCGGTGTGATGCTGGCGGTTCCCAGTTTGCCGACCACGATCCCCGCGGCGCGGTTGGCGGTGCGGACGGCTTCTTCCATCTCCATTCCGGCTCCGAGCATCACGGCGGCGGTCGCGATCACGGTATCGCCCGCCCCGGACACGTCGTAGACCTCCTTGGCCTGCGTGGGGATGTGCAATTCGCCGTCGTCGGTGTACAGGCTCATGCCGTCCTCCGAGCGAGTCAGCAGCAGCGCCTTCAGGCCCAGCTTGCGCCGCAGTCCCTGCGCCTTGGCGGTCAGCTCCGCCTCATTGCTCCATTCGCCGGCGACCTGCGCCAGCTCGGCGCGGTTAGGCGTGAGCAGGGTGGCACCCGCGTAGCGGCTGTAGTCGCGCCCCTTCGGATCGACGAGGATGGTGCGGCCGTGATGGCGGGCCAGATTCATCATCTGCTCGATGTGCCCCAGCCCGCCCTTGCCGTAATCGGACAGCAGCACCACGTCGTGGAAGTCGAGCTCCTGCTCGTAGCGTTCCATCATCTCGGCAAGCACCTCGCGATCGGGCTTCTGCTCGAAATCGAGCCGGATGAGCTGCTGCTGCCGCGCGACCACCCGCAGCTTCACCGTGGTCTTGAGGGTCGGATCCTGCCGCATCGCGTTGCGGATCGGCGTGTCGACCAGCAAGGTCGCGAGCTTGCGCCCGGGCTCGTCGGCGCCGACCACCGACAGCAGTGTCGTCTGCGCCCCCAGCGTGGCGGCGTTGAGCGCCACGTTGGCTGCTCCGCCCACGCGGTCTTCGTCGCGCTCGACCCGCACCACCGGCACCGGCGCCTCCGGCGAGATGCGGTCGACGCTGCCGAACCAGTACCGGTCGAGCATGACGTCGCCGACGACAAGGACACGGGATTGCGCAAGCTGCTCTGCGTTCATGATCCAAGAAGGGAGAGTTCCTCCAGCCGCCGTGGCGGGTAGGTCTCCCACCCCTGGCAGCCGGGACAATGCCAGAAATATTGCCGTGCCTCGAAGCCGCAGGCGGCGCAGCGATAGCGCTGACGGCTGCGCAGGGCGTTGTCCACAGCGCCCTGCATCGCCACGGCGGCATCGGGCACCGTGGCGCCGGGCGCCGGATTCTCGAGCACCCGCTTGAGCGCCAGCAGGCTGCGGTGCTCCTGAAGATACTGCTGCGCGCATCGCGCCCGCGACACCGGATCCGGATCGAGCAGCAGCACGGCGTCGAGCACGTCGATCGCCGGCGTCTGTTCCAGACGCTGCCGCAGCCACGCCAGGCCCGCGTCGATCCGCCCCAGGCGCTGGTGGATCTGCGCGATCTGCACCGCCGCCAGGGCCAGGAAATCCGGCCGGACCACGTCGATCGATTCCAGCACCTGCAGCGCGGCGTCGAGATCGCCGCGCTCCTGCGCCCACTGCGCCCGCAGCAGCCGCGGCCGCACGCCCTGCGACGAGGCGGCCAACGCCGCATCGAGCGCCGCGTCCGCGGCTTCGGCGCGGCCAGCCGCGCGATGCTGCACCGCGAGCTCACACCAGTATTGCGCGATCTGGCGCTGGTAGGTCCCAGTGGAGCGCTGCTCCAGTTCGCCAGCGCGTTCGATCGCCTTGGGCCAGTCCTGTGTGCGCTCGCTGATCTGCAGCAGCGCAATCAGTGCCGTCGTCGCGTTCGCGCCACGCAACAGGTCGAGGTACGCCGACTCGGCGCGGTCGAGCAGTCCGGCCTTGAAGAAATCCTGCGCCAGGGCGAACTGCGCCTGCTGCCGGGCGTCCAGCGGCAGATCGGCGCGCGAGAGCAGGTTCTGGTGCACCCGTACCGCGCGCTCGTATTCGCCGCGGCGGCGGAACAGGTTGCCCAGCGCGAAGTGCAGGTCCACGGTATCCGGGTCTGCCGTCATCGCCTCGATGAAGGCGTCGATCGCCTTGTCGTGCTGCTCGTTGAGCAGGTGGTTGAGCCCGCGGTAGTAGGCCTGCGGCGCGTCACGCCGCAACGCCCGTTCGCTGCGAACCTGGCGCTGGTCGAATCGCGACGCCGCCCAGCCCAACGCGAACATCAGGGGCAGGAGCAGCAGCCACCACAGGTCAAACTCCATCGATGGGCCCATCGATCGGCGTGATCGGAAACTGGGGCTGCGCGGCCGGCGCTGGCTGGGTGTCGGGAAGCTTGCTCGCCGCAATCTCGCCGCGCCGACGGTGACGCAACCAGGACGGCAGCATGGCGAGCACCCCGAGAATCACGCCGAGGGCGAACACGGCGAGCAGCAGCACGATCATCGGCGCATGCCACTCGGCACCGAACAGCAGATGCAGCGTCACCGGCTCCAGGTTGTTCAGCGCCAGGCCGAACAGCAGCAGGAAGAACACCAGCCGGAGAAACCAGCTCAACAGGCGCATGGGACGGGATCGAATCGACGCATCGGAAGCGTCGAAGCATATTCGATCCGGTCGCAATCCGGGGCTGGCGAAGGTGCTGCATGCCCGCCCCGCATTCGCCGGACAATACGGGCAACGCCACCGGAAACCGCACCATGTCGCTTCGCCAGCACGCGCTCCATCACCCAACGCCGATCCACCCGGCCGCGTTCGACGATCCGGACGCGGCACTCGCCCATGTCCGGGCGATCTACGACGCCGGCATCGCCCATCTGCGCGAGGGATTCGCGCGTTTCGTCGCCGGGACGCTGCCGCCGGGCCGCGTTCGCGCGTGCTACCCGGCGGTCCGCGTGCGCATCGACAGCGTGGTGCGCGCCGATTCCCGGCTGGCTTACGGTTTCGTCGCCGGCCCCGGCAACTACGAAACCACCCTGACCCGCCCGGATCTGTTCGACGGATACCTGCGCGAGCAATTCCGCCTGCTCCTGTCCAACCATCGCGTGCCGCTCGAAGTCGGCGTCAGCGAGGAGCCGATTCCGCTGCACTTCAGCTTCGGCGCCGCCGGCCACGTCGAGGCCGACCTGACGCCTGCGCAGCGGCAGCAGTTGCGCGACGTGTTCGATCTGCCGGACCTGGCCGCGATGGATGACGGCATTGCCAACGGCACACACGAAACCCCGCCGGGAGAACCGCTGCCGCTGGCGCTGTTCACCGCCTCGCGCGTCGACTACTCGCTGCACCGCCTGCAGCACTACACCGGAACGGCGCCCGAGCATTTCCAGAATTTCGTGCTGTTCACCAATTACCAGTTCTACGTCGACGAGTTCGTCCGCACCGCGCAGGCGCTGATGGCGCAGCCCATCGCGGAGGGCAGCCCGGGATATTCCGCCTTCGTCGAGCCGGGCAATGTGGTCACGCGGCCAGGCGCCGGTCCGGACGGAACGCCGCCGCCGCGCACGCCGCAGATGCCGGCCTACCACCTCGTCCTGCCCGATCACGGCGGGATCACCCTGGTCAACATCGGCGTCGGGCCGGCCAACGCGAAAACCATCACCGACCACATCGCCGTGCTGCGACCGCATGCATGGATCATGCTGGGCCACTGCGCCGGGCTGCGCAATTCGCAGCGTCTGGGCGACTACGTGCTGGCCCACGGCTACGTGCGCGAGGACCACGTGCTTGATGAGGAACTGCCGCTTTGGGTGCCGATCCCGCCGCTGGCCGAAATCCAGCAGGCGCTCGAGGGCGCCGTCGCCGACGTCACCCGGCTGCACGGCTACGACCTCAAGCGGGTGCTGCGGACCGGCACGGTCGCCAGTACCGACAACCGCAACTGGGAACTGCTGCCCTACCCCGGCCCCGACCGTCGGTTCAGCCAGAGCCGGGCCGTCGCACTCGACATGGAAAGTGCAACCGTCGCCGCCAACGGTTTCCGCTTCCGCGTCCCCTACGGCACGCTGCTCTGTGTCAGCGACAAGCCGCTGCACGGCGAGATCAAGCTGCCCGGAATGGCGGATCAGTTCTACCGCCGCCAGGTCGAGCAGCACCTGCGCATCGGGCTGCGCGCGATCGACCGCCTGCGGCAGCAGACCATGGGGCGGCTGCACAGCCGCAAGCTGCGCAGCTTCGACGAAGTCGCGTTCCAGTAGCGGTCGTCGACCGCGAGCGCCGCCGCGTCAGCCGAGGTAGCGCACCTGCGGCGCATCGGGCGCCGGACGCGCCGCGATTTCGCCGATAATCCAGCCGGTTTCGCCCTGCGCGCGCAACGTGGCGAGCACCGCATCGGCGGTCTCGGCTGCGGCGATCAGGACGAATCCGATGCCGCAATTGAACGTGCGCCGCATCTCGTCCGGCGCGACGCCGCCTTCGCGGGCAAGCCAGTCGAACAACTCACGCTGCGCCCAGCTCGCGGGGTCGAGCACGCATTGCACGCCATCCGGCAGCACGCGGGGGATGTTCTCGGTCAGGCCGCCGCCGGTGATGTGCGCCATGCCCTTGACGCGGTGCTGCGCCAGCGCCTGCAGCACCGGCTTGCAGTAGATGCGCGTCGGCGCCATCACCGCGCTGCGGAACTCCTGGCCATCGAGTTCGCGCGGCAGCCCGGCTTCCCCGGCCCGCGCGATGATCCGGCGCACCAGCGAGTAACCGTTGGAATGCGCGCCGCTCGACGCCAGTCCGATGACCCGGTCGCCGGGAATGATGTCGCGGCCGTCGACGATCGCGCTCTTCTCGACCGCGCCCACGCAGAATCCGGCCAGATCGTATTCGCCCGCCGGATACATTCCCGGCATCTCGGCGGTCTCGCCGCCGATCAGCGCGCAGCCCGCCAGCTCGCACCCCTGCGCCACGCCACCGACCACCTGCGCCGCGGTATCCACCGCGAGCTTGCCGCAGGCGAAATAGTCGAGGAAGAACAACGGCTCGGCGCCCTGCACCAGCACGTCGTTGACGCTCATCGCAACCAGATCCACGCCGACCGTATCGTGCCGATCCCATTCGAACGCCAGCTTGAGCTTGGTGCCGACCCCGTCGGTGCCCGAGACGAGCACCGGTTCCCGGTAGCGCCGCGGCACCTCGAACAGCGCGCCGAATCCGCCAATGCCGGCGAGCACGCCCTCGCGCAAGGTGCGCCGGGCGAGCGGCTTGATCGCTTCCACCAGGGCATCGCCGGCATCGATGTCGACGCCGGCGTCGCGATAGGTCAATGGAGTCTTTTGCATGGGCGACGGCGGGAAAAGGTCGGAAACGGGGCGGGTCGAGCGCCGGCGGCCGCAGGCGTAGCCGCAACCTGCGCGGTCGGCCCGTAAAATGGCAAAAATGCCGATTCTAGGGCGTGCCGCAGCCGGCCTGGCGCGGCGCGCATCCGCCCAACATCCGGCCTCGGCAGTCCACGCCTCCGCCGCCGGCTTCGCCACCTGACCGCCACCGAGTTCCGTTCCATGCCGCTGCCCCCGCCCGTCAAGACCGCGCTGATCTGGCTCGGGCTGGCCGCCATCGCGCTGTGGCTGCTGTGGCTGCTGGGCAGCGTGCTGATGCCCTTCCTGGTGGGGATGACGCTGGCCTATGTGCTGCACCCGGTGGTCGAACGGCTGAAGCGCTGGCGCATCCCGCGGCCGGTCGGCGCCACGCTGGCCATCGTCGTGGCGATCGGACTGGTCACGGGCTTGTTCCTGCTGCTGCTGCCGGTGGTGACGCAGATCGTGCCGCTGCTGCGCGAGCAGGTGCCCCTGCTGCTGCAACGGCTCGTCGACTGGGTGACGCCGCTCCTCGCACGAGTCGACATCCACCCGAATTTCGACGTCTCCACCCTGCGGCAAAGCCTCGCGCAGCTGCTGACCTCGCATGGCGAGGACTGGGCGGGCGTTTTGCTGCGGTCGGCACGCGCCGGCGGCTCGACCCTGCTCGTCGTCGCCGGCAACCTGTTGCTCATCCCGGTGGTCGCGTTCTATCTCCTCGTCGACTGGAGCCGCGCGACCAACCGCGCGACCGACCTGGTACCGCCGAAATACCGGGACGCGGTCGCGCACTTCCTGGCGGACTGCGACGCCATCCTCGGCCAGTACCTGCGCGGCCAGTTGCTGGTGATGCTGATCCTGGCGTTCTACTACGCCGCCGGACTGACGATCGCGGGGTTCAATCTCGCACTC
>JAKAIB010000097.1:7370-10846 GCA_021814605.1 Pseudomonadota bacterium | reverse complement strand
CGGCGCAACGTCTGGGAATCAGCCCGCGCACGCTGCGGCACAAGCTGCAGAAGCTGCGCGAGGCCGGACTGGCGCTGCCGGATCAGATCGATTGACACGGGAATGGCAGCTGGAACGTGATTTGCTTCGGCCTAGGCATATCGTCAAAGAATCGTGGGGGATCAATGCAGGTCGATCCGATGCAGGGAGTGCTGGCGCAGATGCGCGCCCTCGCCGCGCAGGCCGCGGCGCAGCCCGTCCCCGGCAATGCCGCGGCGGCGTTGGGATCGGCTGCCCAGCCGCAGGATGGCTTCGCCGCCAGCCTGAAGAGCGCAATCGACGGCGTGAATACCCAGATGCAGCAGGCCGATGCGCTGCAGCAGCATTTCGTGTCGGGTGCGAGCAGCGTCAGCCTCAGCGACGTGATGCTGGCAACGCAGAAGGCCAGCCTGTCGTTCCAGGCGGCGTTGCAGGTCCGGAACAAGCTGGTCTCGGCCTACCAGGACATCATGAACATCCAGGCCTGATCCGGGCGAACGCGCCGGATTTTTGACGCCAGTCCGATCTTCACCATCCCGCCATGGCCACCACCGCCACCTCCGCGCTGCAGGATCCGCTCGGCACATTCCGCCGTCTCGACGTCAATCAGCGCTTCACCCTGCTGGCCGGTCTTGCCGCCATGGTGGCGGTGATCGTGGTCACGCTGCTCTGGACCAGTCGGCTCGACTACCAGGTCCTCTACACCAACCTGTCCGAGCGCGACGGCGGCGCGGTGATCGGGGAGCTGCAGAAACTCAACATCCCGTACCGCATCACGGGCGGCGGGGCCGTGATCGAGGTGCCGTCGGATCAGGTCTACGCCACCCGGATGAAGCTGGCGGCCGACGGCCTGCCAAAGGGAGCGGGCGTCGGCTTCGAGTTGCTCGACAAGGAGCCGATGGGGACCAGCCAGTTCGTCGAGCGGGTCAACTACCAGCGGGCGCTCGAGGGCTCGCTGGCGCGCACCATCGAGGCCCTGTCGGCGGTCGATTCGGCCACGGTGCATCTGGCCATCCCCAAGCCGTCGGTCTTCCTCAGCGAGGCCCAGCAGCCGTCCGCATCGGTCCTGGTCAAGCTGTTCCCGGGCCGGGTGCTCAGCGGTGCGCAGGTCGCCGGAATCGTCCATCTGGTCGCGTCAGCGGTCAGCGGCCTGGGCGACAAGAACGTGAGTGTCGTCGACCAGGACGGCAACCTGCTGACCGCCGGGCCGCACGCCGACAGCGGCATCGAGCCGGAGCAGCTGGCGTACCGCAATACGGTCGAGCAGCAGTACCGCAAGCAGATCGAAGCCTTGCTCGCGCCGCTGGTGGGCAGCGACGGCGTGCGCGTGGCGGTTTCCGCCGACATTGACTTCGCCAAGACCGAATCGAGCTCGGTGGTCTACGGCCAGGGACACATGCTGAGCCAGCAGCAGCAGACCTCGAATTCCACCGGCGGCAGCAACGTGTCGGGCGGCGTTCCGGGAGCACTGAGCAACCAGCCGCCGGGCGGCGTGACGGCGCCATTCACCGTCGGCTCGGCATCGGCGCCGCTGACGCCGGCGCAGTTCACCCAGATCACGCCCAGCCTCAAGACGCTCGCACCGACGTCGACCAGTTCGTCGGCGACGACCAACTACGACCTCGACAAGACCGTCAGCCATACGAGCCAGCCGGTCGGCACCGTCAAGCGGCTGTCGGTTTCGGTGCTGGTCGACGATCAGGTCCGCCAGGGCAAGCCGGTGTCGCTGTCGGCACAGCAGCTCGCGCAGCTTCGCCAGCTGGTCCAGAACGCCATCGGCTTCAACAGCAAGCGCGGCGATCAGGTCAGCGTGATCAACATGCCGTTCACCGCGGCGCAGCAGACGGCGCAGAAGATGCCGCCGTGGTGGCGCTCGCGGTGGCTTTGGGATGGCGTCCGGCAAGGCGCGCCATACCTGGTGGCACTCATTCTCGGGCTGCTCGCGTATCGCACGATGCGCAAGGCGCTGCGCCCCAGCGGCAAGGGCGGTGCGGCGACGAAGGGAGAGGCTCCGGTCACCATGCCTGGCCGCGAACCCGCCGCGCTTGCCGCGGGCGGGCCGGATCTGGCGGCAGCCGGATTGCCCGGCCCGCTGCCTGCCGACACGGTTCACCTGAGCAACACGCTCGAATCGGACGCCGCGATTTCGCGCGAGCTGGTCAAGCAGGATCCGCGGCGCGCGGCGCAGGTGGTGAAGGAGTGGCTGTCCGATGGCCAGTGAGTCCGCCGATTTCACCGGGCTCGACCGGGCCGCGGTGCTGCTGCTGAGCCTGGGCGAGGATCAGGCGGCGGAGATCATGCGCCACCTCGGGCCGCGCGAAGTGCAGCGGCTGGGCAAGGCCATGGCCAAGCTCGGGGCGGTCAGCACCGACCAGGCCCATGCGGTCATGCGGGAATTCCGCGACAAGCTGGAACGGCAGACCGCGCTGGGACTCGGCGCCAGCGAGTTCCTGCGCAGCGCGCTGACGAAGGCGCTCGGCGGCGAGCGCGCCAATTCGCTGATCGAGCGCATCCTGCATGGCGGCGAGTCGAGCGGACTGGAAAACCTCAAGTGGCTCGAGCCGCGGGCGATCGCCGAGCTGATCAAGCTCGAACACCCGCAGGTCATTGCGCTGGTCCTCGCATACATCGAGCCGGAGCAGGCCGGCGAGGTGCTGCATTTCCTGCCGGCTCGCCAGGCGGGCGATGCGCTGCTGCGGCTGGCCGCGCTCGACGGACTGCAGCCGGGCGCGCTGCGCGAGCTCAACGACGTGCTCGAGGAGCAGCTTTCCGGCGACTCGCAGAGCGTGCAGGTCAGCGCCGTCGGCGGTCCCAAGGTGGCGGCGGAAATCCTCAACCGGATCGAGACTGCGCTGTCGGCATCGATCATGGAGCACCTGCGCTCGCAGGACGAGGAGCTTGCCGGCAAGGTGCAGGAGCAGATGTTCGTGTTCGACGACCTGATCAACGTCGACGACCGCAGCATGCAGACGCTGCTGCGCGAAGTGTCGTCGGAGACGCTGATCATCGCGCTCAAGGGCGCGAACAATGCGCTCAAGGAGAAATTCCTGGGCAACATGTCCAAACGCGCCGCCGACATGCTGCGCGACGACATGGAGGCCAAGGGCCCCGTGCGGCTGACCGAGGTCGAGAATGCGCAGAAGGAGATCCTGCAGATCGCGACCCGGCTGGAATCGGCCGGCCAGATCCAGCTCGGCGGCAGTGGCGCCGAGCCGCTGGTGTCCTGACGCCGCGGCACGGCGCGCGGCAGCATCGGATCGACTCCCATGAGCGGCATCATTTCGCGGGAAGACGCCGACTCCGCGCGGCCCTGGCAGCCACCGGAGATGCGGGCCAGTTCCGAGCCGGTGCCACCCGAGGCATCGCGGCGGGCGGGCAATCCGCCCACGACGCAGCAGTACGAGGCGATCTACGCCAGTGCCGAGGCGCAAGGCCGCGAGGACGGTCGTGCCGCAGGG
>JAKAIB010000097.1:0-7270 GCA_021814605.1 Pseudomonadota bacterium | reverse complement strand
CTCGAGGCGCAGGGGCTCGATGTCCGGTTGGGCGAGCGGTGCCGCATCGAGACCGACCAGCAGCGCGTGTTCGAGGCGGAGGTCGTCGGCTTCCATGGCGACCATGTGCAGCTGATGGCGCTCGGCGAGGTGCAGGGACTGGTCCCGGGCGCCCGGGTCAGCCCGGTTCCGGGCGACATCCGCATCCCGGTCGGTCCCGAACTGCTGGGGCGCGTGGTCGATGGCAACGGCCGGCCGCTGGACGGCAGCGGATCGCTGCTGGCGTCGGCGTACACCACATTTTCCGCCCGACCGATCAATCCGCTCGAACGCGCGCTGGTGCGCCAGCCGCTCGACGTCGGCGTCCGTGCGATCAACGCCTTGTTCACCGTCGGGCGCGGCGCGCGGATGGGCCTGTTCGCCGGCAGCGGCGTGGGCAAGAGCGTGCTGCTCGGCATGATGGCGCGCAACACCGACGCCGACGTGATCGTGGTCGGGCTGATCGGCGAGCGCGGCCGCGAGGTCAAGGAGTTCATCGAGGACATCCTCGGGCCGGATGGCCGCCGGCGTGCCGTGGTCGTGGCGTCGCCAGCCGACGCGCCGGCGCTGACCCGCATCCGCGGCGCCCGGCTGGCCACGGCGATGGCGGAGTACTTCCGCGACCAGGGGCAGCATGTGCTGCTGCTGATGGATTCGCTGACGCGGTATGCGCTCGCGCTGCGCGAGGTGGCGCTCGCGGCGGGCGAGCCGCCGGCGGCGCGGGGTTTTCCGCCTTCGGTGTTCGCCAAGCTGCCCGCGCTGGTCGAGCGTGCCGGAAATGGTGCCGACGGCGGTGGCAGCATCACCGCCTTCTACACGATCCTGATGGAAGGCGACGACCAGCAGGATCCGATCGCGGACAACACCCGTGCCATTCTCGACGGCCACATCGTCCTCAGCCGGCAACTGGCCGAGCAGGGGCATTTCCCGGCGATTGACCTGCAGGCATCGATCAGCCGGGTGATGCCGAGCCTCGCCGCGCCGATCGAACTGCGGCGCATGCAGCGGCTCAAGGAGCTGCAGTCGCGCTACGCCAGTCGGCAGGATCTGATCGCGGTCGGCGCGTACACCCCGGGTGGCGATCCGCAACTCGACCAGGCCGTGCAGGCACATGCGGCGATCCAGGCATTCCTGCGCCAGGACATGCATGCCGCCGTCAGCCTGGCGCAGAGCCGCCAACAGCTCGCCGATCTGATGGTCCCCTACGTCGGCGAGGTTCCGGCCAGTTGACTGTCGGCGGGTGCAACTGGAAGCGGGCGGCGTTCAGCGATCGGTCAGTCCGCTGATCTAGACTGTTTCCATGGCTTCTGCAATGGCGGAAGCAAACCGAACAATCCATGACTTACGACCCCGGACTGACCGTGCAGCGACTCGAGACGCTGCAAACCTTGCACGACCAGGCGGCCGAGGCGAGCGGCAAACTCGCGGTCGCTGCGGGTGGTCAGCAGCAGGCGCTGCGCCAGGCACAGGCCAAGCTCGATCAGTTGGAGCGCTATGCCGCGCAGTATCGTGAAGAGATGGAACGCGTCGGGGCGGCGGGCGCATCCTGGAGCCAGGTTCGCGACCTGCGCGGCTTCGTTGACCGTATCGACGCGGCAATCGCCGCGCAAAAGGCCGAGATCGAGCGGCTGCAGCAGGTCGCCGCCGACCTGGCCGCGCAATGGACCGCGACGCGGCAGCGCGAAAAGGCGTTCGAAGTGCTGATTGACGAGCACCAGGCGCGACAGCAGCAGAAGCAGAAGGTCGGCGCGCTGAAGAATCTGCAGGAGTGGGCGTTGCGCCGGGTCTCGCAATTCCGGCCGAGCTCGCAGCAGCAGACCGAGATCTGAGAGCGGTCCGGCGAACCGGCTGCGGCCGTCGTTTCATCCCGGTCGATCTTGGCAGGGCAGACGCCTGGCATCGCCTGCACCACGTTGGCGCAAGTCTTGCTTCATTGTGGCGACACGTCGTTCCGACCGCCAATATGCCGCCGCTCATCGTTCCCCTGACGCCGTCCGCAGTGCCCGCGACTCCATCGGACCCCGCGTCGGCCGCGGCGAGCGCCGCCGGCCAGTCGACCTTCGCTGACGCGCTGTCCCGCGCGGGGGCGCCGACGCAATCCGCCACCGACAACGTCGCCGCGGCCAGCGACTCGTCGACAGCTCGCGCTGCCGATGCGTCGGGGACGGCCGGCGCGGCGCAGCAGGCATCTCCCGTCGCGCAGCCTGCACCGGGAGCGCAAGGCAATCACGCCACGCAGGCGAGCGGCCGAAGCACAGGCGGCGCGGGTGGGCAGGCCGCAGCCGCGAACCGGCAGGCGTCGGGTCGGGCAGGGGGCGCGGGCTCCATATCAGCCCCAGGCGATCCATCACAGGCGGCGACGGATGCGGCGCTGCAGCTCGTCGCCGGCGAGGTCCCGGCGGCAGCGGCAACGGCGAGCGGCAAAGTCTTGCCGCCGGGCACGGACAAGCCGCAACCGGAACGTGGCAATCCGAAGCGAGAGGCCGATGGGGCCGCGCAGCCTGCCGGGGCGCTGCAGGTGCTGGCGATGCTCACCGCGGTGCCGGCTGCCGGTGCAGCAACACCGGGTGCCGGATCGGCGCCGGCAGCGGCGTCCGATGCATCGCCACGGGTCGGGATGAATCCGGCAACCGGAACTGCGGCGCGCGCGGCATTGCCGCGGGCTTTGGAGTCCGCCGCCACGTCGGCTTCCGGTGCAATCGGGTCCGGCCAATTCACCGCTCGGGCGAGCGGTCAGACGGCGCCCGTGCAGACGGTCACGGACGCGGCGAGCGGTCCCACGTCGGCCAGCCGGCTTGCGCGTCTGCACGACACCGCTGCTCCGGCTCTCGAATCGCCGTCGGCAACCAAACCCGCGGGGGCATCCGACATGGCGGCACAGGCGCCGTCGCCGCTGACACCCGTTGTGGCCCAGCCGACCCTGCAGGTGCCGGCGACGGCCGCCGCCGCAGCCGGATCGACGACGGCCGCGACCGTCCATCCACCGGTCGGCTCTCCCGCCTGGGGGCAGGCAATGAGCCAGCAGGTGCTGATCGCCGTCCAGGGGCAGCAGCAGATCGCGACATTGCATTTGAACCCACCGCAGCTCGGGCCGCTGGCGGTCCACCTGCAGGTGCAGGACGGCCAGGTGCAGGCACAGTTCATTTCGCCGCATGCCGCGGTGCGGCAGGCCGTCGAGGCGGCATTGCCGCAGTTGCACGACATGTTCGGCAACGCCGGACTGACGCTGCTGCAGACTTCGGTCGGTACGCAGGGCGGGCAGCCCGGTCGGCAGGGCTGGTCACAGCGTCGGGGCTCCGGATCGGCCGCCGGTGCCGCGGTTTCGGCCGTCGCCGCAGGCGAGGCTCAGCCAGCGACCGTGTTGCATTGGCGACAGGGTCTGGTGAATACCTATGTGTGATGCGCGGGTCGGTGGAGGGTGTTCCGTGGGCGATTGCCGTTTGCCGCCCCCGGAGGGGCTCAATTTCGCGGCAATCGTGACGTTAACCCGATTGGCGGGATCACGCCGGCATCTCGTCGAGGCCGGCGGATCCGATCGGCAATTCCAACCAGCGGGAACGTAGCAGGAGCGGGGCATGGCGGAAGAGGATGCAAAGGCGAAGAGCGGCGGCAAGGGCAAGCTGATCATCATCGTGCTGCTCGTGCTCGTCCTCCTCGGGGGCGCTGGCGGCGCGGCGGCATGGTTCCTGCTTCGGCCCAAACCCCAGCCCACGCCGGCGCAGCTTGCCGCCGCACGGGAAAAGGACATGCGCTTCATCACCATGGAACCGTTCGTCACCAACGTCCAGAGCAATGACGGGTCGACCCACTATCTCCAGGTGCGCATCGACCTGAAGACGTACGACCCGAAGGCCGAGGAGGCGGTCAAGCGCATGACGCCCGAACTGCGCAACGCGATCCTGCGCATCCTTGCGGCGCAATCGGCCGACACGCTGGCAACCGTCGCGACGCGCGATCAGCTCCGCGGCGAGATCCTCGCCGCCGTGAACAAGCTGGTGGTGGAGCCGAGCGCCAACGCGGCTCCGGGTACCGCGGTTGCCGGGCAGGCGGCGCAGGGCAAGGTTGATGGCCCGATCAGCGGCGTCTATTTCACCGCTTTCGTGGTGCAGTGACATGGTCCAGGACGTCCTTTCGCAAGACGAAGTCGACGCGCTGTTCAGCGGGTTGTCGGGTGAGCAGCCGGCAGCGGACTCCGCGCCGGCCGACGAAGGCGGGGTGCGGCCCTATGACCTGGCCAGCCAGGATCGCATCGTGCGCGGGCGCATGCCCACGCTCGAGGTCATCAACGAGCGCTTCGCCCGATTGTGGCGGGTGAGTCTGTTCAACTTCCTGCGTCGCGCGTCGGAGATTTCGGTATCGTCGGTGCGGCTGATGAAGTACAACGAGTTCATCCGCGGACTGGTCGTCCCGAGCAACCTCAACCTGGTGCAGCTCAAGCCGCTGCGCGGAACGTCGCTGTTCATCTTCGATCCCCGGCTGATCTTCAGCGTGGTGGACAACTTCTTCGGCGGCGACGGCCGTTTCCATGCCCGCATCGAAGGGCGTGATTTCACGCCGCTCGAGCAACGCATCATCCGGCGCATGCTGGACATGGTGTTCAAGGAGTACCGCAGTGCGTGGAGCCCGGTCCTGCCGCTCGACACCGAGATCGTGCGCTCCGAAGTGAACCCGCAATTCGTCAACATCGCCACGCCCACGGAGGTGGTGATCGTCTCGACGTTCGACGTCGAGATCGAAGGTGGCGGCGGGAGCCTCAACGTCTGCATCCCCTACAGTACCGTCGAGCCCATCCGCGACCAGCTCACTACCGGCATGACGACCGACCGCAGCGAGGTCGACCATCGCTGGGTCGAGGCGCTGCAGAGCGAAATGCGCGAAGCCGAGGTCGAAATGCGGGTCGAACTGCTTCAGCGACAGATCCTCGTTCGGGAACTTCTCGGGCTGAGCGTCGGCGATGTGCTGTCGGTGGACATGCCCGAAACCGTGGTCGGACGCGTCGACGGCATCCCGGTGCTGGTTGGTGAGTATGGCCGGCGCGCCGACAAGATGGCGTTGAAGGTCCGCCAGCAACTGTTTCCCGACTCCCCGGTGAAGGCGCAGCTGCTGGCGCAGCGCACGTACTGATCTTCCATCCGTACAGGCACAGGACACATCATGGTCGACGATTCCAATACGGTCCTCGCGGAGGACGACGCCGCGGCCGACTGGGCCGATGCAATGGCCGAGCAGACAGCGGCAACCGGGGCCGCCGCAGAGCAGCCCGCGGTCGGGGGCGAGCCCGCCGGGACGCCTGGGGTCGCGTCTGGTGCCAATGTCCGTCCGGCGCACTTCGCCGAACTGCAGGCGGATCAGCCGGGTGCGGCGGCGAACAACCAGCTCGATCTGGTGATGGATATCCCGGTGACGCTGTCGGTCGAACTGGGGCGGACCAAGATCCAGATCCGGGAACTGCTGCAGTTGGCGCAAGGCTCGGTGGTCGATCTCGACCGCCTTGCCGGCGAACCGATGGACGTGCTGGTCAACGGCTTCCTGATCGCCCGGGGCGAGGTCGTCCTGGTGAACGACAAGTTCGGAATCCGCCTGACCGACATCGTCAGCCCGAGCGAACGGGCGCGGCGCCTCGCCTGAGGCCGCGGGCGCGGCGCTCAGCGCATCACGAGGCGCGCGACCTGCTCGGCGGCATCGCCTGCGACGCAGTCGACGACCTGCCGGTCGGGCATCGAACGCAGCCAGGTGAGTTGCCGCTTGGCCAGTTGCCGCGTGGCGGCAATGGCTTGATCACGGAACGTTTCGAAGGGGATACCGCCGTCGAGGTGGACCCACGCCTGGCGATATCCGACCGCCCGCATCGATGGCAGCGCGGGCGATAGATCGCCGCGGGCGCGCAGCGCGCGGACCTCGTCGAGGAAACCGGCGTCGATCATGGCATCGAAGCGTTCGGCGATGCGCCGGTGCAGGATCGATCGGTCGGACGGCTCGAGCGCGATCAGGCGCAGCGCGGGATCGGCGCTCGGGGCGGAGTCGGAGCGCTCCGGACTGGCGAAATGCGCCGACAGCGGCTGGCCGGTCAGCATCCAGACCTCGAGCGCGCGCTGGATGCGTTGCGCGTCGGTCGGCGCGAGCCGGACGGCGGTGGTCGGATCGACCTCGGCCAGTCGAGCGTGCAGTGCCGGCCATCCGCGCGCGGCAGCATCGGCATCGATCCGCGCGCGAAGCGCCGGATCGGCTTCCGGTAGATCGGACAGGCCCGATCGCAGCGCCCTGAGGTAGAGCATGGTTCCGCCGACGATCAGCGGCAGCGCGCCGCGCGCGCGGATTTCCGTCACCAGCCGGCGCGCATCGGCGACGAACTGCGCTGCGCTGTACGCCTGGGTCGGGTCGCAGACGTCGAGCAGGTGGTGCGGTGCAGCCGCACGCTCGTCCAACCCGGGCTTGGCCGTGCCGATGTCCATACCCCGATACACCAGCGCCGAGTCCATGCTGACGATTTCGACGCGCCGGCCGCGCGCCGCGAACTCGCGCGCGATCCGGAGCGCCGCGGCCGTCTTCCCGCTCGCCGTCGGGCCGACGATGCAGGGCACGGCGGGCGGCGCAGCCGGCGTGTCGATCACAATGCCGCCGCCTTCAGCGCCCGCGCAGGAACAGCGCGTCGAGGTCGGCCAGCGTCACCTGCCGCCACGTCGGGCGGCCATGATTGCATTGGTCCGAGCGCTCGGTCTGCTCCATCTCGCGCAGCAACGCGTTCATTTCCGTCAGGGTGAGCTGGCGGTTCGCGCGGACTGCGCCATGGCACGCCATGCCGGCGAGCAGGGCGTTGCGCTGCTCGCGGGTGCGCGCGCTGCTGCCCTGCTCGCAGAGGTCGGCGAGCACGCCGCGGGCCAGCCGGACCGGATCGACGTGCGACAGCACCGCCGGCGTTGCCCGTACCACCAGGCTGGTCGGACCGGCACGACCGATCTCGATGCCGAGCGCGCGCAGGCTGTCGGCGTGGTCCTCGGCGGCGCCGATTTCTGCATCGCTCGCCGCGAACGCAGCGGGGACGAGCAGCGGCTGGATCGACAGCGCACCGTCCTGCTCCGCTGCCTTGAGCCGCTCGTACACGATGCGCTCGTGCGCGGCGTGCATGTCGACGACGACCAGTCCCTGCGTGTTCTGCGCCAGGATGTAGACGCCCAGCAATTGGCCGATCGCGAAGCCGAGGGGATGGCCGGCGGGGGCGGCGACGTCGGCGTGCGCGGTGACTGCGGGGGAT
>JAKAIB010000096.1 GCA_021814605.1 Pseudomonadota bacterium | reverse complement strand
CGGCGTGGCCATCGGCGGCGACCTCGACGCCGCGCTGCGGCAAGCGCAATACTTCATCGACTTCACCCGCCCCGAGGGAACGATGGCCCACGTCGCGGCCTGCGAGGCGGCAGGCGTGCACATGGTGATCGGCACCACCGGATTCGATCCCGAGCAGCTCGACCGCATCCGCGATGCATCGCGGCGGATCGGCATCGTGATGGCGCCGAACATGAGCATCGGTGTCAACGTGGTGTTCCGGCTGCTCGACCAGGCAGCCCGTGCGCTGGCGCAGGGCTACGACATCGAGATCATCGAGGCCCACCACCGACACAAGGTCGACGCGCCTTCGGGCACCGCACTGCGCATGGGCGAAGTGGTCGCCGCGGCGCTCGGCCGGGACCTGCGGCAGTGTGCGGTCTACGGCCGCGAAGGCGTCACCGGCGAGCGCGACCCGTCGACCATCGGGTTCGCCACCGTCCGCGGCGGCGACATCGTCGGCGACCACACGGTGCTGTTCGCCGGCACCGGCGAGCGCATCGAGATCACCCACCGGTCCAGCAGCCGCGCCACCTATGCCGCGGGCAGCCTGCGCGCCGTCCGTTTCCTCTCGAACCGCGGTCCCGGCCTGTACGACATGCAGGACGTGCTCGGCCTGCGGGACTGAACGCACCACACCGATCGCAATGGGCGGACTCGGCACATTCTGGCAGGAAGGCGACGCGCTCAGCCACACCGTTGCACTGCTGCTGCTGGCGATGTCGCTCGCCAGCTGGTTCGTCATCCTGTGGAAGTCGGCACTGCTGTGGCAGGCCGCGCGACGGGTTCCGGCGGGAATCGCCGCGTACTGGGGTGCGCCGTCGCGGGCGGAATCGGCCGCTTCCGCCCGGGCCACAGATCCCGAAGGATTTTCCGCGCTGATGGCCGCAACCGCCGAGCGACTGTCTCGAGCCGACGCCGTCCATGCCTGGCAATCGCACGACGACCGGGTGGTGCGCGAACTGCGCGACACCCTGCGCATCGCGCAGCGCCGGCTGCAGGCCGGCCATGTGCTGCTCGCCAGCGTCGGCAGCACCGCGCCGTTCGTCGGTCTGTTCGGCACGGTCTGGGGCATCTACCACGCGCTGACTGCAATCGCCACCAGCGGCCAGATGAGCGTCGACAAGGTCGCCGGCCCGGTCGGCGAAACGCTGATCATGACCGCCGCGGGTCTGGCCGTCGCAATTCCGGCCGTGCTCGCCTACAACGCGCTGGGCAAGCGGGCGCGCCGCGTGCTCGACGCGCTCGAGGGCTTCGCGCACGACCTGCAGCGGCTGCTGTCCAGCTCCACGAACTGACCGGCGGCCGCGATGAGCTTCGGCAGCTTCGACGACGACGCCGGCGGCGAGGCGATGAGCGACATCAACATGACGCCACTGATCGACGTCATGCTGGTGCTGCTGGTCATCTTCATCATCACCGCACCACTGCTCACCGGCAGCCTGCGGCTCGACCTGCCCAAGGTCCAGGCACCGCCGCCGCCGCAGGAGCCCGTCGTCCTCAACGTCGGCCTGCGCAAGAACGGCCAGATCTACCTCGCCGACCGCCCGATCACGCTGACGCAGCTCGCGGTGCGCTTCAAGGCCGCGGCGCACCAGCCGACGCCGGCCACGCTGCACATCAGTGCCGACGTTGCCGTGCCGTACGGAGACGTCGCACAGGTGATGGGCGCGGCGCAGCAGGCCGGGATCAGCAGCATCGGCCTGATGACCCAGCCGCCGTCCGCTGCGGCATCGCAGCCCGGACGCTGACCCGGCGCCGCGCACAACGCGGCCCGCGGCGTCAGCGCATGGCCGACGGCAGTTCGATCGTCTCCCCCGCGACCATGAACCGCCCATACCCCCGATGGTGGAGCGTGCGCGGATTCGCCACGTCGGCGTCGACCCAGGCGGCGACCACCTCGAGGACGAACAGCTCATACCGCTCGACCATCTGCAGATCGGCGACGCGGCATTCGAGACTGGCGAAGCAGTCGTCGATCAGCGGTGGCGCCACCTGTGTCGCGGCACGGGCGGTCAGCCCGAAGGCGGTGAACTTGTCGGTCGTCCGGCCGCTGGAATTGCCGCAGGCGACGACCTTGTCGGCGAGGTCCGCCGTGGGAATGTTGATCACCCCCTGCCGCGACTCGCGCAGCAGGGCGTGCGAGCGGTTGCGTGCGCTCACCACGCAGCCCACCAGCGGCGGTTCGAATTCGAGCATGGTGTGCCACGACAGCGTCATCACGTCGGGCCGGCCCGTGGCGTCGGCCGTGGTCAGCAACAGCACCGGCCCCGGCTCAAGCAGGCCGTAGACCTTGTCCAGCGGATAGGCCGTCTTCGCCATGTCGCCTCCTGCATGCCGCCGGCGCCGTCTGCCGGCTCGCTGCCAAGCGTACGCCGGCCGGGGTGGCCGACGCCACCCCGACGCGCACGACAGGCACCCTGCACCGCGGCACGCGGCGCGCGACCTGGGCCCGAACAGGCCCTAACATGCGGAGTGGCGCCGCCGCCTGCGCCGCGGGTGGCGCGCGGCCAAGAACACCCAAGACGATCCATGCAAGAAAAATACGATCCCAGCGCGGTGGAGCAGGCCGCGCAAGCCCACTGGCAGGCGCAGGACGCCTACCGCGTCGACGAATCGGCCCGCGGCGAGAAGTTCTACGCCTGCTCGATGCTGCCCTACCCGTCGGGCAAGCTGCACATGGGCCATGTGCGCAACTACACCATCAACGACATGCTGGCGCGGCATCTGCGCATGAACGGCTACAACGTGCTGATGCCGATGGGCTGGGACGCGTTCGGCCTGCCCGCCGAGAACGCCGCGATCAAGAACCGCGTGCCGCCGGCGAAGTGGACCTACGACAACATCGCCTACATGAAGAAGCAGATGCAGGCGATGGGTCTGGCGATCGACTGGTCGCGCGAGGTCGCGACCTGCTCGCCCGAGTACTACAAGTGGAACCAGTGGCTGTTCCTGAAGATGCTCGAGAAGGGCATCGCCGAGCGGCGCACCCAGGTGGTGAACTGGGATCCGGTCGACCAGACCGTGCTGGCCAACGAGCAGGTGATCGATGGCCGGGGCTGGCGGTCCGGCGCCGTGGTCGAGAAGCGCGAGATCCCCGGCTACTACCTCAACATCACCCGCTACGCGGAGGAGCTGCTGTCGGCGGTGAACGATCCCTCGGACCCGAACTACCTCGCCGGCTGGCCCGAGCGGGTGCGGCTGATGCAGGAGAACTGGATCGGCAAGAGCGCCGGCGTGCGCTTCGCCTTCCCGCACGACATCCGCGACGCCTGGGGCACGCCGATCCAGGACGGCCGGCTGCACGTGTTCACCACCCGCGCCGACACCATCATGGGCGTGACCTTCTGCGCGGTCGCCCCCGAACATCCGCTGGCGGCGCATGCCGCCGCGCTGGAGCCGAAGATCGCGGCCTTCATCGAGGAGTGCCAGAAAGGCGGCACCACCGAGGCCGAGCTGGCGCTCAAGGAAAAGGAGGGGATGCGCACCGGGCTGCACGTCACCCATCCGCTGACCGGGGAACGCATCGAGGTCTGGGTCGGCAACTACGTGCTGATGAGCTACGGCGATGGCGCGGTGATGGGCGTTCCGGCGCACGACGAGCGCGATTTCGCGTTCGCCCGGAAGTACGGCATCCCCATCAGGCAGGTCATCGCGGTCGACGGCGAGAGCTTCTCGACCGGCGCCTGGGCGGACTGGTACGCCGACAAGCAGCGCGGCGTCTGCGTCAATTCCGGCGCACTCGACGGCCTGGATCACGCCGCGGCGGTCGACAAGGTCGCCGAACTGCTCGCCGCCAAGGGCCTGGGCGAAAAGAAGACCACATGGCGGCTGCGCGACTGGGGCATCTCGCGCCAGCGCTACTGGGGCACGCCGATCCCCATCGTCCATTGCGACGACTGCGGCGCCGTGCCGGTGCCGGAGAAGGATCTGCCGGTGATGCTGCCCGAGGACCTGATTCCCGACGGCAGCGGCAATCCGCTCAACCGCTGCCAGTCGTTCCTCGACGTGGGCTGTCCGCGCTGCGGCAAGCCGGCGCGGCGCGAGACCGACACCATGGACACCTTCGTCGACTCGTCCTGGTACTTCATGCGCTACACCTGCGCCGACAACCACGACGCGATGGTCGACTCCCGCACCGACTACTGGATGCCGATGGACCAGTACATCGGCGGGATCGAGCATGCCATCCTGCACCTGCTGTATGCCCGGTTCTGGACCAAGGTGATGCGCGACCTCGGGCTGACCCGCGCGAACGAGCCGTTCACCCGGCTGCTCACCCAGGGCATGGTGCTCAACCACATCTATTCGCGCAAGACCGACAAGGGCGGGATCGAGTACTTCTGGCCGAGCGACGTCGACAACGTCTACGACGCGCAGGGCAAGATCATCGGCGCGCGCCTGCAGAGCGACGGTTCGCCGGTCGACTACGGCGGCGTCGGCACGATGAGCAAGAGCAAGAACAACGGCGTCGACCCGCAGGACCTGATCGACCGCTACGGCGCCGACACCGCGCGGCTGTTCACCATGTTCGCCGCGCCGCCGGAGGCGACGCTCGAATGGAACGACGCCGCCGTCGAAGGCTCGCACCGCTTCCTCAAGCGGGTCTGGGCCTTCGGCCATCGGCTGTACGCGCTGCACGCCGAGGCGACCGAGCCGGGCGACGCGGCGCGCAAGCTGCGCCGCGAGGTTCATCTGGTGCTGCAACAGGTGAACTTCGACTACGGCCGGATGCAATACAACACCGTCGTCTCGGGCGCGATGAAACTGCTCAACGCCCTCGAAGGCGGCATCGGCGCGCTCGACCCGGCGACCAGCGACGCGGCCGCGACCCACGGCATGGCCGCCGTGCTGCGCGAAGGGTTCGGCATCCTGCTGCGCGTGCTCTACCCCGCCACGCCGCACATCACCCACGCGCTGTGGCAGGTGCTGGGCTACGCCGAGGCGCACGGCGAGCTGCTCGACGCAGCCTGGCCGCAGGTCGACGAGGCGGCGCTGGTGCAGGACGCCGTCGAGCTGGTGCTGCAGATCAACGGCAAGCTGCGCGGCGCGATCCGCGTGCCGGCGACGGCCGACCGCGCCGCCATCGAGGCGGCCGCGCTGGCCAGCCCCGACTTCGCGCGCTTCGGCGAAGGCAGGCCGGCGAAGAAGGTGGTGGTCGTCCCCGGCCGGCTGGTCAATGTCGTCGTCTGACCGGCAGGCCGCGATGCGCCCCCCGAAGCAATTTCTCCCGACGGCCGCGCCGGACCCGTCGCGACGCCGCCTGCTGCGCGCCGCGGCGCGGCTCGCGCCGGCGCTGCTGCTTGTCGGCTGTGGTTTCCATCTGCGCGGATCGACCGATCTCGGCTTCCGCACCCTGTACATCCAGGGCCCGGCCACGTCGCCGTTCGTCATCGCCCTCGAGCGCCGGATCGCGGCGACCACGTCGACCCGCATCGCCCCGAACGCGAAGACCGCGCAGGCCGTGTTCACGCTGCTCGCCGAGGTGCAATCGCAGGTGCCGATGGCCTACAACGCCGACGGCACGGTCAGCCAGTACCAGCTGCGCTACACCGTGCGCTACCAGCTGGCGACCCCGCAAGGCCGGGTGCTGATCGCGCCGGCAGAGATGACCCAGACCAGCAACCTCAGCTACAGCTCCGGCGCGACGCTGGCGAAGGCCAACGAGTCCGACCTGCTGTATCGCGGCATGCGCGGCGAACTGGTCGACCGGCTGATGTTCCAACTCGCCGCCGTGCGGCTGAACTGATGCAGATCGCCGCCGATCAGCTCGACGCCCACCTCGCCCGCGGCCTGTCGCCGCTGTACGCCGTCCACGGCGACGAAGCCCTGCTGGTCAACGAGGCGGTCGACGCGATCCGCGCCGCGGCCCGCCGCCACGGCTTCGACGAACGCGAGAGCCAGACCGTCGAGCGCGGGTTCGACTGGGGCGGACTGCTTGCGGGAAGCCGCGAGATCAGCCTGTTCGGCAGCCGCCGGCTGATCGAACTGCGCATTCCCGGCGGCAAACCGGGGCGGGACGGCGCCGAGGTGCTGACCGCGCTGCCGCAAAGCCTGTCGCCGGACGTGCTCGCGCTGATCATCCTGCCGCGCCTCGACGCCGCGACGCAGAAGTCCGGCTGGTTCGGTGCGCTGACCGCGGCCGGCACCACGATCCGCGTCGACAGCGTGGAACTCGCCCAGCTGCCGCGCTGGATCGCCGCCCGCCTGCAGTCGCGCGGATTCACCCTGCCCTCGGGCCCGGCCGGCCGCGCGCTGATCGAGTTCCTGGTCAACCGCGTCGAGGGCAACCTGCTCGCCGCGCACCAGGAGATCGAGAAACTGGCGCTGCTGTGTCCCCCGGGAGAGCTCGATCCGGAAACCGTCGAGCAGTCGGTCCTCAACGTTGCGCGCTACAGCGTGTTCAAGCTCGGCGAGGCGATCCTCGGCGGCGACGTCGCGCGGCTGTCGCGCATGCTCGCGGGCCTGGAAGGCGAAGGCGTCGCGCCGGTCCTGGTGCACTGGACTCTGGCCGACGACATCCGCGCCTGGCTGCGCATCCGCCACGGGCTCGATGCCGGACAACCGCTTCCGTCCCTGCTGCGCGCCAACCGCATCTGGGGCGTCAAGGAAAAGCTGCTCGAACGCGCGCTGCCGCGGATGCGCACGCCCGACCTGGAGCGACTGCTGCAGCTTGCCGCGCAGTGCGACCTGGCCGTCAAGGGCTTGCGGCCGGAAACGCTGCCGCACGCCCCATGGGCGGCATTGCACACCCTGGCGCTGGCGATGCTCGACGCGCTGTGGCCGACGCCGCCCGCGGCGCGCCAGGGCAAGCGGCTGGTGCTGCTGCCTGCGCTCTGACCAGCGCCCTGGCGGTGACGGGGAGTCACCGACGTCAGCAACCGTTTCCTGCGGGAATCCGCTCGCGCCTCCCGGGTCTGACCGGCTTTGCGCTCCGAACATGGTCCTGTCTTCCCTCCCTGCCGCTGCCCGCGCGATCGCGCGCCGTCTTGCCGCGTTCGGCTGTGCCGCCGGACTTGCCGGTGGCGGCGCCATCGCCGCCGCGTCGCCATTGCCGCTGGTCGCCGGACCCGGCGATCTGATGCGCGCGCTGCCGCCGGGCCTGGCACGGCAGTTCTCCCCGAGCCCGATCGGCCGCGGCGCGGCGCCGGACTGGAACGCCCAGCTTGCCGGGGTCGCCACGCTGCTGCGCCGTCTCGACCGGCCGACGACCGGCGCGGCAGCAACCGTCCTGGACGGAATGCCGCAACCGTTTCCGGCACCGCTGCGTGCCGCGCTGCGCAAGGTCGTGGTCCGGTCCCGCGATGTCGAATGGCTGCGCTTCTCGCCGACGCCCCGCGACGGCGCAGTCGTCGGCGCCAGCTTCGTCGGCCCGACCGGCAGCGCAGTCGTGATGGTCAACCGTAGCCGGCACGCGGTGCGGGTCGAACTGGGCAGCTGGGTCCGCAGCAACGCCCCGCTGGCCGTGTATGCGCTGCCGGCCGCCGCGTCAGGCGCCGCATCCGGGCGCGTCGCGGCCGGCGGCGTGGTGCTTCCGGCGCGCTCGGTCGTGATCGCCGGCTGAGCCGGATCACGCCGCCCAGCGGCGCAGGGTTGCCAGGTCGACGACCCCGCTCCACGGCGATCCGGCCGCGATTCCCCGGGCCGGATCGCCCGCCTCGCCCAGGCCATCGAGCCAGGCCAGGGCGCCGTCGAAGGTCTCGTCGCGGGTGTAGGTGCCCGTCGTCACCACGGTGCGCAGGCCGGCGGCCGTCGCTGCGCGGTAGCCGTTGGCCGAATCCTCGAACGCCAGGCAATGCGCCGGCTGCAACCCCATGCGCTCGAGCACCCAGGTGTAGATGCCCGGATCGGGCTTCTTGCGCGGCACGACATCGCCGGCTCCGATGACCTCGAACAAGTCGACCCCGGCTGCGCCGAGGGTCGAGCGCAGCAGCGCCTCGACGTTGTCCGGCGTGGTGGTCGTGGCGATCGCCAGCCGCAGTCCGGCGTCACGCGCCTCGGCCAGCAGCCGCGCCACCCCGGGGCGCAACGCGAGCGCGCCCTCGCCGACGATGCGCACGTAATGCGTGGTCTTGCGCCGGTGCAGTTCGGCGATCAGCGCCGCAGCCTCGGGACGGCCTGCCGCTTGCGGGTCGCGCTGCTGCCAGTCGTGCAGCATGCGCTCCTTGCCGCCGGTGATCGCGAGCAGCCGGCCGTAGGTCGGCACATCCCAGTGCCAGTCGAGGCCGAGCTCGGCGAATGCCTGGTTGAAGGCCAGCCGATGGCCGTCGCGCTCGGTTTCGGCGAGCGTGCCGTCGACGTCGAAGATCAGGGCCTGGAGGTCGGACATGGGGATGGCGATCGGATTGGCGTCGCGCGCGACGCCATCAGGCGTCCTTCCACTTGATCGAGCAGCCGATGCTCGGGTACTGCTCGTCGGGGCCGACCCCGGTGGCGGCGATCTGTTGCATCGCCTCGAACAGGTCGCGCCGGGCGTCTGCCGGAGCCGCCTGCCGGCGCGAGGCGTCGAGCTGGCCACGGTACTGCAGCCGCAGGTCGGCGTTGAAGCCGAAGAAGTCGGGCGTGCAGACCGCGCCGTAGGCCCGGGCGACCTGCTGGGTTTCGTCGAACAGGTAGGGAAACCCGAAACCGTGCCGCGCCGCGAACAGCTTCATGTTGTCGAACGAATCGTCGGGGTAGGCGACGACGTCGTTGCTGTTGATCGCCACGGCATGGATCCCCAATTCGCGCAGCGCATCGGTATCGCGGCGGATGCGCTCGGCAACCGCCTGCACATAGGGGCAGTGGTTGCAGATGAACATCACCAGGGTTCCCCTCGGGCCGCGCACGTCGGCCAGCGTCCAGTCACGCCCGTCGATGCCGGGCAGGGAGAAGTCGGGGGCGGCGAAGCCGCGCTGCAGGGGATCGGCGGTGGCAGCCATGGCGTGGGCTCCAGGACATGCAAAGGGCGGGCGGCGCAGACGGACACCCCGGCGCGCGGCCAGGGTGGCGCGCTGTGAAGGCGCATCGGGGATCGCCCTGCGCGGCGATGCCGCGCAGGGCGACGACCGACCGATCTCAGTTGACCTTGGGATCGAGTTCGCCCTTGTCGTAGCGCTTGTACATCGCCTCCAGGCTGAGCGCCTTGATCTTCGAGGCCTTGCCAGCGGTGCCGAAGGCCTCGTAGCGCGCCCGGCAGATGTCCTTCATCGCCTTGGTCGAGGCGGCCAGGAACTTGCGCGGATCGAATTCCTTCTTGTTCTCGGCCAGGAACTTGCGCGTCGCGCCGGTCGAGGCCATGCGCAGGTCGGTGTCGATGTTGACCTTGCGCACGCCGTGCTTGATGCCCTCGACGATCTCCTCGACCGGCACGCCATAGGTCTCGCCCATGTCGCCGCCGTATTCATTGATGATCTTCAGCCATTCCTGCGGAACCGACGACGAGCCGTGCATCACCAGATGGACCGTCGGGATGCGCTTGTGAATCTCCTTCACGCGCTCGATCGCCAGGATGTCGCCGGTCGGCGGGCGGGTGAACTTGTACGCGCCGTGGCTGGTGCCGATGGCGATGGCCAGCGCGTCGACGTGGGTCTTCTTGACGAAGTCGGCCGCCTCGTCGGGATCGGTCAGCAGCTGGCTGTGATCGAGCTTGCCCTCGGCGCCGATGCCGTCTTCTTCACCGGCCGTACCGGTTTCGAGCGACCCGAGACAGCCGAGCTCACCCTCGACCGACACGCCGCAGGCGTGCGCCATCTCGACGGTGCGTCGGGTGACGTCGACGTTGTACTCGTAGCTGGTCGGCGTCTTGCCGTCGGTGCCGAGAGAGCCGTCCATCATGACCGAGCTGAAACCCAGCTGGATCGAGCGCTGGCACACCGCCGGGCTGGTGCCGTGGTCCTGGTGCATGCACACCGGGATGTCGGGGAATTCCTCGATCGCGGCCAGGATGAGGTGGCGCAGGAACGGCGCGCCGGCATACTTGCGCGCGCCGGCCGAGGCCTGGACGATGACCGGCGAGTCGGTCTCGGCCGCGGCCTCCATGATGGCGCGCATCTGCTCGAGGTTGTTGACGTTGAAGGCGGGGACGCCGTAGGAATGCTCGGCTGCGTGATCGAGCAGCTGACGCAGGGAAATCAGGGCCATGTCGGACTCCTCAGATGGGTGAACGGGGTGGGACAGCGGGTCGCGGTGAAAGCGGTTCAGCCCAGCGGCACGCGGGCGCGCTGCTGCAGGATCTCGAACGCCGGCAGCGTCTTGCCTTCGAGCACTTCGAGGAATGCGCCGCCGCCGGTGGAGATGTAGCCGATCTTGTCGCCGATGCCGTACTTGGCGATCGCCGCCAGCGTGTCGCCGCCGCCGGCGATCGAGAATCCGGCGCTGTCGGCGATGGCGCGCGCCAGCGTCTCGGTGCCGTGCGAGAACGCCTCGAACTCGAACACCCCGACCGGGCCGTTCCAGACGATGGTCCCGGCCGTCTTGAGCTTGGCCGCGAGCGTGGCCGCGGTCTTGGGGCCGATGTCGAGGATCAGGTCGTCGGCGGCGACATCGCTGGCGTCCTTGACCGTCGCCGCGGCGCTGGCGCTGAATTCCTTGGCCACGACGACGTCCTCGGGAATCGGCACCTCGGCGCCGCGCGCCTTCATCTTGTCCATCACCTTGCGCGCATCCTCGACCAGATCCGCCTCGGCCAGGCTCTTGCCGATCGGCAGTCCGGCGGCCAGCATGAAGGTGTTGGCGATGCCGCCGCCGACGATCAGGCCGTCGACCTTGTCGGCCAGGCTTTGCAGGATGGTGAGCTTGGTCGAGACCTTCGACCCGGCGACGATCGCCAGCAGCGGCCGCGCCGGCTTCTCGAGCGCCCGACCGATCGCATCGATCTCGGCGGCCAGAAGC
>JAKAIB010000095.1 GCA_021814605.1 Pseudomonadota bacterium | reverse complement strand
ATCGTCGACAAGTTCGCCCGCAAGGAGATCTTCCTCGGCGGGCGTGCCGCGGAGGGTTTCCGCGACAGCGTGCAGCAGTTGATCGCCAGCGAGCCGAGCAGCGAAGAAATCGACGCCTTCCTCGACCGCTACTCGGCCCTGTCCCGCCAGTCGCTGCAGGCGCACTGATCCCGCGGAACGCGGCGCAACGCGGAGCCGCGTCAGCCCGACTGTGACGGGAACAGCGGGCGGGCGCCGGTTTCTCTGGCCAGCGCCACGCTGGCCAGAGACAGCGCGATCCACGCCAGAAGCACCCCGTAGGCCGCCTGAAACGCGGCACCGCCGAACAGGCGCGCACCGCCCGCGACACGGCCATCCCAGAAGAGGTCGAGCACCCAGCCGAGCAGCGGCAGCTGGATCAGCGCACCGAGCATCACCCCGGTGTTGTGCACCCCCGAAGCCGTGCCGGCGAGACGCTGCGGAACCGATTCCTTGGCCCAGGCGAAACCGACCACCATGCTCCCCGAGCCGAGCGATGCCGCCAGCAGCGCCACCAGAAGCAACGGGGATGGCGCCTGCGGCCAGGCGACGAGGAGGCTGAATCCGCCCAGCATCAGCGCACCGCCGAGCAGGTAGGGCCGCTTGCGCCGGCACATCCGGTCCGATATCCGCCCCCAGAGCACGCCGCCGACGGAAAACGCCACCAGCATCGCGGCAATCACCCAGGACGCCCCTGCCGGAGGCATCGCCCGCCGCTGCACCAGAAACGGCATGCCCCACAGCGTGGTGAAGGTCAGGAAGGCGCCGCAGATGCCGCCCGGCGCGAGGAACAGCAACGCGGTGTTGCGGTAGCGCCAGACGTCGACCAGTCCGGCCAGGACCTCGGACAGCCGCGGCACGCGCCGCGGCGGCAGGTAGCCGTCGAATCCGAGATCCTCGGGACGATTGCGGATGCGCAGCAGTGCGGCGAGCGCCAGCACCAGGCAGATCACGCCGACCGCCGCCAGCACCCAGCGCCAGCCGAACCAGCCCGACAGCACCAGCAGCGGCGCCTGCGCCAGCACGGCACCCAGCGTCCCCAGCGCCAGCGACAGCCCCGACATCGTGCCGAAGACCCGCGGCGCAAACCACGCCGCCGACAGTTCCAGCAGCGACACCCAGGCCACGCCGTGGCCCAGCCCGATCAACGCCCGTGCGACGGCCGCCGAGGTGAAACTGCCGGCGACGGCGAACAGCAGCGCGCCGACGCCGGTCACGGCCTGCCCGATGACGATCAGCAGCTTCGGACCATAGCGGTCGTTGGCGATTCCGGTGGGAATCTGCGACGCGGCGTAGAAATAGAAATAGAACGATGCCAGATTGCCCAGTTGCGTGGCGTCGAGGTGGAAATCACGCATCAGGTCGACGTTGAGCACTCCCGGCGTGACGCGCAGGAAGAACCCCACCATGTACGCCAGCGCGGCGATCCCCCAGAACACCAGGGCGACACGGACGGGTGGATGGTGAAGGGGGCGGGTCATGGCTCGCGACAAGAAGCCGCAGCATACCCGCCAGCTGCGCCGTCCGTGGAACAAGGGCGGAAGCGGAAAACCACACAAACGCTCTCGGCATCCTCGGATTTATTGTGTTGAATCAAATCCTTGGGTTTCTGTATTCATAGACTGCAAACTATGAATATCGTCGAAACGCCCCATTCCGCTCTCCGGGACGGCGCCATGGCATCGTCGCAACCCCGGCTCGCGCGGCTCGAGCACATGGCCGGCGGCGACGTGGTCCGCATCCTCAAGGCGCTCGCACATCGCGAACGTCTCGCCATCCTCTGCCTGCTCGTCGACGGCGAGCGGTGCGTGCGCGAACTCGAGCGCGAAGTCGGGATGCGTCAGGCCGCGCTGTCGCAACAGCTCGCCAAGCTGCGCGCCGAAAACATCGTCGAGGCGACCCGCCGCGGTCGCTTCGTTCACTATCACATCAAGAGCCAGCACGTTCTCAACGTCGTGCGGGCTCTCTGCCCGCCGGATTCCTCCGGCGAGGCCTGAGCACGATCGCCAAGGGCGCGCGGGCAGCGGCAGCTACCAGGTACCGTGCAGCCCCCAGTAGACGACGAACACCGCCACCAGGGTCGAGACCGCCCAGGCCCAGGGCGGCATGACTCCCCAGACGCGCTCCAGGACCCCGTCGGACGCCTGCGCCTGTGCTGCGCCGCGCATCATCTGGTCGAAGCGCGAGAAGAACGACTCCGTCAGGCTCTGCGCAGTGCTGTCGACGGTGTCGCGCCCGAGGCTCCCGATCGGACCGCCGATCTCGGCAGCGGCCTGATAGTTCATCTGGGTGCCCCCATCGCCGGTGGGCTGCAGCGCAATGAGCGCCCGGCCCAGACCGAATCCGGCGCCGCCGGCGTTGCCTTCGAACCGCAGCACGTAGCTGTGCGGCGGATCGGCGTCCTCCAGCGTCAGCGTGCTGTTGAACCGCGTCTTGTATCCGCCGACGGACAGCACCTGGATCACCTCGAAATGGCCGTTTCCGGTATCGGTGATCGACTCGCACCCCGGAATGCACGCCTTCAGGATCTCGGGGTTATTCAGCGCTTCCCACGTCTGCTGCGGGGTCGCGGGGAGAATCCACTTGCCTTTGACGTCCATGACAGCCTCCTTTCGTTCGATCGGTCCGGTCATCGGTCCGCGTGACGGCCGGACCAACCAACATATATTGAAGGCGACTTATATTTTCTACTTGATTCCAGACGCAAGCTGCATCGCAGCAAAATCGGGAAAGTCCTGATCGGGCCAATCCCGATCCCACCAGCGCGAGTCCAACCCATGCAGATCACCGTGCTCGACGACTACCAGGACACCGTGCGCAAGCTGCAATGCGCGCAACGGCTGGCAGGTCACGATCTCAAGACGTTCAACAACACGGTCAAGGGGGTCGGCCAGCTCAGCGTGCGCCTGCGCGACGCCGAAGCCATCGTCCTGATCCGGGAGCGGACCGCTCTGTCGCGCCAGTTGCTGGAGAAATGTCCCCGGTTGCGCCTTGTCGTCCAGACCGGGCGACTCGGCCCCAGTGTCGACGTCGACGCCTGCACCGATCTCGGCATCGCCGTCTGCGAGGGCGAGACCGATCCGCGCGCGACGGCGGAGCTGACATGGGCGCTGGTGATGGCCGCGATGCGACGGCTGCCGCAATACATCGCCAGCCTCAAGCATGGCGCGTGGCAGCAGTCGGGGCTGAAATCGCAGTCGATGCCGCCCAATTTCGGCCTGGGCCAGCGATTGGCGGGCAAGACCTTCGGGATCTGGGGATTCGGGCGCATCGGGCAGCAGGTGGCCCGCTTCGCCCGGGCGTTCGACATGCAGGTGCTGGTCTGGGGCAGCGAGGCATCTCGCGCCCGTGCCGTCGAAGCCGGCTGCGCCGCGGCGCCATCTCGCGAGGCGTTGTTCGCGCAGAGCGACGTGCTCAGCCTCCACCTTCGCCTGAGCGATTCGACACGCGGCCTGATCACGCTGGCCGACCTGCTGCAGATGAAGCCGACCGCGATTCTGGTCAACACCGCGCGCCCGGATCTGCTGGCCGCCGATGCCCTGGTGGCCGCGCTCAATCGGGGCCGCCCCGGAATGGCCGCGGTTGACGTCTTCGAGAGCGAACCCATCCTGCAGGGTCAGCCGCTGCTGCGGCTGGAGAATGCGATCTGCACCCCGCACATCGGCTTCGTCGAACTGGAGCACTACGAAGCGCTTTTCGCCCAGGCGTTCTCGACCGTCGCCGCCTTCGCCGCGGGCGATATGTCGCAGGTCGTCAACCCGCAGGCGCTGGCGCGGAGCCGCCAGGCGCTGAAGTGACCCGGAGCTCGGGCGGCGCTACTTGCCGATGCAGAAACTGGAAAAGATCGCCCCGAGCAGGTCGTCCGGGGTGAATTCGCCGACGATCCCCATCAGCGCGCGATGCGCCAGCCGAAGTTCCTCGGCGAGCAGATCGAGCGGCGCCCGATCGTCATGTGCGATCAACGCGATCGCCTGATCGAGGTGTTCCAGGGTGTCGGCGAGCGCCTGCACATGCCGCTGCCGGGCGATGAATACACCCTCGCCCCCCGGCTGCGCTCCCGCCGCGCGCAGCAGCTCGCGGCGCAGCAGCTCCAGCCCGGTGCCGCGAGCCGCCGAGATCCAGACGCCTTCGGCGGGCGCCAGCCCCCATGCAGACCACGCCGAGGCCAGCCGGATCTCGACGGCGGAACGATCCACCGAATCGGCCTTGTTGAACACGTGCAACAGCGGCACCGCCGGCGGAAGACCGCGCACGATGTCCGCCTCGGCGCGTGCGTAGTCGGCCGCGTCGAGGCGGGTCAGGTCGTGCAGGAACAGCACGACGTCGGCTCCGCCGATCGCCTCCCAGGTGCGCTGCACGCCGATGCGCTCGACCATGTCGGCACCGGCCCGTAGTCCGGCGGTGTCGACGATGTGCAGCGGCACTCCCTGGATTTGGATGGTCTGGCTCACCTTGTCGCGGGTGGTGCCGGGAACAGGCGTGACGATCGCCAGCTCGGCCCCGGCCAGCGCATTGAGCAGCGAGCTCTTGCCGACGTTGGGTTGTCCCGCAAGCACCACCTGGAGCCCTTCGCGCAGCAGGGCGCCCTGCCGCGTCCGCGCCTGCACCTGGAGCAGCGCTTCGCGCAGCGCCTGCAGCCGCCGTGCCGCCTGCGCCTGCCTGAGGAAGTCGATGTCCTCCTCGGGAAAATCGAGCGTCGCCTCGACGAGCATCCGCAGCTCGACCAGCTGCGCTGCCAGCCCCTGCACGGCGCGCGACAGTTCGCCGGCGAGCGCCCGGGTCGCGGAGCGCGCCGCGGCCTCGGTACTGGCATCGATCAGGTCGGCGACGCTCTCGGCCTGGGCCAGATCCAGCTTGCCGTTGAGAAAGGCACGGCGCGTGAACTCGCCCGGATCGGCCAGCCGCAACCCGATGCCACGCCCGAGTTCGAGCAGCCGCGCCAGCAGCAGCTGCAGCACCACCGGCCCGCCGTGGATCTGCAGTTCGAGGACGTCCTCGCCGGTATAGGACTGCGGCGCCGGAAAGAACAGCGCCAGCCCCTGGTCGATCAATCCGCCTGCTTCGTCACGCAGCGGCAGGTAGGTCGCGTGGCGCGGGGCGAGATTGCGCCCGGTGACGGCCCGCGCCAGATCGGCCAGTCGCCTGCCCGATGCGCGCACGATGCCGACGGCGCCGCGGCCCGGCGCCGTCGCGACCGCGACGATGGGATCGGCATCGAGCGCGAGCGGATTCATGCGAGCCTCGGCAGCATCCGGGTCGAACCCCGGCCAACGGCGCGCCGCGCCCGCCCGGCGCTCACTTGGCCGCGGCGGCGCCGAGCGTCGCGACTCCCATCTTCTTGTTGATCACCCATTGCTGCGCGATCGACAGCGAGTTGTTCGTCAGCCAGTACAGCACCAGTCCCGCAGGGAAGAAGAAGAACATGACCGAGAACGCCGCCGGCATGATCCACATCAGCCGCGCCTGCATCGGGTCGGGCGGCGTCGGATTGAGCTTGACCTGGAGGAATGACGTGGCGGTCATGATCGCGGGAAGGATGTAGTACGGATCCTTGGCCGACAGGTCGTGAATCCACAGGATCCAGGGCGCGCCTCGCAGTTCGACGCTCGACAGCAGCACCCAGTAGAGCGCGATGAAGACCGGGATCTGGATCACGATCGGCAGGCAGCCGCCGAGCGGGTTGATCTTCTCCTTGCGGTAGAGCTCGACCATCGCCTGGTTCATCTTGGCCTGGTCACCCTTGAACGTTTCGCGCAGCGCGTTGATCCGCGGCCCGACCGCCTTCATCCGCGCCATCGACTTGTAGCTCGCCGCGGTGAGCGGGAAGAACGCCAGCTTGATCAGCAGCGTGACGACGATGATCGACCAGCCCCAGTTCTGCACGAACTTGTGGATCTGCTCCAGCAGCCAGAACAGAGGCTTCGCCAGGATGGTGACCCAGCCGTAGTCCTTCACCAGTTCGAGCCCCGGCGCCACCGCGGCGAGACGGCTCTCGAGCTCCGGGCCGACGAACAGCTTGGCGTCGGTCGTGATCTGCTTGCCCGGCGCGATCTGCGGCAGCGGCTGGATCACGCCGACGGCGTAGAGATTGGTGTCGAGCTTGCGGGTGTAGAAATCGCGCGGCCCTTCGTAGGGCTCGGGCACCCAGGCGGAGACGAAATAGTGCTGGATCATCGCCACCCAGCCGCTGTCGGCCTTGCGCGGCGCCATGGTCGCGGTCAGATCCTTGAACTCGAACTTCTGGAACTTGTCCTTGTTGTCGTAGAGCGCCGGCCCGGTGTAGGTGTGATAGAAGTGCGATTCGTCTCCCGGCGGCGTGTCGCCGTCGCGCACGATCTGCAGATAGAGCTGCGGGCTGACCGGCGCTGCTCCGGTGTTCACCACGGTGTTCCTCACATCGACCACATAGCTGCCACGCGTGAACGTGTAGGTGCGTTCGAGCCGGACGCCCCCAAGGTCCGGGGACACCAGTTGCACCTGCAGGCTCTGCGCGCTGCCAAGGTCACGCGCGCCCGGCAGCACCGTCATCGGGGTTTCGTGGTTCGGGAAGTCGCCGCCGATCAGGCCGGCCTGCGCCATGTACTTGTTGTGCGCGGTGTCGTCGAACAGCACGACGTTCTTGCCCGGCTCGGACCGGCTGTCGTACTTCAGCAAGCGGGCATAGACCAGATTGCCCCCGCGGCTGGAGATCCGCACCTCCATCAGGTCGGTCCGGATGGTGGTGAGTTGCGCCGGCGGGAGCTCCTTGGACGCGCCAGCGATGGTGGCAGGAGCCGCCGGCGACGGCGCCGCGGCGGTCGGCAGGTTAGCCGGCGTCGGTGCCGGTTGCGGAATCGCGCTCCCGGCCGCGCTTGCCACCTTGGCCGGAGGCGTTCCGAACAGGTCGGTCTGGCCGTTGTAGCGCAGCCATGCGTTGTAGAGAAAGACCAGCGACAGGGCGAAGACCACCCAGAGTACCGAACGGCGGAGATCCATACGTTGTTTCCGTGTTGTGGTGCCGAATGCGCTTGTGGGCCGCCGCTCGGCGCTACGGGGCCGGCGACGTCGGACCGGTGCGGCGCGCGCCGCCGCGGCCCTCGGCACCGGGTTCTGCCGGCAAAGACTCGCTATTGTGCACGGACGGCGATGACGGTCTCGCAAACGCATCGACCATCGCCTGCCGATCCGCATCGGCCTCCGGCCCCGCCGCCTTGCGCCGCCATGGTGCCCAGCAGAACTGCTCCGGCACCGGATCGTGGCCACCTTCGCACCACGGCTGGCAGCGCAGGATGCGTGCCGCGCCGAGGTAGGTCCCGGCGGCCGCGCCGTGGCGTTCCAGCGCTTCGATGGCGTACACCGAGCAGGTCGGATAGAAGCGGCATTGCCCGCCGACCCAGGCGCTGAACAGCAGCCGGTACAGACGGACCAATCCGACCAACACCCGTTTCATCCGGTGCTCCGCTCCGCCATGATCAGGCTGCGTTGGACCCATTCCGCGACCATGGCGTTCACTGCCGTGTGCACGTATCGCGCAAGAGCCGGCGAACGCGCGCTGCGGAACTCTGCCGGCAGCTTGCGCATCAGCCGCAGCATGACCACCGGCGCCCGCAATCCGCTCGACTGCGGCAGGCGCAGATCGCGCAGCGCCTGCCGCATCGCCCGCTTGATCAGGTTGCGCCGGACCGCCGATTTGCAGAATTTCTTGGGCACCACGAGGCCGAGCCAGCAGGCCCCAATCATCGTGTCCCCGACTTCATCGGGCAGGGCGCCCCGGTAGTGCAGCCGGAACTCGGCGTGCTGCACCCAGCGTGCGGCAAAGCAGGCGGAAAACTGGTCGGGCCGTCGCAACGTCAGCAACCGCAGACGTGTCGGCGCGTCGGCGCGCCCCACTGCTGCCTCCGCCGACGTCATGAGTCGCGGCCCGGGCGCCAATCCGGCGACCCGTCGGAACGCACCTGGCGATCAGCCCCTGGCAGGGTCAGACCGAGAGACGCTTGCGGCCCTTGGCCCGGCGCGCGTTGATCACTGCACGACCGCCCTTGGTCCGCATGCGCACGAGGAATCCGTGCGTCCGTTGGCGACGCGTCTTGGAGGGTTGATAGGTACGTTTCATGGAATCCACCTCGAATCAAAAGACCATTCGGCCAGCGCGTGCCCCGGACTTCCGCAGGCCTGCTTACGGCACGTTCTTGCAACGCTGTCCGGCGCGGAGGAACGACGTCCGGCGTCAAAGTTTCGCGAAAAAGCTCTCCATTCGAGCAAAAACAACCTGGGTTTGTCAATGGATCTGGCCGATTTTATGTCACCTGAGCGGCACCAGAACAATGCCATGCGCCGCTGCCCAACCCCACCGGGCCAGCATCCGTGCAGCCTCCCGGAGCTTGCTTCCAGGGTCGGCCGAAATTGTGGATAACTCCGCCGGCGGGGGTAGAATTCGCTTTCGGCGGCCGACAGCTCGACATCGAATTTCCTTCACGGCAGGCGCAGGGAAGCGTCAATGCGCGAGTCCTCCGGTCGATCCGATTTTCTGTTGAAAACTATCCAGATCACCGCATCGATCAGAACAATTGAATGACAGAAGAACAATCCTGGCAGCAGTGCTGCGCCCGCCTTGCCACCCTGATACCGGATCAGCAGTTCGCTGCCTGGATCAAGCCTCTCGCCGCGCCGGTCTGGAGCGACGACGGCAGCACGGCGGTCCTGAATGTCCCCAACCGCTTCAAGCTCGACTGGCTGCGCTCGCAGTACGGTAACCGAATCGCCGAATCGCTCGCCGAGGTGGTCGGACGGCCGGTGCAGATCGATTTCCTGATCCAGAAGCCCACTCCACGCCAGCCGCTGCATCACGGCGGCGCCGTCGGTCTGCGGCAGCCGTCCGCGTCCTCCTCCATCGACGCGGCCTCTACAGGCAATCCTGCCGCCGACGCGGCATCCGGCGATCGTGCCGCGACCGAGGCGGCCGACGTGGCGGAGGCGGACGCGCTCGAGCGCTCACGCCTCAATCCCCTGCTGAGTTTCGACACCCTGGTCACCGGCAAGGCCAACCAGCTGGCGCGCGCAGCCGCGATTCAGGTTGCCGAGAACCCGGGCCGCTCGTACAACCCGCTGTTCATCTACGGCGGCGTCGGCCTGGGCAAGACCCACCTGATGCACGCCGTCGGCAACGCCCTGCTGGTGCATCAGCCCGGCGCACGCATCCGCTACCTCCAGGCGGAGCAGTTCGTCAGCGAGGTCGTGCGCGCCTACCAGCGCAAGGCGTTCGAGGAATTCAAGCGCTACTACCACTCGCTCGACCTGCTGCTGATCGACGACGTGCAATTCTTCGCCGGAAAGGACAAGACGCAGGAGGAATTCTTCTATGCGTTCGAGGCGCTGATCACCAAGCGCTCGCAGATCATCCTCACCAGCGATACCTATCCGAAGGAACTGCGCGAAATCGACCAGCGTCTGGTGTCGCGGTTCGATTCGGGGCTCACCGTCGCCATCGAGCCGCCCGAACTGGAGATGCGCGTCGCCATCCTGTTGCGCAAGGCCGACGCCGAGCTCATGCCGCTTCCCGAGGAAGTGGCGTTCTTCGTCGCCAAGAACGTCCGGTCGAACGTGCGCGAACTCGAGGGCGCGCTGCGCAAGATCCTCGCCTACGCCCGGTTCAGCGGACAGGACGTCACCATCGGCCTGGCCAAGGACGCGCTGAAGGATCTGCTATCGCTGCAGAACCGGCAGGTCTCGGTCGAGAACATCCAGAAGACGGTCGCCGACTTCTACAAGATCAAGGTCGCCGACATGTACTCGAAGAAACGCCCGGCGAGCATCGCCCGGCCGCGTCAGATCGCGATGTATCTCGCGAAGGAACTGACGCACAAGAGCCTGCCGGAGATCGGAGAACTGTTCGGCGGCCGCGACCATACGACGGTTCTTCACGCCGTGCGCAAGATCAGCCTCGAACGCACCAAGCTGCAGGAGCTCAACCAGCAACTCCACGTGCTGGAACAGACCCTCAAGAGCTGAAATTTGGACAACCGTCTGCAGAAATTGTGGACAATTTCTGAACAACTTCCGTCATCGGTTGGTTCCTCAAAACTTGTTCCAATCCATCCTTTCGATCCGGCTCGCTTGTCCACATCGCTCGTCCGTGCGCCAGGCCGCGTCGTTGCTGCATTTGCCGGTTTATCCCCAAGAATGGGCAGCCCTTACTACTAATCCCATGTTGAAAAAGGAAAACAACAGATGAACAGACTGACATCGTCACGCGACGAACTGCTCAAGCTGCTGGGGCAGGCCGCAGGCATCGTCGAACGTCGCCAGACGCTGCCCATTCTGGGAAACGTCCTGATTCAGCACGATGATCAGGGAACGCTGTTCACCACCAGCGACATGGAGGTCCAGATCCGGATCCGTGCGTCCGAAGCGGTTCGTGCGGACATTGCCGGAACGGCCGGGGTGACGGTCAACATGCGCAAGCTGCTCGACATCCTGCGTGCCGTCCAGCCGGGCGATGTCAGCCTGGACTGGGCGGAGGGCAAGATGACGGTGCGGGCCGGGAAGAGCCGGTTCAATCTGCAGACCCTGCCCGCGGAGGATTTCCCGCTGGTTCGCGCTGCGGCCGATTTCGGATCGGAAACGCTGCGGCTGCCGCAGAAGCAACTGAAGCACCTCCTCGGGCTGACGCACTTCGCAATGGCGCAGCACGATATCCGCTATTACCTCAACGGCATGCTTTGGGTGGCCGACGGGCGGCAACTGCATCTGGTGGCGACCGACGGCCACCGCATGACGCTGGCATCTGCCGCGCTCGACGAATCGGCGCAGCGCCGCGAGATCATCCTGCCGCGCAAGACCGTGCTCGAACTGATGCGGCTGCTGTCGGATCAGGACGATGCGCAGATCCAGATCGCCCTGGCGAGCAACCAGGCGCGGCTCGATTTCGACGGTCTGGAGTTCACCTCCAAGCTGATCGAGGGAAAATTCCCGGATT
>JAKAIB010000094.1 GCA_021814605.1 Pseudomonadota bacterium | reverse complement strand
GCCCTGCTGCGCGGCCGCTGTTCGGCCTGCGGCGTGCGGATCTCGCCGCGCTATCCGCTGGTCGAGCTGGCGACCGCGCTGCTCAGCGCCGCCATGATCTGGCGCTGGGGGCCGGGCTGGGACGCCGTTGCCGGCATCGGCCTGCTCTGGGCGCTCATCGCGCTCGCGCTGATCGACTTCGACACCACCCTGCTGCCCGACGACATCACCCTGCCGCTGCTCTGGGCCGGCCTGATGGTGACGACGCTGCTCCATCCAGACCGCCTCGCGGGCGCGGTCTGGGGCGCCGCGATCGGCTATGTCTCGCTCTGGACCGTCTACCAGGGCTTCAAGCTCCTTACCGGCAAGGAGGGCATGGGATTCGGCGACTTCAAGCTGCTCGCCGCGCTCGGCGCCTGGTTCGGTGCGGCGGCGCTGCTGCCCATCATCCTGCTGTCGAGCCTCTGCGGCGCGGTCATCGGCATCGCGCTGCAGCTGCTCCGCTTCACCGAGCGGGGCCGGCCGATTCCGTTCGGTCCCTTCCTCGCCGCCGCCGGCATCGTGATGCTGCTCATCGGGCCGCATGCCCTGGAGCATTACCTGCTGCCCGGCGTCGGGGCATGAACCCGTGCCGGACCGTCCCGAGGCTGACGCGACCTCTCTGGCCGAGGTTTCGCGCAGCGTGGCGGTGCACGACATGAGCCGGACACCCGGCGCCGAAGAGCCCGGCGCGCCTGCGCCGCGTCTGCGCATCGGTCTGACCGGCGGGATCGGGTCGGGCAAATCCGCCGTGGCGGCCATCCTCGGTACGCTCGGCGCCGCGATCGTCGACGCCGACGTGATCGCGCATCGCCTCACCGCGCCCGGCGGGGCTGCGATGCCGTCGCTGGTCGACGCCTTCGGCCCGGAGGTGCTGGATGCGAACGGCGCGCTCGATCGCGCCGCGATGCGTGCGCGCGCCTTCGCCGATCCGCTGGTCCGCCGCCGGCTCGAGGCCATCCTGCACCCGCTGATCGCCGCAGCGATGCACGAAGATGCGGCGCGTTCGCCCGGCGCCTACGTCGTGCTGGTCGTCCCGCTGCTGGTGGAGAACCTGCCGCGCTGGCGCGACGCGGTCGACCGCATCTGCGTGGTCGACTGCACCGAAGACGTCCAGATCGAGCGGGTCCGCGCGCGCTCCGGGCTCGACGCCGACGCGGTGCGCGCCATCCTCGCGGTGCAGGCTTCGCGGACGCAGCGGCTGGCCGTGGCCGACGACCGGATCGACAATGACGGCGACCTGCCGGCGCTGCGCGCCCAGGTCGAAGCCCTGCATCGGCGCTACCTCGAACTCGCCGACCGGAAATTGAGTTCGACGCCCGGTTGAATGACAATGCGCGAAGTCGCTCCGGCATCCGGCCGGAGACCGCTGTGCGTCACGCCGCAGCCCGCAGCCCGAACCGGATCGACCTGTGATTCTGTACGAATATCCCCTGCACGAACGCGTGCGCACGCTGCTCCGCCTCGAGCACCTGTTCCGCCGGGCCGACGTCATGCAGCAGGGCGGCCGCCCGGAACACCATCATTTCGCACTCGTCACCTTGTTCGAGATCATGGACGTCGCGGCCCGGCAGGACCTGAAGTCCGAGGTGCTGAAGGAGCTCGAACGGCAGCGGCAGACCTTCCTCGGCTACCGCGGCAATCCGGCGGTGGCCGAATCGGCGCTCGACGCCGTGCTGGCCGAAATCGACCAGGCATTCCAGGCACTCAGCCTGCAGCAGGGCCGGCTCGGGCAGAACCTGCTCGACAACGAATGGCTGATGGCCATCCGCAGCCGCGCCAACATCCCCGGCGGAACCTGTGAATTCGATCTGCCGGCCTACTACGCCTGGCAGCATCTGTCCGAGGCGCAGCGGCGGACCGACCTGATGCGCTGGGCCGGACAGTTCGCCCCGCTCGCCAGCAGCGTCGAGCTGCTGCTGCGCCTGCAGCGCGACGCGGGCACGACCCGCAAGGTCCAGACCCACGGCGGCAACTTCCAGCAGGCACTGGCCGGCCGGACCTTCCAGCTGCTGCGGCTGCGGGTCGATGGTGCCCTCGGCGTGGTGCCGGAGATCACCGGCCATCGGCTGATGGTGTCGGTCCGCTTCCTCCAACCCGACGCCGACTGGCACATGAGCCCGGCAGCGGACGACGTGCCGTTCGAGCTCACACTCTGCCCCTGAGATGGCGATGCGCAACGAACAGACCGGCAAGTCCCGCATGGTGCGCTGCCCGCACTGCGGTACGCCGTCGCCCTATGGCCCGGACAATCCGTGGCGGCCGTTCTGCAGCGAGCGCTGCAAGTCGCTCGACCTCGGCGCCTGGGCAAGCGAGAGCTACCGCGTCGCCCAACAGCAGGACACGCCGGACATCGAACTTCCCGACGCGGCCGACGACGGCCCCGCCCCGCGCCGGCATTGAAACACCGGGCTCAGGGCGCGGCGATCACCGGACCGGCGTCGCCGCGCTCCGCCGCGAGCCACTCGAGCACCGGCACCGCACCGGGCAGGACGGGTGCAACACGCACGGGCAGCGTTTCCCACGACAGCAACTGGCCTTCGCGCGGCTGCGGCTCGCCGTCCCAGGCAGTGATGCGGCAGAACTGCAGGTCGACCAGCGCATGCGGATAGTCGACACGCAGGCTGCGCCAGTAGGTCGCCGCACGCACGGTGATGCCGAGCTCCTCGTCGAATTCGCGCGCCAGCGCCGCCTCCAGCGACTCGCCCGGTTCGAGCTTGCCGCCGGGAAATTCCCAGAAACCGGCGTAGGGCTTGCCTGCGGGGCGCGATGCCAGCAGGAAACGGCCGTCGGGCCGGAACAGGATGCCGACGGCGACTGCGATCGGCCGCTTCGGCTGCGCCGCTGCGTCACTCATCGGGCGGCGCGGCCCGCGCGGTCGCGGGCGAACTGCCAGGCGACGCGGCCCGAGCGCGATCCGCGTTCGAGCGCCCACACCAGCGACTCCTGCAGCGCCTTGTCGCGCTGCCCCGCCGGCACGCCGAACACGTCGAGCCAGTGCGCGACGATGCGCAGGTAGTGATCCTGGTCGTAGGGATAGAAGCTCAGCCACAGTCCGAACCGCTCGGACAGCGAGATCTTCTCCTCGACCACCTCGCCGGGATGGATCTCGCCGCTCTCGGTGTGCTTGTAGCTCAGATTCTCCTGCAGGTATTCGGGCAGCAGGTGGCGGCGGTTGGACGTGGCGTAGATCAGCACGTTGTCGGCCGCGGCGCTGATCGAACCGTCGAGCACCGACTTGAGGGCCTTGTAGCCCGGCTCGCCTTCCTCGAACGACAAGTCGTCGCTGAACACGATGAAGCGCTCGGGCCGTCCCGCCAGCAGCTCGGTGAGTTCGGGAAGATCGATCAGGTCGGCCTTGTCGACCTCGATCAATCGCAGTCCCTGCCGCGCGAAGCGATTCAGGGTCGCCTTGACCAGCGACGACTTGCCGGTGCCGCGGGCGCCAGTGATCAGCACGTTGTTCGCCGGCCTGCCCTGCACGAACTGACGGGTGTTGCGCTCGATCGTGCGCTTCTGCTCATCGATGCCGATCAGGTCGTCATAGGTGATCGGCGACAGGCTGCGCACCGCGGCGAGTTGCTTGCGGCCGTTGCGGCTGACCCAGCGGAACGCCACCGCGCCGCCCCACTCGGGCTCGGGCGCCGGCGCCGGAAGGATCGACTCGAGCCGGTCGAGCAGCGCATTGGCGCGGGCGAACAGCGCGCCGAGCTGGGCAAGCGCATCGGTCGCCGGCACGGCCGGCGCCGCGGGCGCGGGGGCAGCGGACGGAGACGCGCGCCTGCCGCGCGAAGTTGTCTTGGAGGCGTGCTTGGCGTCGGTCATCGGTCGTCGCGGATTCACGAGCGGTAGTCGGCGTTGATCGAGACGTAGTCGTGCGACAGGTCGCAGGTCCAGACCGTGGTCGCGGCGTCGCCGCGGCCGAGGACGATGCGCACCGCGATCTCCGCCTGTCGCATCACCCTCTGGCCATCCTCTTCACGGTAATCCGGATGGCGACCGCCCTGGGTCGCGACGTGAACGTCGTCGAGGTAGAGGTCGACCCGGTCGACGTCCAGGTCGTCGACGCCGGCGTAGCCCACCGCGGCGAGGATGCGTCCGAGGTTCGGGTCGCTGGCAAAGAACGCGGTCTTGACCAGGGGCGAATGCGCCACGGCATAGGCGACCTGGCGCGCCTCGTCCCGGCTGCGCGCCCCTTCGACCTGCACGGCGATGAACTTGGTCGCCCCCTCGCCGTCGCGGACGATGGCCTGCGCCAGCCGCTGGGCAACCCCGGTCAGCACCGCGAGCAGGGCGCGGGCCTGGGGGCCGTCGGCATCGACGATCGGCGCCAGTCCGGCCTTGCCGGTGGCGACGACGACCAGCGAGTCATTGGTCGATGTGTCGCCGTCGACGGTCACGCTGTTGAACGACTCGTCGGCCGCGGCGCGGGTGAGCCGTTGCAGCACCGCCGGTGCGACAGCGCAATCGGTGGCGATGAATCCCAGCATCGTCGCCATGTTCGGCCGGATCATCCCGGCACCCTTGCTGATGCCCGTGACGGTGATGGTGACGCCGTCGATGGTGGTGCGCAAGCTCGCCGCCTTGGGCACGGTGTCGGTGGTCATGATCGCCTGCGCCGCGTCGGCCCAGCCGTCGCCGCGCGCCGCGGCGATCGCGGCCGGCAGTCCGGCGATCAGCCGATCGAGCGGCAGCGGCTCGAGGATGACTCCGGTCGAGAACGGCAGCACCTGCCGCGGACTGACGCCGAGCAGTCCGGCGAGTTCGACGCAGCTCTGCCGCGCATCGGCCAGCCCCTGCGCGCCGGTTCCGGCGTTGGCGCAGCCGGTGTTGACGACCAGCGCGCGGACGTCCTGGCCGCCCACCAGTTCGAGATGCTGGCGGCACACCTGCACCGGAGCGGCACAGAAGCGGTTCTGCGTGAACACGCCGGCGACGCTGGCGCCGGGATCGATCTGGATCACGGTCAGGTCGGTGCGTCCCGGCTTGCGGATGCGCGCCTGCGCGACGCCGAGCCGCACACCGGCCACCGGATGCAGCGCTGCGGGATCGGGAGCTTGCAGATTCACGGCCATGAAGGAGTCTCCGGATGAGGGCGAAACATCGTCGGGCGAAACGGCAAGGCCGCGGGCCGCTCGCGCGGCCCGGTCGGGTCGATCAGTTCAGCTTGCCGTGGCAATGCTTGTACTTCTTGCCGCTGCCGCAGGGACAGGGATCGTTGCGGCCGACCTTGGGATACGGATTGACGTGCGGCTGCTGCGGCGCGGACGCCCCGGCGGCGGTGCCGGCCACCGCCATCCCGGCCAGCGCCGCCTCGGTCGGGTCGAGGCTGGAAATCCCCGGCGACGCCTCGGCGTGCTGGAACGCCACGCGCATGCGCTGCCCCTGTTCCTCGAACGCCTCGCTGGCCTGCTCGGCCTGCTCGGCGCTCTGCACCTGCACCGTCATCAGGACGCGGGTGACCTCGGCCTTGACGGCGTCGAGCATCATCCCGAACAGCTCGAACGCCTCGCGCTTGTATTCCTGCTTGGGCTGCTTCTGCGCATAGCCGCGCAGATGGATGCCCTGGCGCAGGTAGTCGAGCGCCGAGAGATGCTCGCGCCAGTGCTGGTCGAGCGCCTGCAGCAGCACCACCCGCTCGAACTGCGCGAAGTTCTCGCGGCCGACGCGCTCGACCTTGTCGGCGTACTGCGCCTCGGCGGCGTCGAGCACGCGCTGCAACACGTCGTCGTCGGTGATGTTCTCGTCGGACTCAAGCCACGCCTTGAGCTCCAGATCGATCTGCCATTCGTCGTGCAGCACCTGTTCGAGCGCCGGGATGTCCCATTGCTCCTCCATGCTCTGCTCGGGCACGTGGGCGCGCACGAGGTCGGTGAACGCGCCCTGCCGCAGCGCCGCGATCTGCTCGGACACGTCGCCCGAATCGAGCAGTTCATTGCGCTGCTGGTAGATGATCTTGCGCTGCTCGTTGGAGACGTCGTCGTATTCGAGCAGCTGCTTGCGGATGTCGAAGTTGCGCGCCTCCACCTTGCGCTGCGCCGACTCGATCGAGCGCGTGACCATCCCGGCCTCGATCGCCTCGCCCTCGGGCATGCGCAACCGCTCCATGATCGCCTTGACGCGCTCGCCGGCGAAGATGCGCATCAACGGGTCGTCGAGCGACAGATAGAACCGCGTCGAGCCCGGATCGCCCTGGCGGCCGGACCGGCCGCGCAGCTGGTTGTCGATGCGGCGGCTCTCGTGCCGCTCGGTGCCGACGATGTGCAGCCCGCCCTCGGCGATGACCTTGTCGTGCAGCGACTGCCACTCGTCGCGCAGCGACTTGACCTTCGCCGCCTTGTCCTCGGGCGACAGCTCCGGGTCGGCCTCGATGAACTCGCACTGCTTCTCGACGTTGCCGCCGAGCACGATGTCGGTGCCGCGACCGGCCATGTTGGTCGCGATGGTGATCATCCCCGGACGCCCGGCCTGGGCGACGATCTCCGCCTCGCGGGCGTGCTGCTTGGCGTTGAGCACCTGATGCTGCAGCTTCTGCTGCTGCAGCAGGTGCGAGAGCTGCTCGCTGTTCTCGATCGACGTCGTGCCCACCAGGACCGGCTGGCCGCGCTCGTGGCAGTCGCGGATGTCCTCGACCACCGCGAGGTCGCGTTCGCGCGCCGTCTTGTACACCTTGTCCTGCATGTCCTTGCGGCGGATCGGCTTGTTGGTCGGGATGACGACCGTCTCGAGCTTGTAGATCTCCTGGAACTCGAACGCCTCGGTGTCGGCGGTACCGGTCATGCCGCCGAGCTTCGCGTACATGCGGAAGTAGTTCTGGAAGGTGATCGACGCCAGCGTCTGGTTCTCGCTCTGGATCTCCACGCCTTCCTTGGCCTCGACCGCCTGGTGCAGGCCGTCGGACCAGCGCCGGCCCGACATGATGCGGCCGGTGAACTCGTCGACGATGATCACCTCGCCGTTCTGCACGACGTAATGCTGGTCGCGGTGGTAGAGGTGGTTCGCCCGCAGCGCCGCGTAGACGTGGTGCATCAGCGCGATGTTGCCGGCGTCATACAGCGTTGTCCCCGGCGGGATCAGGCCCATCTGGCCGAGGATGCGCTCGGCCTTCTCGTGGCCGGACTCGGTCAGGAACACCTGGTGGGACTTTTCGTCGACGGTGAAGTCGCCCGGCTTCTCGACGCCCTTGCCGGTGATCGGATCCTCCTCGCCGATCTGCCGGTCGAGCAGGGGGACGATGGCGTTGATCTTGACGTAGAGCTCGGTGTTGTCGTCCGCCTGTCCCGAGATGATCAGCGGGGTGCGTGCCTCGTCGATCAGGATCGAGTCGACCTCGTCGATCAGCGCGTAGTTCAGCCCACGCTGCACCCGCTCGGCGGGCTCGTACACCATGTTGTCGCGCAGGTAATCGAAGCCGAACTCGTTGTTCGTGCCGTAGGTCACGTCGGCGGCGTACGCGTCCTGCTTCTCCGGCTTGGACATGTCAGGCAGGTTCACCCCCACGCGCAGGCCGAGAAAGTTGTACAGCCGGCTCATCCACTCGGCGTCGCGCCGCGCCAGGTAGTCGTTGACGGTGATGACATGGACGCCCTTTCCCGTCAGCGCGTTGAGGTAGACCGGCAGCGTGCCCACCAGGGTCTTGCCTTCGCCGGTGCGCATTTCCGCGATCTTGCCCTGGTGCAGGGCGATACCGCCGATCATCTGGACGTCGAAGTGGCGCATCTTGAGTGCGCGCTTGCCGCCCTCGCGCACCACCGCGAACGCCTCGGGCAGCAGATCGTCGAGGCTGCGTCCGTTCGCCACCTGCTGCCGGAACTCGGCCGTCTTGGCCTTCAACGCGTCATCGTCGAGTTGCGCGAACTGCGGTTCCAGGGCATTGATGCGCTCGACCACGCGCCGGTACTGGCGCAGCAGCCGCTCATTGCGGCTGCCGAACAGACTGGTGAGGAATTTGACTGGCATGGGATGGCGGACTCGCGATCCGCGACTGGAGTGTTCAGGCTGCGAAGCGCGTTCGTGCCCCCTCGTGCCGGGCCACCGGACGCTCCACGGAATTTTCGATTGTATGCGCCGCGTTTTGCGGCGCGACGATGGCACAATCGGGACGCCACCCGGAATCCGCCGGGCCGGCAGCCGACCTTGTGATGCCTCAAGCCCCCGCCACGTTCCCACGCCCCACCCGCCGCTCCGACCCGCGGACCGGCTCGCTCGCTGCGTGGGCGCGGACCGCGGCGCCACTGGCCGGGCTGCGCGATGCTGCGATGGCGTCAGCGCGGATGTGGGAAGTCGCGGCGCCGCTGCTGCCCGCCGCGCTGGCCCAAGGCGTACGGCCGGGACGCTGGCAGCGAGAGACGTGGACCCTGACGGCGAGTTCGAGCGCCGTCGCCGCCAAGCTCAGCCAGCTCAAGCCGGCGCTGGTCGACGCGCTGCAGCAGCAAGGTTACGCGCTGCAGGCGATCCGCATCCGGGTCGAGCCGCAGCGCCTGCCGGCGGCGCCGCGCGTGGAGATCGGCGGCGGCGTGCCCTGCCCGCCCGAGGTGCTCGCCCGATTCCGGGCGTTGCGCCACCGCCTGGGCTGATTCAAGGCTCAGAACGCGAACGTCGGGATGGCGCGGAACCCGGCCGGCGCGCGGCCGGCATCGGCGAAGCTGACGATGTCGTACGCGGTTGCATCCGCGAACAGTTCGCGGAGCAGCAGATTGTTGACGGCGTGCCCGCTGCGGAACGCGCTGTAGGCACCGATCAGCGGCTTGCCGGCGACGAACAGATCGCCGATGGCATCCAGCGTCTTGTGCTTGACGAACTCGTCGTCGAAGCGCAGCCCCTCCTGGTTCAGCACGCGGTATTCGTCCATCACGATCGCATTTTCCATGCTGCCGCCCAGTGCCAGGCCGCGCTCGCGCAGCGTCTCGACATCGCGCATGAAGCCGAAGGTGCGGGCGCGGGCGATGTCCTTGACGTAGGAATGCACGCCCAGATCGAACACCGTCGACTGCGCGGTCTGGTCGACCGCCGGGTGGTCGAAGTCGATGTCGAAGCTCAGCTTGAAGCCGTCGTACGGTTCGAGCCGCGCCCACTTCCGGTCGTTGCCGTCGCCCAGTCGGACCTCGACCGGCTTGCGGATCCGGATGAACTTCTTCGGCGCCGGCTGCAGCGCGATCCCGGCCGACTGCAGCAGGTAGACGAACGACGACGCCGATCCGTCGAGGATGGGGATCTCCTCGGCGGTGACGTCGATGTAGAGATTGTCGATTCCCAGGCCGGAGCAGGCCGACAGCAGGTGCTCGACGGTGTGGATCTTGACATCGCCCCGGCCCAGCGTGGTCGCCATCCGGGTGTCGACCACCGCGTACGGATTGAGGGCGATCTCCACCGGCTGCGGCAGGTCGGTTCGGGTGAACACGATCCCGGTGTCGGGCAGCGCCGGACGCAGGGTGAGCTCGACACGTTCGCTGCTGTGCAGGCCGACGCCCACGGCGCGGTTGACGGACTGGATGGTGCGCTGCGCCAGCATCATGTCGATTTATGAAGTTCTGTGCAGCAATTGCACGAAGCTATGAATTCTAAGGCGGTCGCGGTGTTTGTGCTGACGCCGCGACCGCCGGAACGGCAGCCGCCCTGGCGGGGAGGTGATCCGCCAGGGCGGGATCCGCAGGCCGCTGCGGCGACACCGATGCACGGAGTCGGGTCACTCCGGCGGGCAGGCGCGGTCGGGTCGTCCGCGGCGCGGGCCGCGTCGGCCGTCCCGGTCGCCCGATGTCGGCGGCCGAGCTGTGCCGGGCGTCCCGGTCAGTCGGCCTGCTTGCGCAGGAAGGCCGGGATCTCCATCTCGTCCATGCCGCTCTGCATCAGCGCGTTGACGTGGGCCGACGGCGCGCCGCGTCCGCTGCGCCAGATCGCCGGGATCCGGTCGTCCGCCGCCACGGCGGCGCCGTAGCCGGCGGCCGCCATCGGCAGGTTGTCGGTCCCGGTGCGGATCACGGTCAGTTCGGGCGCCGCCTTGTCGGCCTTGCCGCGCGACAACCCGGTGGCGAGCACCGTCACCCGCAGCGAATCGCCCATCGTCGGATCGTTGACCGTACCGAAGATGATGTTGGCCTCGGGCGAGGCGTAGGCGCGGATCGCGTTCATCGCCTCGCGGGTCTCGCCCAGCCGCAGCGAGTCGTCGGCAGTGATGTTGACCAGCACGCCCTTCGCCCCGGACAGGTCGACGCCGTCGAGCAGCGGGCAGACCACCGCCTGCTCCGCCGCAAGCCGCGCGCGGTCCGGTCCGCTCGCGACCGCCGTGCCCATCATCGCCTTGCCCGGCTCGCCCATCACCGTCTTCACGTCCTCGAAGTCGGCGTTGATCAGGCCGGGAACGTTGATGATCTCGGCGATGCCGCCGGTGGCGTTCTTCAGCACGTCGTTGGCCTTGGCGAACGCCTCCTTCTGCGAGATGTCGTCGCCGTAGACCTCGAGCAGCTTCTCGTTGAGCACGACGATCAGCGAATCGACGTTGGCCTCGAGCTCCGCCAGCCCCTGCTCGGCGTGGGACATGCGCTTGGATCCCTCGAACTCGAACGGACGGGTCACCACGGCGACGGTCAGGATGCCCATCTCGCGCGCGATCTTGGCGATCACCGGCGCCGCCCCGGTGCCGGTGCCGCCACCCATCCCGGCGGTGATGAACAGCATGTGCGCGCCTTCGAGTGCGTCGCGGATCTGGCCCCGCGCCTGGTCGGCCGACTCGCGCCCGACCACCGGCTTGCCGCCAGCGCCCAGCCCGGTCTTGCCCAGTTGCAGGAACTGGTGCGCGCTCGAACGCTTGAGCGCCTGCGCGTCGGTGTTGGCGCAGATGAACTCGACGCCGCGCACGCCGGACGCGATCATGTGCTCGACCGCGTTGCCGCCTCCCCCCCCGACCCCGATCACCTTGATGTTGGTTCCCTGGTTGAACGAGCTGTCCGCCGCGTCCTCGATCATTTCAAAAGCCATCTCACACCTCCTTCGA
>JAKAIB010000093.1 GCA_021814605.1 Pseudomonadota bacterium | reverse complement strand
GTCCCTCAGTTGCGTTTATGACGATCGATTGTCCGACAGAACACGCCGCAGCAGAGGCCATGGCCACTATCGCGAGGCTGTACAGGCGGTATAAGCCGCCCCTGGTTCCGTGAAGGCCGGTTGGTTTGAGTCGCACCACGGTGGCTGACGGGCGGCCGATGACCTTGCCACTGCAGTCATCGCCATGTGCCATGCCGAGCGACTGTTCAGGCCGACGACCAGTCTTCTGCTGTGGGGATCGCTCCATCTCCAGGACGCCGCGTAAGCCGATCGACATGCCGGCGCCGTTGGCGGTTTTGGATCGGAATGGCTGGAGGGTTTGAACTGGAACCCGCGGAGTGTTTGATCAGACTACGCACACGAGTCGGTGCGCCGATCAGATGCTGCCGCACAGGGCGGCCGAAAACGATCCTCCACGCCCCGGACGATCCCGTTCTAAAGCGCTATCGGCGTGGGAAACCGGCCGCACCGCAGCCCCCGGGCGTTGAGCAGCCGCTTTTCGTCAGCAGGCTTGGGACACCCGCAGGGACAATTTTGGGACGCTAACAGAGACGACGGATATTGTGCTGACCAGGGGTTGCTGTTTTTTTTGGAATTACATCCAGAAAAATCGAGCAGTGCTAGGCAAAAATATCAAAAAGTCGCCGTTTCCTAGAATAAAAAACTACTTGGTGCCCAGAAGAGGACTCGAACCTCCACGCCTCGCGGCGCTAGTACCTGAAACTAGTGCGTCTACCAATTCCGCCATCTGGGCAGCGAAGCGTGAAATCTTAGCATAGCGGCGCTGCTTGTAAAGCACCTCGTCGGCGACGTCGCGATGCATGCGCTGGCGGCGATAATGCGCTTCCAAACAAGCGAGGGCTTCCCTTCGCGACAACGCAGCGCTCGCTGCACGACAAAGGATCTTCGGTGATTGTTCAAGGAATCGTGCGCGGTCATCGGGACGGCCATGGCTTCGTCACTCCGGATGACGGCGGGCCGGACATCTATCTGCCGCCGCAGCAGATGCGCACGGTGCTCCATCTCGACCGGGTGCGTGTGCGGGTCGGGAAACCCGATCGGCGCGGTCGTACCGAAGGGCAGATCATCGCCATCCTGGAGCGCAGCAAGCGCCCGATCATCGGGCGCCTGCTGAACGAGAATGGCGTGTGGTTGCTCGCGCCCGAAGACCGGCGCTACGTCCAGGACATCCTGATCTCGCCCGACGGGATCGGCAAGGCGAGGGCAGGGCAGATCGTCAGTTCGGAGATCACCCAGCCGCCGGCGCCGAACGTTCAGCCGGTCGGACGCGTGATCGAGGTGTTGGGCGAACTCGACGATCCGGGGATGGAGATCGAGATCGCGGTGCGCAAGTATGGCGTGCCCCACCAGTTCTCGGCGGCAGCGGCGGCGGAGAGTGCGGCCTTGCCCGACGTGGTGCGCGAGGCCGATGGTGCAGGGCGGGTCGACCTGCGCGACGTCCCGCTGGTCACCATCGACGGCGAGGATGCGCGCGACTTCGACGACGCGGTGTACTGCGAGCCCGCGCGCGTTGGTCGCGCCAAGGGCTGGCGCCTGATCGTCGCGATCGCCGATGTGTCGCACTACGTGCGGCCGATGTCCGAACTCGATGCCGATGCGCTGGAGCGCGCGACTTCGGTCTATTTTCCGCGGCGGGTGATCCCGATGCTGCCGGAGAAACTGAGCAATGGACTGTGTTCGCTCAATCCGGACGTGGACCGGCTGTGCATGGTCTGCGATGCGCTGATCAGCGCCAAGGGCGAGATCAAGGCGTACCAGTTCTATCCGGCGGTGATGCGCTCGCACGCGCGGCTGACCTACACCGAGGTTGCCGACATCCTGTCGAACACCGCAGGCAAGCTGGCACGCGAGCGCAGCGCGCTGCTGCCGCAGCTGCTCGACCTGCATGCGGTGTTCCGTGTGCTGTTGGAGTCGCGCGAGGTGCGCGGCGCGCTCGACCTCGACGTCCCGGAGACGCAGATCGTGGTCAACGCCGCGGGTAAGATCGAGACCATTGTGCCGCGGCACCGCAACGACGCGCATCGACTCATCGAAGAGTGCATGCTGGCGGCCAACGTCTGCGCCGCCGACTATCTCGAACGCAACGGGCAGATCGCGCTCTATCGCGTCCATGAAGGGCCGACCCCCGAAAAGCTCGAGACGTTGCGTACGCTGCTGCGCAATCTCGGTCTCACGTTGGGCAGCGGCGGCGCGCCGGAGCCGTCGGACTATCAGGCGCTGGCCAAGTCGATCGAGGACCGGCCGGATGCACTGCAGATCCAGATGCTGCTGTTGCGGTCGATGCAGCAGGCCATCTACACGCCTTACAACGTCGGGCATTTCGGGCTGGCCTATCCCGCTTACACGCATTTCACCAGCCCGATCCGGCGCTACCCCGATCTGCTGACACACCGTGCGATCAAGGCCATCCTGAATGGCGAGCGCTACATGCCGCGCTTCAGCGAGCGGGTGACCATGAACGCCGGCGATCAGAACGCCCGGCGTGCATCGCCGCGCAGTTCAGCGCCGGCTGCGCCCGTAGCGCCGGCTGCGCCCGTTCCCAAGGGACAGGCGCGGAATCTCCCGGTCTGGGAAGCCGTCGGCGTGCACTGCTCGGCCAACGAACGCCGCGCGGACGAAGCGAGTCGTGACGTCGAAAGCTGGCTGAAGTGCTGGTACATGCGCGACAAGCTCGGCGAGGAATACGCCGGCACCATCACGGCGGTCACCGGATTCGGCCTGTTCGTCCAGCTCGACGAGTTGTTCGTCGAAGGGTTGGTCCACGTGTCGGAGATCGGGGCCGACTATTTCCGCTACGACGAAGCTCGGGGCGAGCTGCGCGGCGAGCGCACCGGCATCCGCTACAGCCTGGGCGGGCGGCTCCTCGTGCAGGTGAGCCGGGTCGATCTGGACGGACGCAAGATCGACTTCCGCCTGGTGCGCGAGAGCACTCGGCTCGCCAGTGGGTCGAACAAGACACTGCCGACGGCAGGAGAGATCACCGGGACCGATGAGGAAGTGTTCGCGCTGAACCCGCAGACGTCGGTCGGCGTGCGCAAGTCGCGCGCAACCGCCGGGGCGACGACGGCAGTCGCGAAGGGCAAGGGGCGCGCGAAGACCGGCGCGGCGAAGCGCACCGTGGCTGGCGCATCGGCGAAGCCCGGGTCGGATGCGTCACGGAATGGCGGGAATTCGTCCCGGAAGAAGCCGCGGGCGAAACCCGAAGCGGCGCGCAAGCGGACTCGCTGAACGCACATCGGGGCCGGATGCGCGCGATTTCGGCCGGCGCGTTCAGTCGACCGGCGGTCTCTGCATGGCAGGCGAACGCTGCGGCGCGAGGCGACCGCGGTCGGACAGCCGCATCCAGATCCGCAGTGCAATGAGGCTGCCCAGGACCATCGCGAACGATCCCGGGATCCAGAGGATCAGACCGCCGAGATGCTGATCGGTGAGCGGCTCGATTCCATTGATGGCGCGCCCGCAGATCTGGTAGATCGGGTAATAGTCGGTGGAACTGAGCGCCAGGATGGCGCCCCAGGCCATCGTCGGCAGCATGGCTGCCAGCGGCAGCAGCACGCGCTTGCCGGGCGACAGTCGCGCCGGCGGGCCCGGCCGGCTGTCGACCACCAGCCACCAGAACAGCAGGCCATCGAGCGCCATGCTCCAGTTCATCAACCGGTAGGTGGGGGCGTTCAGCATCACGAACGGATGGAACGACGGGATCAGCCACAGGAGCGCCATGCCGCCGAACAGGAATGCCGCGACGAACGGATGCAAGAGTACCGCGAGGATGGCGCGAAACGCCGTCGCGCGGGTCGCGGGTCGCAGCCAGCGCACCCGCCAGTCGAGCGGCAGGCCGGCGCGCAGCGTCACGCCGGGATAGCTCCACGCGATCAGCAGCGGCGCGAAATCATGCAGCGACAGTTGCTGCAGGATGTGGATGAAGAATTGATGTTCGGCGAAATAGTCCCAGCGGGTCTGGAACGCCTGCCACATCAGCACCCAGCCGAGCCAGAACCGGATCTGTCGGGACACGGGGGTGTGCCGCCGACGGCAGCCGCGGACGTAGACCACGGCCCCGACGGCCAGCAGCAGCAACGCGGACGGCGACGGTTCCCACGGAACGAACCAGCGCAGCAGGCTGTCCATGCAGACGGTGTCGCCTCCGCCCGGCCGTCAGGCGACCGCGCGCAGCGCGTCGCGCAGCGTCGACATGATCTGGTCGATCTGGCCGCGTTCGATGATCAGCGGCGGAGACAGCGCGATCGTGTCACCGGTATAGCGCACCAGCACGCCGCGTTCGTAACAGGCGACGAACGCCTCGAAAGCGCGCTTGCCGGCGGCCCCCGGGCGCGGCTCCAGTTCGATGCCGCCGATCAGCCCGATGTTGCGCAGATCCTTGACGTGTCGGGCGTCGCGCAGGCCGTGCAGCGCCTCCTGCCAGTAGGCGCCGATGCCGTCATCCTGGACCCGCGTCAGCAGCCGGTCGCGGCGGTAGATCTGCTGCGTCGCGACCGCGGCGGCCATCGCCAGCGGATGTCCCGAGTAGGTGTAGCCGTGGAAGAACTCGACGCTGCCCTCGGGCGCGCCATTCACCACGGTGTCGTAGACGCCGTTGCGCACGAACACGGCGCCCATCGGCACCGCCGCGTTGTTCACTGCCTTGGCGGTGGTGATGATGTCCGGCGTGACGTTGAAGTACTGTGCGGCGAACGTGGTGCCCATCCGGCCGAAACCGGTGATGACCTCGTCGAAGATCAGCAGGATGCCGTACTTGTCGCAGATCGTGCGCAGCCGTTCGAGGTAGCCCTTGGGCGGCACGAGAACGCCGGTCGATCCGGCAACCGGCTCGACGATCACCGCAGCAATGTTGCTGGCATCATGCAGCGCGACCAGACGTTCCAGATCGTCGGCGAGGTGGGCGCCCCATTCGGGCTGCCCGCGTGAGAACGACTGGTGCTCGGGCGCGTAGGTGTGCGGCAGATGGTCGACGTTGCCGAGCAGCGAGCCGCGGAACACCTTGCGGTTGGCCACCATGCCGCCGACCGAGATACCGCCGAAGCCGACGCCGTGATAGCCGCGCTCGCGACCGATGAACAGGGTGCGTGTTCCTTCGCCGCGGGCCCGGTGGTAGGCGAGGGCGATCTTGAGCGCCGAATCGACCGACTCCGAACCGGAATTGGTGAAGAACACCTTCTTGAGGTCGGCCGGCGCGATGGCAGCGAGCAGGTTTGCCGCCTCGAACTGCAGCGGATGCCCCATCTGGAACGGGGGGGCGTAGTCCATTTCCTGTGCCTGGCGGGCGATGGCCTGGGTGATCTCCGGCCGCCCGTGGCCGGCGTTGACGCACCAGAGACCGGCGGTACCGTCGAGAATCTCGCGGCCGTCGTGGGAACGGTAATACATTCCCTGTGCGCCAACGAGCAGCCGGGGCGCAGTCTTGAACTGGCGGTTGGCGGTGAAAGGCATCCAGAGCTGCTCCATTTCGGGCAGCGCCGTCATCGTGCCGGAACTCTGGAGTTCGGCTTGATCCATCGTCATCTCCTTCAATCGTCGTCGACGGCAGGCGGCGGCAGGGTGCCACGCAGTTCGGGCAGCGATCTGCAGATCCGTGCATTCGATCTGCCCGGCCCCATCGACTGAAGCCAGCAATATAGCGGTGCCGCGAGTTGCCGGCATGCACCGGGTGGGCCACCAGCGCCGCTCCGCGCGGAGCCAGAGGGCGGCGACGCGCTATGCTGCAGATTTGCACATTCCGGATTAGCGCATGGGTCTCGGCCTCTATATCATCGGCGACGAAATCCTCTCGGGAAAGCGGCAGGACAAGCATTTCCCGCAAGTGCTCGGGCTGCTGCAGGCGCGTGGCATGCGTCTCGACTGGGTCCAGTACCTCGGCGACGATCCGGCGCTGCTGCGTTCCGCGTTCGCGATCAGTTTCGGTCGCGGTGATGTCGCGCTCAGTTGCGGCGGCATCGGCGCAACGCCCGATGATCACACCCGGCAGAGTGCGGCGGCCGCACTTGGCGTTCCGCTGGAACTGCATCCGGAGGCGAAGGTGCTGATCCAGCAGCGGGTGGTCGACGCCGGCCTGGGCGACCTCGACTCACCGGCCAATCAGCAGCGGCTGCACATGGGCATGTTTCCGCGTGGCAGCGCATTGATTCCGAACCCCTACAACCGCATCCCGGGCTTCTCGGTGCGTGGCCACTATTTCGTTCCCGGGTTTCCGGTCATGGCGTGGCCGATGCTCGAGTGGGTGCTCGACGGGCCGCTGGCCGGTCTGCACGGGTCGGGGCGGCAGGTCGAGCGCAGCGTGATCGTGCGCCACGTGATGGAATCCGACCTGACCCCGCTGATGGAGGAGGTCGAGCGGCGCTTCGCGGGAATCAAGGTGTTCAGTCTGCCCAGTGTGGACCATCCGGTCCTGGGGCGTCATATCGAACTCGGCGTCAAGGGTGGCGCCGACGTCGACACGGCGTTCGCCTATCTGCGCGACCATCTTCCGCAGGGCAGCTGGGAGAACGCACCAGAATGAGGCGCTTGGCACTACAACGAGGCGAACGGCGCGAAAGCACCATGTTGGTGCGACCTGGCGGGGCGAGTCGCCGTGCCCGTCCGCGGAAACGGGGCCTGCTGGGGCGGCAGCTGCCGGCATGGATTCTGCTAGATTGCTGCCGCCGAATGGAGCACGCGTCGAGGGCGTCGCCGTGGCCGCTTGAGAAGACCGAAACGATTTCAACCTGAAGGAGAGTTTCATGAGCAAATCAGTCGCCGAAGTGATGGGCATGGTGAAGGAGCACGACGTCAAGTTCGTCGACTTCCGCTTCACCGACACCCGGGGCAAGGAACAGCACGTCACCGTTCCGGTGTCGGCCTTCGACGAAGGCAAGTTCACCGATGGTCATGCCTTCGACGGGTCGTCCATCGCCGGCTGGAAGGGCATCGAGGCGTCGGACATGCTGCTCATGCCCGATGCCAACACGGCCAATATCGATCCGTTCATGGAAGAGACGACGCTGCTGCTGAGCTGCGACGTCCTCGAGCCGGGCGACGGCAAGCCGTACGATCGCGACCCGCGATCGATCGCGAAAAAGGCCGAGGCGTATCTGAAGGCAGCCGGCATCGGCGACACCGCGTATTTCGGACCGGAGCCCGAATTCTTCATCTTCGATCAGGTCCGCTGGAACGTCGACATGTCCGGCTGTTTCGTCAAGATCGATTCCGACGAAGCGTCGTGGGTGACCGGCGAGAAGCTCGAGGGCGGCAACCTGGCGCACCGCCCGGCAGTGAAGGGCGGCTATTTCCCCGTTCCGCCGGTCGACAGCCTGCAGGACATCCGCTCCGAAATGTGCCTGCTGCTCGAGCAGATGGGCGTGCCGGTGGAAGTGCATCACCACGAAGTGGCCGGAGCCGGCCAATGCGAGATCGGCACCAAGTTCTCCACCCTCGTGCAGCGCGCCGACTGGACGCAGATCCTGAAGTACGTGGTGCAGAACGTCGCTCATGCCTACGGCAAGACGGCCACGTTCATGCCCAAGCCGGTCGTCGGCGACAACGGGTCGGGCATGCACGTCCACCAGTCGATCTGGAAGGACGGCAAGAACCTGTTCGCGGGCAACGGCTACGCCGGGCTGAGCGATTTCGCGCTGTATTACATCGGCGGGATCATCAAGCACGCCCGCGCGCTCAACGCCATCACCAATCCGGGCACGAACTCCTACAAGCGGCTGGTCCCCGGCTTCGAGGCGCCGGTCATGCTGGCCTATTCGGCGCGCAACCGTTCGGCATCGATCCGCGTTCCGTTCGTGCAGAGTGACAAGGCACGCCGCATCGAGGTCCGTTTCCCGGATCCGACGGCCAACCCGTACCTCGCGTTCTCGGCGATGATGATGGCCGGTATCGACGGCGTGGAAAACAAGATCCACCCGGGCGAGGCGGCGAGCAAGAATCTGTACGACCTGCCGCCGGAAGAAGAGGCGAAGATCCCGACCGTCTGCTCCAGCCTCGACCAGGCACTGGAGTACCTGGACAAGGATCGTGCGTTCCTGACCAAGGGCGGCGTGTTCAGCGACGACTTCATCGATGCCTACATCGCGCTCAAGATGGAAGAGGTCACGCGCTTCCGCATGACCACCCACCCGGTCGAGTTCGACATGTACTACTCGCTGTAATCGCAGCAGTCGGACGAAGGAAGGCGGCTTGCAGGCCGCCTTTTTTTCGTTCGGCGCAGTGTCGTCCCGCTGTCGGCAGGACGACATGTCGGTGCGTTACAACTGCACGGATTTACACTTCCCGGCATCGTCCTTCGCGCGTCATCAAATCATGCTGCAGCGTCTCTTCCCCTTGGTGATGGTTTCCGCCCTTTGCGGCGTTGGCACGCTGTCGCTGGCGACGCCAGCCGTCGCGCAGACTGACCCGCTGCACGTCTATCGGTGCCCGGACAACACCTACACCAACGACCTGTCGGAGGTGCGTGCGAAGAACTGCAAGCTGATCGACAACGCCAACGTCAGCATCCTGTCTGCACCGGGGATGGCGCCGAAGACCCTAGGCCCGGCCGGCCGGCGAGCATCGAGCCCGAACGAGACCGAGCGCGTCGCACCGGCTACGCAGAAGCAGCGCGATGCGGAGGCACGCCAGATCCTCGAAACCGAACTGCAGCACCAGCAGGCCAAGCTGGCGCAACTGCTCAAGGATTACGACAACGGCCACCCGCCGTATCAGGCCGACGAACGCATCGTCGGCGGCGGGGTCAAGCGGCAGCAGTATCTCGATCGCGTGGCGTCGATGCGCAACGAAATCGCGATGACGCAGGCGAACATCGCCGCGCTGCAGCGCGAACTGCAGAAATACCCGCAGTAGCGCGGGCCCGGAATGCGGCGCGGCATGGAGACGCCGGAGCACGACATCGGGTCGGCGGCGCAGTTGCCCTCGGAATACCCGGGCCTGGAATGGCTGGCGTCGATGATCGCCCTGGTCGATGCCGACGGGCGCATCGGCTACGCGAACTCCGCACTCGAGACCGGACTCGGGGTGTCACGGCGGCAGATCGCCGGACAGGATCTCGGGAGTTGGCTGGACTGCGCACCGCTCTGGCGCCAGGCGCTCGACCAGGTATCGAGCAACGAGTTCAGCAGCAAGCGGTTCGACTGCCTGCTGCGCCTGCGCGACGCGCGTGAAGCGATGCCGGTGCAGGTCATTGTCGCGCGGACCGACCGTCCCGATGGTGCGCTGCTGATCGAGATGGTCGAGATCAGCCAGCAGGCGCGGCTCGAGCGCGAGGAGCAATGGCAGAACCAGGCGCAGGCGAACAAGGAACTGATCCGCAATCTGGCGCACGAGATCAAGAATCCTCTGGGCGGCATCCGCGGCGCAGCGCAACTGCTGCACGCCGAGCTGCCCAGCCCCGACCTGCAGGAATACACCCAGGTCATCATCGCCGAGGCGGACCGCCTGCAGACCCTGGTCGACCGCCTGCTGGCGCCGCATCGCAAGCCGCATGTCGTCGGCGACGTCAACATCCATGAGGTCTGCGAGCACGTCCGCACGCTCATCCTTGCCGAATTTCCGCACGGTCTCGTCGTCGACCACGACTACGACGCCAGCCTGCCCGAATTCCGCGGCGACCGCGAGCAGCTGATCCAGGCGGTGCTCAACATCGCGCACAACGCCGCGCAGGCGCTGCAGGCGCGCATCGCGCAGGGCGACGCGCGCATCGTGTTCCGCACCCGCGTGGCGCGGCAGATCACCCTGGCAAAGAATCGCTACAAGCTGGCACTGGTCTTGCATATCGTGGACAACGGCCCCGGAGTGCCGCCGGAACTGAAGGATCGCATCTTCTTTCCGCTGGTCTCGGGGAGGGAGGGAGGCAGCGGCCTGGGGCTGACCCTGGCGCAGACCTTCATCCAGCAACATCAGGGGACCATCGAATGCGACAGCCAGCCCGGACAAACCGATTTCCGCATCACGATCCCGCTGCCTTGAGCGCGACCGCGTCGCGCCTGCGGAGCGCGCGATGAAGCCGATCTGGGTGGTCGACGACGACGCGTCGATCCGGTTCGTGCTGGAGAAGGCGCTGCGCAAGGCCGGGCTCGACGTCCGCAGCTTCGGCAACGCGCGTGACGTGCTGGCGGCGCTGGAAAGTGCCGCGCCGCAGGTGCTGATCAGCGACATCCGGATGCCCGGCGGCAACGGCATCGAACTGCTGCAGCAGATCCGTCAGATCCATCCCGCATTGCCGGTGATCATCATGACCGCCTATTCCGACCTGGACAGCGCGGTCTCCGCGCTGCAGGGCGGCGCGTTCGACTATCTGAGCAAGCCGTTCGATGTCGACAAGGCGGTCGAGTTGATCCAGCGTGCGGTCGACGAGAGCCTGCGCGAGGAATCGGCCGACGAATCACACAACGCCACGCCGGAACTGCTCGGCCAGGCGCCGGCGATGCAGGACGTGTTCCGCGCCGTCGGCCGGTTGGCCCACTCGAATGTCACGGTGTTGATCACCGGCGAGTCGGGCACCGGCAAGGAGCTCGTGGCCCGGGCACTGCACAAGCACAGCCCGCGTGCCGACGGGCCGTTCGTCGCGATCAACACCGCGGCGATTCCGCGCGACCTGCTCGAAAGCGAGTTGTTCGGCCACGAGCGCGGTGCCTTCACTGGCGCGCAGACCATGCGGCGCGGCCGCTTCGAGCAGGCCGAAGGCGGCACGCTGTTCCTCGACGAGATCGGCGACATGCCGCTCGAACTGCAGACGCGACTGCTGCGCGTGCTGTCGGATGGGCATTACTACCGCGTCGGCGGCCACAGTGCCATCAAGGCGCATGTCCGGGTGATTGCCGCGACCCATCAGAACCTGGAGCAGCGGGTGGCGCAGGGACAGTTTCGCGAAGACCTGTTTCACCGGCTGAACGTCATCCGCCTGCGGTTGCCGCCGCTGCGCGAGCGCCGCGAGGACATCGCGCCGCTGACGCGGCATTTCCTGCAGCGCAGCGCCCACGAACTGGGCGTGGAGCCCAAGCGGATCGCGCCCGCGGCGCTGGACGTGCTGGAGCACTGTCCGTTCCCCGGCAACGTGCGCCAGCTCGAGAATCTGTGCCACTGGCTGACCGTGATGGCGCCGGCACAGACCATCCAGGTCGGCGACCTGCCCGAGGATCTGCGCGGCGAGGTAGCCCACGGATCCGCGCCCCCCGCTGTGGCGCCGGTGCCGGCATCGC
>JAKAIB010000092.1 GCA_021814605.1 Pseudomonadota bacterium | reverse complement strand
GACGGCGAATCCCTTGCCGTGCTCGCCGGCGCGGGCGGCCTCGATGGCGGCGTTGAGCGCGAGCATGTTGGTCTGGTAGGCGATGTCGTCGATCACCGAGATGCGTTCGGCGATGGACTGCATGGCCCCGGCCGTCTCGCCCACGGCGACGTTGCTGTCCTTGGCGCGCTGCAGCACCTGCTGGGCCAGGGCGTCGGCGGAGGCGGCGTTGTCGGCGTTCTGCTTGATCGAGGCGGCTGCCTGCTCGACGGTGGCCGAGGTCTCCTCCACCGAGGCGGCCTGCTCGGAAGCGGATTGCGACAGACTTTGCGAGGTCGACGACACCTGGCCGGAAGCGGCACCGATCTCGGTGGCGGTCGCCCGGATCTGGCCGATCGCGCGGCCGAAGCGATCGACCATCGCCTGCGCGGATCGCATGATCCGTGCGATTTCGTCGTGCGAGTCGTTGTCGAGCGTCACGGTCAGATCGCCGCGCTCGAGACGCGAGAACGCTTTCAGCCCTTCGGACAGGGAGCGGTTGGTGCGACGGATCACCAGGATGGCTGCGATCAGCAGGATGAGCATGGCGGCGCCAGAGACTGACAGCACACCCGCGCTGCGTCGCCACGCTGCGGCGTCGATGTCGTCGATATAGGCGCCGGTCGACACCACCAGATGCCACGGCGCGAAGGCGCGGACGTAGGTCATCTTCGGGAATTTCTCCTGGGTCACGCCGCCGCCGGCCAGGGGTTTGGCGAAGGGATACTCGACGTAGCCGCCCTGCGCGCCGCGAGCGGCGAGGACGAAAGCGGCGTAGTGGTTGAGCTTGCCGCCGGTCCGGTGCATCGGACCGCCGACCTCCTGGTAGGCGGTGGCGTCGTCGTACTTGGAGGAATCGAGAACCTTGCCGTCGAGCTTCGGCACGGTCGCATGCATCACCATGGTCGGCGTCGGATACGCGTCGGTGACGACGATGAAGTAGCCGCTCTTGCCGTAGCGCATCGTGCGCAAGGCGGCCATGGCCTGGGCGCGGGCATCGGCCTGGCTCATCCTGCCTGCGTTCGCCAGGTCGTCGTAATGGCGCAACGTGCCCATCGCCGTCTCGGTGGCGTTGCGCAGCATGATCTGACGTTCGCCGAGAATCGCTTGGTGGACGGCGGTGACGCTCTGCCAGACCATGACCACCATGCTCGCCACCGCGACGATGACAAGCAGCAGCATGCTGTTTCTGAGGTCGAAAGCGAAACGGACAGGGCGTGCCATGGTTTATCTTCCTGGAGGGTTGTATTGGCTCCGGCGGCTGGCCTGAGATGCGATGAGCGGGGAGAGGTCAGAACCAGAAAAACCCGCTGGCGCTGAGGGGGGCCTTTGCCGAGGCGCCGGACTCCGATGCCCAGGCGGCCCGCGAGCAGGGCACTGCCGCCGAAAATTCCGTCGTGGTCAGAATCCGCCGGTCTCGGGCCGGCAGGCGATCGGGCGCAGGGTCTGACGGGCGCGATGCACCCGATGACGCACTTGGTGCAAGCGCGGATGACGGGCCCGCGGTGAGCGGATGCAATTGGCGTGTGCAGGTGGGCAAAGGGGAGCGCCGGTGGACTTGATAGTGGTCGATTGGCGGCAGGAACGAGACGCGAGCATCGAACGCTCGCGATGAATCCTCGGTCTTGCACGGGCAACGGTTAATCGGGATACGACACGCATCGGAATGTTCTGAAGGTTTCGATTTGTTGACAATCTGACTTTCAATTAATCAAAAGCGGAATAAACGGATGCACTAATGGATCGACTCAAGGCGATGGAGATGTTTGTCCGCGTGGTCGAGCGTGGCAGCTTTTCTGCGGTGGCTCGGGACATGCACACGACACAAAGCAATGTCAGCAAACATGTCGTGGCGCTGGAACAGCGGCTCGGGGTCGCACTGCTCGCGCGAACGACGCGGTCGCTTTCGCTGACGCCGGCGGGGGAGCGCTACTTCGAGCGGGCTCGACAACTCGTCCCCGAGATCGCCGAAGCCGAGGGCGAGGTGGCGCGGGGAGAGCAGCATCTCGCCGGGACGCTCCGCATTGCCGCATCAGTGGGATTCGGACGGCTCAGGCTGCTGCCGCTGATCCATTCGTTTCTCGACGCGCATCCGGACATCCAGATCGACTTGCGGCTCGACGACGGTTTTGTCGATCTGGTGGCGGAAGGCGTCGATCTCGCGGTGCGCATCGGCGAACTGGCGGACAGCTCGCTCGTGGCTCGCCGCATCGGCTCGAGCCGCCGAATTCTCGTCGCCAGCCGCCGCTACGCCGATTCGCTGCCTGCGGGCGTCGGGTTGCCGACGACGCCGGACGATCTGCATCGTCACAACTGCCTCGTCTACACGGGACTGGCGACGCGGGACATCTGGACCTTCGTCGAGCGTGCGCAGGAATCGTCGGCAGAGCCGAGAAGCGTCAAGGTTCGGGTGCGCGGCAATCTCAAGACCAACAGCAGCGAGATCATCCGGGCGTCGATCCTCGCTGGCCGCGGGATCGCATTCGCGCCAGCATGGCTGTTTCCGGAAGATCTGGAGGGCAGCGGACTGATCGAACTGCTCGACGGATGGACCGCGGCTGCCGCGCCGATCCACCTCGTCAGCCCCCTGCATCGCCGGAATTCCGCAAAGATCAAGGCATTCTCGGACCACGTCGCGAACGCGGCAGTGTGGGAGTGAGCGGGCAGCGGCTACCGGATGGTGCACGCCGACGGTGTGCGAGGAATGCTCCGGGCGGGGCGTCGAGGTTTGATCCAACAATTCGTTGCTGACGTGGTCGATGTGCGTAGTCACGTCCAGCGGGTTCGGAATCCAACGTTGCACGCGACCACGGAGCAGGATCCGCTGGTATGCGATGGATGTTCGCCGTGTCGCAGCGTGCGGCGGATTGGCCACTGTGTGCCGCTGCGCTGCGTTGGCCTTTGACAACGCGGACGCCAGCACCGAACATCCTGGAAAACCCGGAATCGCCATGGACAAGCATTACCTGAACCCGTTGTTCGCGCCGCGCTCCATCGTGGTCTTTGCCGACGATGCGGCGCCGCAGGCGCACGCGCTGCGTGCGGCATTCGATGCCAAGACCTACAAGGGGAACGTGCAGTTCCTCGACATCGGCGGCAGCGGCACGCTCGAACAGCTCGGCAAGTCGCGCGCCGATCTTGCGATCGTGGCGCTTCCGGCGGAGCAGGTGGCAGCAGCGCTGGAGATCGCCGGGCGGATCCACTGTCGCAGCGTGCTGCTGCTGTCGTCCGGAATCGGCGCGGAACAGGCCGATGCGCTCAAGGCGATCGCGCAGCGCGAAGGCATGCAGCTGCTCGGGCCGAACACCCTGGGTTTCCAGCGGCCGCAACTCGGGCTGAACGCGAGCAGCGCCGGCCCGATGGCCAAGACCGGGTCGCTCGCGCTCGTGTCGCAGTCGGGTTCGCTGACCGCGTCGATGCTCGACTGGGCGCGCAAGAACGGGGTCGGCTTTTCGGCGGTGGTGTCGATCGGACCGCAGGCCAGCGTCGATGTCCACGACGTGCTCGACTATCTCGCCCACGACGCGCAGACGCACAGCATCATCGTCTACCTGGAGGGAATCTCGAACGCGCGGCGCTTCATGAGCGCCCTGCGCGGCGCAGCCAATGCCAAGCCGGTGATCATGCTCAAGGCCGGGCGCAAGCCGGCCGGCAACGAGGCGGCGCAGACGCACAGCGGGGCGATCGTCGGCAGCGACGACGTGTTCGACGCCGCGCTGCGCCGCGCCGGCGTGGTGCGGGTGCGCTCCTTCGTCGAACTGTTCTCGGCGGCCAAATGCCTGGCGTCGCGCTACCGCCCGGTCGGGCGGCGCTTCGCCGTGGTCACGAACGGTGGTGGGCCGGGCGTGCTTGCCGCCGACTGGATCAATGAAATCCATCTGCAGCTGGGCAAACTCTCGCCCGAGGCAGTGGCCGGGCTGCAGCCTCAACTCTCGCCCCAGGCCTCGCTCGCCGATCTGGTCGACCTGTCGGAGGAGGCCACGCCCGAGCATTACCGTGCCGCCCTCGAAGCGATCCGCCACGATCGGGAGATCGACGGCGTGCTGGTGATCCACTCGCCCAAATTCGGCAGCGACAGCTCGGCCGCGGCGCGGGTGGTGGCCGAGATGCAGCCGCAGATGGGCAAGCCGATGCTGGCCTGCTGGATGGGGGACGCCACCGTCGAGGAGTCGCGCTTGATCCTCAACGGCGCCGACATTCCGAGCTTTCGCACCCCGGAGGCCGCGGTGGGGGCGTTCGGCAACATCGCGACCTTCTACCAGAACCAGCAACTGCTGCTCCAGACGCCGCCGCCGCTGTCGGCGCTCGCGCCGCCCGACGTCGAATGCGCGCGGCTGGTCATCGAAAGCGTCCTGGCCGAGCGCCGCCGCGTGCTCACCGAGATGGAGTCCAAGGCGCTGCTCGCCGCGTTCCACATTCCGGTGACGCATACCGCGTTGGCACGCAGCGCCAACGAGGCGATGCTGCTGGCCAGCCAGATCGGTTTTCCGGTGGCGCTGAAGATCGACTCGCCCGACATCGCGCACAAGAGCGACGTCGACGGGGTGGCGCTCAACGTGACCAGCGGCAATGCCGCGCGCGATACCTACGACGAGATGATGCGCCACGTCGCGCGGCTGCAGCCGGGTGCCCGCATCAACGGTGTCACCGTGCAACGCATGGTCCGGTCGCGCCGCGGGCGCGAGGTGTACATCGGCCTGGTGAGCGACGCGCCGTTCGGCCCGGTGATCGTGTTCGGCGCGGGCGGCACCATGATCGAGCTGCTCGCCGACCGCGCCATGGAACTGCCGCCGCTCAACCAGTTCCTCGCGCACCGGCTGATCGAGCGCGCCCGCGTGGCCGAGACGCTGGGGAACTGGCGCGGGGCGCCGGCCGTCGACCTGGAGGCGATCGAGCAGATCCTGCTGCGCGTGTCCGAAATGGTCTGCGAGCTGCCCCAGCTGCGCGAGATGGACATCAACCCGATCATCGTCGACGAGGACGGTGCGGTCGCCGTCGATGCGCGCATCGTCGTCGGTGCCGCGCCGCGGACCGCGCACGGGTCGGCCATGTCCGGCCGCTACGACCACCTGGCGATCCTGCCGTACCCGAGTGCGCACACCGAGCTGGTGCCGCTGCCCGGCGGCGGCGAATACCTGGTGCGGGCGATTCGCCCCGACGATGCCGACATGCTGCAGGACATGGTGCAGCGGCTGTCCCCGGAGAGCCGCTATTTCCGCTTCGTCTCGTCGCGGAACGACCTGCCGCCGGCGATGCTGGCGCGCTTCACCCTGATCGACTACGACCGCGAGATGGCGCTGGTCGCGGTGCAACGGCTGCGCGATGCCGACGACCCCGAGCACGTGACCGAGCGCATCATCGGCGTGTCGCGCTACGTCACCAACCCGGACAGCACCAGCTGCGAATTCGCGCTGGTCGTGTCGGACGAATTCGCCGGCAAGGGAATCGGCTCGCGGCTGATGCAGGGCATCATGAACGTGGCGCGCGAGAACGGACTCAAGGAGATCGTCGGGCTGGTGCTGACACACAATCCCGGCATGCTCAAGCTGATGCGTTCACTGGGTTTTGCGATCGAGGTCTGCCCGGAGGATCCGGATTTCCGGCTGGTCACGCACACCCTCTGACGGCCAGGGCGGGTCAGCGGCGGACCACTTCGATCCGGTCGGCCAGCGCGTCGATCTCGTTTCCGGCGAACAACTCGGTACCGGGCTGCGCCGCCGTCGCGCTGCCGCAGGCCAGGCCGAGCCGAAGCGCCCGATCGGCATCCGCGCCGGCGGCGAACGCGGCGATCAGGCCGGCGACCATCGAGTCGCCGGCGCCGACCGTCGAGTCCACCTTCACCGCCGGCGGTCGGGCGTAACGCACGCCGTCGGCACTGGCGAGCAGCGCGCCGTCGGCCCCCAGCGACACGCAGACGTGGGCGACGCCGCGCGCCCGGAGGGCGCGCGCCTCGCGCTCCACGTCGTCGAGCGACGGCAATGGATGCCCGGACAGCTCCTCGAGCTCGTAGCGGTTGGGCTTGACCAGGAAGGGGCGGGACGCCACGGCGCGCGCCAGCGCGTCGCCCTGCATGTCGACGACGACGCGGACGCCGCGGCCGAGGGTGCGCATCAGGCGCTCGTAGGTGTCGTCCGGGACGCCGGGCGGTAGCGACCCGGTGAGCGCCACGTAGCCACCGTCGGACCGGGTGCCGACCTCGGCGGCGACCGCCCCCAGCGCGGCGTCGTCGACGACCGGCCCCAGTCCGATGACCTCGTACTGCGCGCGCGGGTCGCGTTGCTCGATGGTGACGTTGATCCGGGTTTCGCCGTCCACACGGCAGGGATGCGGGTGCGCGATCTGGCGCGTGACCAGGCGCTCGAGCAGGGCTCCGGTCTCGCCGGCGGCGACGAACACGGCGTGCGCCGGAACCTGCAGGCGGGTCAGGGCGCGGGCCACGTTGATGCCATTGCCGCCGGGATCGAGGCGATAGGCCGAGGCGTGGATCTTGCGGTCCTCGACGAGGCGGTCGATGGCATAGCTGACGTCGACGCTGGGGTTGAGCGTGACGGTCAGCACCGGGGGCAAGGGGGATGGGGTCATGGTGTCGGCGTGGCATCCGGAAGGCCCGGTGCCGATGTTTTTACACCGAATTTACGCGTCGCTGCCTAATCTCTCGGCGGAGTCGCCAGTCGATGCGACCGGGCGAGGAATCGACACCATGGATCTGATCTGGCTGGGCGTGGTCTTGGTCTGCTACGCCGCGCTGCTCGGGCTGACGCGCGGCTGCGAAGCATTGCAACCGAGGAAATGACATGAATGCGCTGTACATCGCAGGCGGCATCGTCACGGTGCTGCTGTTCGTCTACCTGGGCTATGCGCTGGTCCGCGCGGAGGACTTCTGATGACGCCGGAATTCTGGGCATTGCTGGGCGTGCTGTTCGTCGCGCTGCTGCTTGCCGGGCAGCCACTCGGCCGGTACATGGCGGCCGTCGCCGAGGGGCGCCTGCCGCGGGCGCTGCTCGCGGCCGAGGCGCGGCTGCTGCGCTGGGCGGGGATCGACGCCGGGGTGGAAATGGGATGGGGCACCTATGCGCGGGCGCTGCTGCTGTTCAACGTCCTCGGCGTCTTCGCCCTGTACGCGCTGCAGCGCCTGCAAGGCGTGCTGCCGTTGAATCCGCAGCATTTCGGGGCAGTCAGCCCGGACTCGTCGTTCAACACCGCGATCAGCTTCGTCACCAACACCAACTGGCAGGGCTACTCGGGTGAGAGCACCATGGGCAACCTGGTGCAGATGGCCGGGCTGGCCGTGCAGAACTTCCTCTCCGCGGCCACCGGAATCGCCGTCGCATTCGCGCTGATTCGCGGATTCGCCCGCCGCAGCGCGGCAACCATTGGCAACTTCTGGGTCGACGTCAGTCGCATCACCACCTACGTGCTGCTGCCGATCTCCTTCGTGCTGGCGATGGTGCTGGTCAGCCAGGGCGTGCCGCAGACCTTCCGCGCCGACCGCACGGTGGATCTCATCGCCCCGGTGAGCTTCCAGGTGCCGAAGACCGGTGCCGAGGGCAACCCCGTCAAGGACGCCACGGGACAGCCGGTGATGGTGGCGTCGCAGGACACGCAGCAGACCCTGCCGCTGGGCCCGGTGGCGTCGCAGGAGGCGATCAAGGAACTCGGGACCAACGGCGGCGGCTTCTACAACGCCAACTCGGCGCACCCCTACGAGAACCCGAACGCCTTGACCAACGGCCTGGAGATCTTCGCGCTGCTGCTGATCTCGGTTGCCCTGACCTTCACCTTCGGCCGCATGGTCGGCGACAGGCGTCAGGGATGGGCGCTGCTGGTCGCCATGGGGCTCCTTCTCGGCAGCGGCATGGCGGCGGAGGCGCATTTCGAGCAACAGGGCAATCCGGCGCTGGCGGCGCTGCACGTCGACCAGAAGCCGGGTGTGCTGCAGTCGGGCGGCAACATGGAAGGCAAGGAGACGCGCTTCGGCATCGCCTCCACCGCGATCTTCACTGCGGCGACATCAGGAACGTCGACCGGCGCGGTGAACTCGATGTTCGACTCGAATACGCCGCTTGGCGGCATGGTGCCGATGCTGCTCATCCAGCTCGGCGAAGTCGCACCGGGGGGCACGGGCACCGGGCTGTACGGTATCTTGATGGTCGCATTGATGGCGGTGTTCATCGGCGGCCTGATGATCGGCCGCACGCCGGAATACCTCGGCAAGAAGATCGAGTCATACGACATGAAGATGGTGTCGATCGGCTTGCTGATCTCGCCGCTGCTGGTGCTGCTGGGAACGGCCGTCGCAGCGGTCAATCCTGCCGGGCTGGCCGGGCTCGCCAATCCCGGGGCCCACGGGTTCTCCGAGATGCTGTATGCGTATACCTCGGCGGCGAACAACAACGGCAGCGCGTTCGCCGGGCTGAGCGCGAACACCCCGTTCTACAACCTGACGCTCGGCCTGGCGATGTGGTTCGGCCGCTTCGTCTCCATCGTCGCTGCGCTGGCGATCGCCGGCTCGCTGGCATCGAAGAAGCGCCTTGCCGTGTCGAGCGGGACGATGCCGACCCACGGGGCGCTGTTCATCAGCCTGCTGATCGGCACCGTGCTGCTGGTGGCGGCCCTGACGTTCCTGCCGGCGCTTGCCCTCGGCCCGATTGCCGAGCACCTCACGCTGTGGGGCGCGCATTGAGCGCCCGCCCGGAGTCATCATGACGCGTCGCACCCTTCCCCTGTTCGACCCCGCGCTGGTCGGGCCCGCGCTGGCCGACAGCGTTCGCAAGCTCGATCCCCGCGTCCAGTTCCGCAATCCCGTGATGTTCGTGGTCTACGTCGGCAGCCTGCTGACGACGGTCCTGTGGCTGCAGGCTCTCGGCGGCCACGGCGAAGCCGGCGCCGGGTTCATCGGCGCGGTGACCATCTGGCTCTGGTTCACCGTGCTGTTCGCCAATTTCGCCGAGGCGCTGGCCGAGGGACGCAGCAAGGCACAGGCGGCAAGCCTGCGCCGCACCAAGGGCACGGCGACGGCGAAGAAGCTGCGCGAGCCGCACTACGGCGCGGCGTGGACGCTGGTCGACGCCGAGACGCTGCGCAAGGGCGATGTGGTCGTCGTCCTCGCCAGGGAGGTCATCCCCTGCGACGGCGAGGTGATCGAGGGCGCGGCGACGGTCGACGAGAGCGCCATCACCGGGGAGTCGGCCCCGGTGATCCGGGAATCGGGTGGCGACTTCGCGTCGGTCACCGGGGGCACCACGGTCCTGTCGGACTGGATCGTGGTGCGGTGCACCGCCGATCCGGGCGATTCCTTCCTCGATCGCATGATCGCGCTGGTCGAGGGTGCCAAGCGGCGCAAGACACCGAACGAGATCGCGCTGACCATCCTGCTGATCGCGCTCACCGTGATCCTGCTGATGGCCACCGTCACGTTGCTGCCGTATTCGATCTATTCGGTCGCGGCGGTGGGCAGTGGCCGGCCGGTCACGATCACCGTGCTCGTCGCGCTTCTCGTCTGCCTGATCCCGACGACCATCGGCGCGCTGCTGTCGGCCATCGGTGTGGCCGGGATGAGCCGCATGCTGGGCGCCAACGTCGTCGCCACGTCGGGACGCGCGGTCGAGGCGGCGGGTGACATCGACGTGCTGCTGCTCGACAAGACCGGCACCATCACCCTGGGCAACCGCCAGGCCAGCGGCTTCCTGCCGGTCGCCGGAATCGACGAGCGCGAACTGGCCGACGCGGCACAGTTGGCGTCGCTGGCCGACGAGACGCCCGAGGGGCGCAGCATCGTCGTCCTCGCCAAGCAGCGGTTCAACCTGCGCGAGCGCGACATCGAGTCACTGCATGCAACCTTCGTTCCGTTCTCGGCGCAGACGCGCATGAGCGGGGTCGACATCGGCGGCCGTCCGATCCGCAAGGGCGCTGCCGACGAAATGGACCGCTATGTGAGGAGCGGCGGCGGTCTGATGCCGCCCGACGTCAAGGGATTGGTCGATGACGTCGCGCGACGCGGCAGCACGCCGCTGGTCGTGGTCGACGGCCTGCGGGTGCTCGGGGTGGTCGAACTCAAGGACATCGTCAAGGATGGCATCAAGGAGCGCTTCGCCCAACTGCGCCGCATGGGCATCCAGACGGTGATGATCACCGGAGACAACCGGCTGACCGCTGCAGCCATCGCCGCCGAGGCGGGGGTCGACGAATACCAGGCCGAGGCGACTCCCGAGACCAAGCTCGGGCTGATTCGCAAGTACCAGGCCGAGGGGCGGCTGGTGGCGATGACCGGTGACGGCACCAACGACGCGCCGGCGCTGGCGCAGGCCGACGTGGCCGTGGCGATGAACAGCGGGACGCAGGCCGCACGCGAGGCCGGCAACATGGTCGACCTCGATTCCAATCCGACCAAGCTGATCGAGGTGGTCGAGATCGGCAAGCAGATGCTGATGACGCGCGGGGCGCTGACGACCTTCAGCATCGCCAACGACCTTGCCAAGTACTTCGCGATCATTCCGGCGATGTTCGTGACCACCTACCCGCAACTCGCCGCGCTCAACGTGATGCATCTGGCGACGCCCGACTCGGCGATCCTGTCGGCGGTGATCTTCAACGCGGTGATCATCGTGTTCCTCATCCCGCTGGCGCTCAAGGGCGTGCGGTTCCGCGCCCTGTCCGCCGCGGTGCTGCTGCGCAACAACCTGCTGATCTACGGCCTGGGCGGGATCCTGCTGCCGTTCGTCGGCATCAAGGCGATCGACCTCGTGCTGAACGCCCTGCATCTGGTCTGACCTGGAGACCGCCATGCTTCGACTTCTCCGTCCGGCGCTGAGCCTGCTCGTCGGCTTCACGGTACTGACCGGGCTGATCTATCCGCTGGCCGTGGCCGGCCTGGCGCAGTCGGTCTTCCCGTGGCGCGCCAACGGTTCGGTCCTCGCGGTCGCCGGCCGCCCGGTCGGCTCGGTGCTGATCGGGCAGGCCTTCGACGCGCCGCAGGACTTCTGGAGCCGGCCGTCGGCCACCACGCCGCAGCCCGACAACGGCCTGGCGTCCGGCGGATCCAATCTCGGGCCGACCAATCCGTTGCTGCTCGACGCGGTCAAGGCGCGGATCGCGGCGCTGCACGCGGCCGATCCGGGCAATCAAGCGCCGATTCCGGTCGATCTGGTGACGGCTTCGGCCTCCGGGCTCGATCCCGACATCAGCCTGGCCGCAGCCGATTACCAGCGCGACCGGATCGCCCGGGCACGGCATCTTTCCGCCCGACAGGTGCAGGAGGTGATCGACCGGTACGCC
>JAKAIB010000091.1 GCA_021814605.1 Pseudomonadota bacterium | reverse complement strand
GGCAACCCCGCCGGACCCGACAACGGGCAATGGCAGGACGTTCGATGCTTCGGCCTTGGCGGTCCTTCCGGTTGCGGCCGATGCACGCGACCGGCGCGGCGCGGCGCCGCGTTTGCCGGGTATTGCTGGGGACATGGTGGATCTCCGAAGGGATCGGATCATTGGATTGTGGCAGTGCAGCAAAACATTTGACAGGTGTCAAGCGCGAGGGTTTGCGAATGCAACTGCGGCCGGACCGGCTGACGCGCTGTCACAGGCCGAAACGGGCGACTCCGGCAAAATAGCGGGCTGACTTCACCGCATCATTGCAGGAAATTCCATCATGCGCGTTACCGTGATCGGCGCAGGCTACGTTGGCCTCGTCACCGCAGCTTGTTTCGCCGACGTCGGCAACACCGTCACCTGCGTCGAACGTGACCCGAGGCGCCTCGCCGCCCTGCGCGATCGGGCCGAGGTGCCGTTCTACGAGCCGGGACTGAGCGATCTGGTCCGGCGCAACATCGCCGAGGGAAGGCTCAAGCTCGCGTCGAGCATCGCCGAAGGGCTGCCTGGCGCCCAGGTCTGCTTCATCGCGGTGGGAACGCCGCCGTTGCCCAACGGGCGGGCCGACCTGTCGCAGGTCGAGGGCGCGGCGAGCGAGATCGGCCGGGCCATCGATGGCCCGCTCGTCGTGGTGCAGAAATCCACTGCGCCGGTCGGCACCGTCGGCCGGGTGAGCCGGCTGGTCGAGGCTGAACTGAACGCGCGCGGCGCGGACCACCGCTTCGCCGTGGTGAGCAACCCCGAGTTCCTCAAGGAGGGCACGGCGATCGACGACTTCACTCGCGGCGATCGCATCGTGCTCGGCAGCGACGATGCGCAGGCGATCGCGGTCATGCGCGAGCTGTACCGGCCGTTCAACCGGAATCACGAAAAGATCATGGTGATGGATCCGGCCAGTGCCGAACTGACCAAGTACGCGGCCAACGCCATGCTTGCGGCCCGGATCTCGTTCATGAACGAGGTCGCGCGCATCGCCGAGGCGGTCGGTGCCGACATCGACCAGATCCGCAAGGGCATCGGCATCGACCAGCGCATCGGCAGCCATTTCCTCTATGCGGGTGCCGGCTACGGCGGGTCGTGCTTCCCCAAGGACGTCAAGGCGCTGGCGCACACCGCCCGCGAGCACGGATTGCGCGCCGAACTGATCGAGGCCGTCGATGCGGTCAACCAGCGCCAGAAGCAGCGGCTGTTCGAGAAGATCTCGGACCACTACCAGGGGCGTCTCGCCGGCAAGACCGTCGCGGTCTGGGGACTCGCGTTCAAGCCCAACACCGACGACATGCGCGATGCACCCAGCGTCGACCTGATCAACGCCCTGCTCGCGGCGGGAGTCACGGTGCGTGTCTGGGATCCGGTGGCGATGGAGGTGGCGCGCCAGCTGTGGCCGACGCAGCCGAACCTGGTGTTCGCTGCGGACATCGGCGCGACGCTGCTGGATGCCGATGCGCTGGTCGTCGTGACCGAATGGCACGCCTTCCGTTCACCGGATTTCGCCACCCTCGCCACCGTCCTCCGCGACCGGGTGGTGTTCGACGGTCGCAACATCTGGGATCCGGAGTTCGTCCGCGCCGCGGGGCTGGAGTACTACGGCATCGGCCGCGGCTGACGCGCGCGCGGATTCTCCAGACGACGCGCGGGTCGGCACCCGCGTCCTTCGTGCCATGCCACTGCGCGCGGCGGCTTGCCGGACGCAGCGCACGCAAGACGCGGGGCAGACAGTCGGGCCGCCAGAGGCCCACGCGCCGCTCAGGTCGTGGCGCCGGCGCCTCGATCAGCCGCACTCAGCGGTTGGTTGCGGCCATCACCTCGGGCAGGTCGGTCAGGCCGGCGAGCACCTTGTCGATGCCGTCCTGCCGCAGCGTGACCATGCCGCCGGTCTGGGCCAGCGCGACGACGTCGCGTGCCGGCGCGCGGTGCCGGATCAGTTCGCGCAGGCGGTCGTCGGCGACGAGCAGTTCATGGACGCCGAGGCGGCCGTGGTAGCCGCTGCCGTCGCACTTGGTGCAGCCCTGGCGGCGATGCAGCCAGAGCCGGCCTTCGGCGTCGCCATGGGCCGCGCGCCAGCCGGCGACGATCTCGTCGACGTCGCGGGCGTCGCGCCCGCTGCTGTCGAGATGGATGCGCGCCAGATGCGCCAGGTCGGCGTCGCGCAGTTCATGCCGGGTGCGGCATTCGGTGCACAGGCGCCGGACCAGCCGCTGCGCCAGGATGGCCAGCAGCGAGTCGGAGAACAGGAACGGATCGAGCCCGATCTCGAGCAGGCGGGTGATGCTCTCGGCGGCCGAGTTGGTATGCAGCGTCGACATCACCAGATGGCCGGTCAGCGACGCCTCGATGGCGATGCGGGCGGTCTCCTCGTCGCGCATTTCCCCGATCATGATCACGTCGGGATCGGCGCGGAGGAAGGTGCGCATCGCCGCTGCGAAGGTCCAGCCGATGCGGGGGTTGACCTGCACCTGGCGCAGCCCCTTCTGCGTGATCTCGACCGGATCCTCGGCGGTCCAGATCTTGCGTCGGCCGGTATTGAGCTCGCGCATCACCGAATGGAGCGTCGTGGTCTTGCCGCTGCCCGTGGGGCCGCAGATCAGGATCAGGCCGTACGGCTTCTCGATGACCTCGCGCATCGTGGCGAGGTGCGCCGCGCTCAGGTCGATGCCGTCGAGCGGCATCGGGCGCAGCCCGCTGAGCAGCCGCAGCACCACGTCCTCCAGCCCGCGCGTGGTGGGCACGGTCACCATGCGGAGTTCGACATGCGGTCCGCCGAAGCGCGCGAAGTCGATCTTGCCGTCCTGCGGCTTGCGGTGTTCGGCAATGTCGAGATCGGCCATCAGCTTGAGCCGGAACACCACGGCCTGGCTGAAGCGGGCGGGAAGCTCGACGAAATCGGTCAACTCGCCGTCGATCCGCAACCGCACCTTGATGGCGTCGGGCGGGGCGGCCGTCTCGACATGGATGTCCGAGGCGCGCAGCCGGATCGCGTTTGCGATGAGCTTGTTGACGAATTGCACCAGCGCGCTGTCGGATTCCTCGGCCACGGCCGGGTTGTCCAGCACGGCGGCATCCTCGTTCCGGGCGAGTTCGGCGGCGAGGTCCTGCAGCGACGGTTGCGCCGCGGCGGTCGCGCCGGCGGTCCGGTGGTAGGCGCGGGCGATTGCCGGGGCCAGCGATCCGGCGGCCGCCGCCACCGGGAGAATGCGCAACCCGGTCAGGAAGCGGAGTTCGTCGAGCAGCGGCTTGGCATCCCAGGGATCCTGCACTGCGACCACGAGCGCGCCGTCGCGCACCATCAGCGGCAGCACCGATCCGCGCTCGGCGAGTTCCATCGGCACGGCATGCAACGCGTCCGCGTCGGGGATCAGCGCCCCCACGTCGACCGAGTGCAGCCCGAGCCATTCGGCCATCACCGTGTTGATCGTCTCCGGCGGGACGAGGCCGAGTTCCCCGAGCCACGCGCCGAGGGCGCGATGCGGCGTGCTGCGCGACTGCAGTTCGAGAGCGTGGGCGAGCTGCGCCGGCGTGATCAGGTTGCGCTCGACCAGCGCCTCGCCCAGGTGGCGCGCCGGGTCCGCCGGTGCGGTCTGCAGCGCCTGCCAGAGCCGGTCGAGCGGCGAGCCAGGGCCGGCCGAGGTTGGCGGAATGCGGAGTGCGGCGTGCGGCGGGGCGGGATGGAGGGTGGTCACGGCGTCAGGATCGGTATGGCGTGTCTTGCGCCAATCTAGCGCCGGCGTTGCATTTCGTTGCGATCCGACCGCCGACAAAACCGGCCGATGCGTGAGATTTGTCGCCGATCCGGCCAGGCGATTCGGCGGCCGGAGGCCGTCAGCGGTCGATCCGCACGATGCGCTTGCCGTAGGGGAAGAACGCCAGGCTCGCGAGCTTGACGTGCTGCAGCGCGAACGGGATGCCGATCACGGTGAGGGCGCAGAGCACCGCCGAAATCAGATGTCCGACGGCCAGCCACCAGCCGAACAGCAGCGCCCAGACCAGATTGCCCAATGCACTGAACACCGCGCCGACGGCGCCTTCGGGTGCCTCGGTGACGACCCGGCCGAACGGCCAGAAGCTGAACGTGCCGATGCGCCACGCGGCGATGGCCCAGGGGATGCCGACGATGGTGATTGCGCAGACGAGCGCCGCTAGCCACCAGGCCAGCCCCATCACCAGTCCACCCAGCACGAACCAGACGATATTGCCGAGCAGTCGCATCGCCGACTGCTCAGCGTGGCTTGGCGCCAGAGCGGGCCATGGCGTCGCCCGCGGGCTGCGGCTCTCGCAGCACCAGCGCGCCCTGGACCGCGAGGGTGCCGCTGCGACCAGCGACTTCGCCAAGTTCGACGGTGTGCTCCGGCAGCGTGGATCGGTCGATGCGGGCGGCGTAATCGCCGACGGTCAGGCAGTCCAGGCCGGCAGCCTTCCAGCCCGACAGCAGGCGCTCGAACACCGGCGCGAGTTGCCCGCCCTCGAGCTCGGCGTGCAAGGTGTAGACGTGGTTCCGGCCGTCCGAGCTCAGCCGCAGCAGGTAGTCGGCAACGTTGTCCGCGGTCCAGCCGTCGGTGCCGATGAGTTCATCGAGGGTCGGCAACGTGGTCGGCAGTTGGGGCACCGAGAGGACGCGGCCGTCGACCACGGGGAGGAACGGATGCGTGCCGCGGCTGTCCGACGCCAGCTGGAAGCCGAGTTCCTGTTCCAGCAGGTAGGCGGCGGCGTTCATCTGCCAGCCCGCGGCGCCGTGGATGCGCGGTGATTCCATGAAAATGTCGCGATAGCGGTCGACCGCGAGCTGCAACTGGCGTCGGGTCCAGTCGGCGTCCCGTTTCGCGACGTGGTCCTGCCAGAGGATGTGGTCCCAGGTATGCACCCCGGTCTCGTGGCCGGCATGCCGCGTCGCCAGCATTTCGCCGGCGGCGCGACGGCCGATGTCCGGCCCGGGCAGCAGGGTTCCGTAGAGCAGGGTGCGGATGCCGTAATGGCTGGCCACCGAGGTGCGCCGGACCTTGGACAGGAAGCCCGGTCGGAATATGCGCTTGAGCGCGCGCCCGGTGTGATCGGGTCCGAGGCTGAACAGGAAGGTCGCGCGCACGCCGTGCCGCTCGAGCAGTCGCAGCAACGCGGGCACGCCTTCGTGCGTGCCGCGCAGGGTGTCGACGTCGACTTTGAGGGCAATCGTGGGCATGGGGCGGAAGAGGGACGGAGAATCGGCGGTCGCAATCGTAGTCCGTCCTTGATATGGCACAGGATTTGCTGCATCCGGGTCTGCTCCAATTCATTGCATATCCGACGCGACCATTACCGAAAGAACTGCCATGCACCCGCTGTTCTCGACCTGCGATCTGTGCGATGCCCACCGCGAAGCGCTCGACAGCAAGGCCCTGCGGGTGCTGCCGCCGGTGTTCCGCTCCTACGGCAAGATCACCCGGTTCCGCGGCCAGATCGCGACGCTGGAGTGCCGCGACGACAACGCACTGCTGCGATCGACGCTCGAAGGCGCGGGAATGGCGCGGGTGCTGGTGGTGGCCGGCGGCGCATCACTCAATCGCGCGCTGCTGGGCGGCAAACTTGCCGCGCTGGCCGCGCAGAACGGCTGGGCCGGGGTATTGATCGACGGTTGCGTGCGCGACGTGGCCGAAATCGTGCAGGTGCCGGTCGGCGTGCTTGCGCTGGCGTCGATGCCGGCGCCGCCGGACAAGCATGGAACCGGCCGCGTCGGATCGGACATCCGGATCCAGGACGTGCCCGTCCGCGCCGGCGAGTGGCTCTACGCCGACGAAGATGGCGTGATCGTCAGCGACACCATGCTCGGCCTCGCGCTCTGATGGCCCAGCCGCCGGCTCGGTGGCAGCAGGGCGTCAGACCATGACGCGGCGCCGCGCCAGCGGCGGGTTGGTCGCAAGGTAGGCGCGCAGCCCCTCGAAGATCGCCCGCGCCACCTGCTTGCGGTAAGCCGGCGTCTGCAGCCGAGCCTCTTCTTCCGGGTTGCTGATGAACGCGGTTTCCACCAGCATCGACGGGATCGACGGCGATTTGAGGACGACGAAGCCGGCCTGCTGCACTTCGCGCGAATGCAGGTGGACGATCTGGCCCATTTTTTCCAGCGTCGGGTGGGCCATCTTCAGACTGGCATTGATCTTGGCCGTGGTCGACATGTCGAGCAGCACCTTGGCGACCTGGTAGCCGCGCGAACTGATGTCGATGCCGCCGATGGCGTCGGCAGCGTTCTCGCGCTGTGCCATCAGCCGTGCCTCGACGCTCGACGCGCCGCCGTCGGACAGGCAGTACACCGAGGCGCCACGCGCCTCCGGGGTGTACCAGCCGTCGGCGTGCACCGAAACGAACAGGTCGGCGTTGGCCGACTGGGCCTTCTCGACGCGCGTCCACAGCGGCACGAAGTAATCCCTGTCGCGCGTCATCATCACCCGCATGTTCGGCGTGTTCATCGCGAGTTCGCGCAGGTGCCGGCCGATCAGCAGCACCATGTCCTTTTCGTGCACCCCGCTGGGGCCGGTGGCCCCCGGGTCTTCCCCGCCGTGGCCCGGGTCGATCGCCAGCAGGACGCTGCGGAAATTGCGTCGGTCGCGCCGCACAGGCTCGGCGCGAACCGGCTTCGCCGACTGCGTATCGGCGATCACGTCAGGGGCGTTCGCGGTTTGCGCGGACCGATTGCCGTCGATTGCGGCGAAGCGTTGCGGTCCCGCATTGCCGCCGTCGAGTTCGCCGCGGTGGCGGCGGATCCAGTCGCCGAGGGTGTCCTGCCGGCTTGCCGGCGGCTGCGCCTGGGCGACCTGCGCGGGCGCCGAGGCCGCGGCGGAATCCGCCGGTGCCTGCCTGGGCATCTGCTCCTGTTGCCGCATGAAGGCAAGCAGGCGATCACCGGAATGCGCCGGGTAGAGATCGAATACCAGCCGGTTCTGGTACGCCGCGACCGGCAGCAGGCTGAACACCTGCGGCCTGACCGGCTGCTTGAGGTCGATCACCAGACGCACCACGTCGGGCTTGAACTGGCCGACCCGGACGTCCTTGATGAACGGATCGTCGGACCGGACCTTGCCGGCGAGTTCGCGCAGCTGCTGACTGAGTTCGAGGCCGTGGATGTCGACGACCAGTCGTGGCGGATCGGACAGGATCTGGTGCGTCGCGCTCAGCGCGCCATCGGATTCGAGCGTCACCCGGGTGTATTCGGGCGCGGGCCAGACGCGGATGGCCATCAGCGTCGCTCCGCGGGCCAGCATCGGTGCCCCGAGCAGCAGCACCAGGGTTGACGATTGCAGCAAGAAACGTCGGCGCGGTGTTTTCATCTCATGCTCCTGCAGCGTGAAGCCGGGCTGCAGGAGCAGGTTCCGGGCTTCTCAGCCGGTGTTCAAGCCCCCCGGCACGGCGCGCAACAAATCCATTCCTGCGGCGGTGGCCGCTTCGGCGACGAGCCTGCGCTGCGTGCCTTCGACGTCCAGATGCAACGCCAGATCCGCGACGGGCAAGCGCCCGGCGGCATGTTCCGGCCACTCGACCAGACTCACGCCGGGCGAGCCGAGAATCTCCGCCAATCCAGAATCGTCCCACTCCCCGGGGTGGGAAAATCGATACAGATCAATATGATAGATTTGTGTCTGAAGAGTTCGCATGAATTGTAGGTCGGAAATTCCGATTGTGTACTCCTCGACCAGGCTGAAGCTCGGGCTTTTGATGCGTCCTTGCACACCCAACGCCCGAAGGAAGGCGCGCACCAGGGTGGTCTTTCCTGCACCCAGATCGCCCTGCAGCGTGACCAGCAACCGCCGCGGCTGCTGTTGCCGCCACGCCGCAGCCAAAGACCGGGCGAAGGATTCGGTCGCAGGTTCGTCGGCGAACGTGAAGTGCAACTGCATCGGCATCGAAAGAAGAGGTGGGTTTCTACAATCCGGCGCATGGACCGAGACGCGGGATCCGTTGCGCCGCTGCTGCCTGCAAGAGGGAGCGGGGATGCAGCGGGACTGGAACAGCTGGCGCTTGCGATCAAGGAGCGCGGGCGCGCGCTCGGATTCTCGCAAATTGGCATCGGCGGGGTCGACCTGGGCGAGGCTGCCGAGCGCGGACTGATCGACTGGCTCGCGGCCGGCCACCATGGCGAGATGCATTACATGCAGCGGCATGGACTCCGGCGGGCGCGACCTGCGGAACTGCTGCCCGGGACGCTGCGGGTCGTGAGCGCGCAAATGGACTATTTGCCGCGTGACGTGCCGGAACAATGGCGCGAGCTTGAGCAGCAGCGGCTGGTGCAGCCCGGGGAAGCCATCGTCTCGCTCTACGCCCGCGGGCGGGACTACCACAAAGTGCTGCGGTCGCGGCTGCAGCAGCTCGCCGATTTCATTGCGGCACGGGCCGATCCCGGGGTGGTTCGCGTGTTCACCGACTCGGCGCCGGTGATGGAGGTCGCGCTGGCGGAGCGAGCCGGAATCGGCTGGCGCGGCAAGCACACGCTGCTGCTCGACCGCAGCGGCGGGTCGATGGTCTTCCTCGGCGAGATCTTCGTCGGTTTGCCGTTGCCGGTCGACGCACCGGTCGCGGCGCATTGCGGAAGCTGCGCCCGGTGCCTCGCGGTTTGTCCGACGCAGGCCATCGTCGCACCCTACCGGCTCGACGCACGGCGCTGCATCTCTTATCTGACGATCGAACATCCGGGGAGCATTCCGGTCGAGTTGCGGCCACTGATCGGCAATCGGATCTACGGCTGCGACGACTGCCAACTCGTCTGTCCGTGGAATCGTTTCGCACGCCGCACCACGCTGCCGGATTTCGAACCGAGGCATGGCCTCGACTGCGCCGGTCTGCTCGAGCTGTGGGGCTGGGACGAGAGCGAATTCCTGAGCCGCACCGAGGGCAGCGCCATCCGCCGCATCGGCTATTCGCGCTGGCGCCGCAACCTCGCGGTGGCGCTGGGCAACGGGTTGCGCGACTGCGACGATCCGCGCTGGCGAGCCGCGGCCGCTGCGGCGCTGCAGGGCGCATTGCCCGGCGCCGATGCGCTGGCGCGTGAACACATCGCCTGGGCGCTGGCGCAGTCGGCCGCCGGATGTGCTCCAGCGGCCCGATAGAATGCCCGCTCTTCGGGGCGTAGCGCAGTCTGGTAGCGCATCTGCTTTGGGAGCAGAGGGTCGGAGGTTCGAATCCTCTCGCCCCGACCAATTCGATCAAAGATTTACGAGAGCCGGCCCTGCGCCGGCTTTTTCGTGCGCGCCGTTTTGTTGCCAATCTGTTGCCAATTGGCGGCGCTTGACGCCCATGGCGTTGCGCATCGCCGACACTGGCGACCGCGGATCGACGGGCCGAACGCCCCGCGCGGGCCGCTGCGACAGCACCGGTTGGACCACTCAAGTCCAGCCGGTTCCGACTGTCTGCCGAGGCCCTTCGGCGGCATCCCCGGCGCGGGGCGCCAGGTCCGATCCAGCCTCGGCCATCTGGCGGCGCGTCTCCTCGCGCAAGGCTGCCGCCGCGCCGGCAAGCCGGGCAGTGAGCGCGGGCAGGGCGCTGGGCATCCCCTCGGTGGCGAAGCGCCGGATCGCGGCGATCACCTGATCCAGTCCCCAGGGCCGGATGCTCAGCTGGGTTGGCGGCGCTACACGGTCGTTGCGGAACTCCAGCACCATCCCGAAGTCCAGATCGACACCGCGCGGTCGCGGCCCCTCGATCAACGCATCGGTGCGTGCCTCGACCGCGTAGACGAAGCGCTGATCCATGTGGATCACCCGGCCTTGTTCGGGCCCATGCTCGCCGGCTCCTCGGGCTTGCAGGCGCCAACCCAGCTGCGGGTCGGGCGCGAGGATCGCGCGCAGGCGCTGTGCCTGCGCTTGCGCCACCGCGCGTTCCTGCTCGGACTTGCGGGCGCGATCCTTCTCGCGCAGCAGCGCACGGTTCACGCGCTCGGCAAAGCGCGCCACCTCCTCGACCGGGTAGAACGACTGCACGGCAGTCGTGGGCCTGCTGCCGAGCAAGCTCTTCTCGGTGCCGGTGACCACGGTGACGTCGACCGGCTTGGGCATCACCGCATCGATCTGCGCACGCTGCTTGGCCAGCCGCGCCGTGTAGTCCTTGATGCGCTCCTCAAGCTTGGAAACCCGGGCAGCATCGACGCTGGCTTGGGCCTGCACCTTGGCGAGATCGTCGCGGGCCTTGTTCAACCGCGCCTCGGTGGTGCCGGCCTTGGCCTGCAACTCGGCAAGGTCGACGGCCACGGCCGCGACTTGTCGCTGTCTGGTCGCCAGCTCCTTCGGCAGATCGGCATGCAACTGCCGGACGCTGCGATGCACGATCGTGCTACGGTCATCGCAGCGCTGCATGCGTTGAATCACGGGGATGCCGCGTTGGATGCCCAACGGTTGAAAGGCGAGGCCCGCGAGGTCTTGCAAGTGCGTGCCTTCGCGCCGTTGGAACCGCTGCAGGACCGCGCGGCCATCAGCACCGACGCCTTCGAGCACGAAGTGATAGTGCGGCGCGGACTCGTCACCGTGATAGACCAGCGACACCAACTTGGCGCCATGACCGAAGGATCGCACGATATCCTCGACCAGGGCGAACGCACGAGCGTGCGCTTGCTCCAGGCTCTCCAGCACGATGGACTGCGCGGCCCGCGAGAACGTGATGATGCCTTCGACCAGCACGGCTTGCGTGCGCTGCACCTTCTGCCGGGTCCGTTCCCGGTAACGCCCGGCGCTGGCTTGTGCCGCCGCCTTGAAGTCGCCGACCTCCGGGCCGAACAAGACTGTATTGAGATGCGCGCGCTCCGGGTCGACGTAGTTCGGCGGCGGGCCTTGCCGCAGGTTGTGGCGAGCGACGAACGCCAGGCGAGTCATCGGCACGCCGCCCAGGCGCACCGAGACCCGAGGCAGCAGTTCCTCGGCATGTTCATGGTCCAGCATGGTCTCACCTCCATCGAGCCGCACACGGTCTCGTTGTAGAGGCGATCGCATTAAGCGGGAATAGCCAAGGTGCAATGATCGAAGCCTTCAGCGCACCAGGCGACATCAGGCCAGCCAGCGCGGTTGGGATGGTTTCGAAAGGAAGGGGGCACCCCTTCCTTCGCCTACAGCGCCAACGGCGCTAGTAGGTTAAACACCCGGACCGCCGCATCCGGCAGAACATCCGACGCAACAACCCTGGCATGCGGCAGCGCGACGCATCGCGCCGACATCGCACAACGCCACGGATCGGCCGCGCGACCGGACGCGCCGCGGCGGCGTGCGGCGCGGCGGCGACGCAACACCCGCAGCCCCACAACCCACCCCCGCCGCTGCGGATCGG
>JAKAIB010000336.1 GCA_021814605.1 Pseudomonadota bacterium | reverse complement strand
GCAGATCACCCAGGACCGGCAGACGGTCGACGCGTTCCTGGCGCGGGCCGACGTGCAGGCCAAGCTGCAGCAACTCGGATTGACGCAGACGGTATCGGCGCAACGGGTCGCCGCGCTGAGCGACTCGGAGATCGCCGAGCTTGCCGGCAAGATCAACAGCCTGCCGGCCGCCGGATACCTCGGATTCCAGGAGCTGGTGATCATCCTGCTGGTCGCGATCCTGGTCGTGCTGGCGATCTGAACGCATGCGCCGCGCCCCGGCGTTGCTGCTGACCCTCGTGCTCGCTGGCTGCGCCGCGCCGGCGCCACAGACGGCGATCGGCTTGCTGCAGTCGCCACAATGGCGCAGCGGCGCGCTGGTCGAAGCGCCGCCGGGGCTGCCATCGCAGGCCTGGATCACCGGGCTCGACTTCTTTCCGGACGACTCCACCGACTGCGGACCATCGGCGCTGGCCACCGTGCTGCGCCACGCCGGCGTGGACGCAACGCCGCAATCACTGAAACCGCAGGTCTACACACCGGGGCTGCACGGATCACTGCAGTTCGACCTGCTCGGTGCGACGCGGCGCGCCGGACGCATCCCGTACGTGTTGCCGCCGCAGCTTGGCGCGCTATTCCAGCAGATTGCGGCAGATCAACCCGTGCTGGTGTTGCAGAAGGTCGGGCCGAGCGCGCGCGACTGGCATGCCGCCGTCGTCACCGGATACGACCTTCGCAGCGACACCGTCAGCCTGATGTCGAGCACGGCGTCCAACCTGCAGCTGTCGATTGGCGCGTTCGATCGCAGCTGGGCGGCCGGCGGACGCTGGGCCTTCGTCGCGATGCCGCCCGACCGGATCCCGGCGCATGCCCGTGAGGCCGACTATCTGCGCGCGGTGTCGGATATCGAGACGGTCGACCCGAAGGCGGCGCGAATCGCTTACGGCGCCAGCCTGTCCCGCTGGCCGGACAACCTGGTCGCGCTGTTCGGACTGGGAAATCTGGCGTATGCCCGCGGCGACTACGCCGAGGCGGCGCGGGATTTCCGTCGCGCGACCCAGGCCCATCCCCAATCGGCCGATGCCTGGAACAACCTGGCGCAGGCACAGCTGCGCGCCGGGCCGGGCGACACACCGGAGGCGTTGCGCAGCATCGACCGGGCGATTGCGATCGGCGGCCCGGATCTGCCGATCTATCGCAAGACCCGCCGGCAGATCGAACAGGCGACGGCGCACTGATCCGGCACCCCGCCGGCGCCGGAGGAAATGGCAGCGTCAACCGCAGCCGTTAGCATTGGGCGCGCTCCATTTCGCAGCAAACCCATCCGACATGACGCAACAACTCATCACCAAAGCCGTCTTTCCGGTCGCCGGGCTCGGCACGCGCTTTCTTCCCGCGACAAAGGCCACGCCCAAGGAAATGATGCCCGTGGTCGACAAGCCGCTCATCCAGTACGCGGTCGAGGAGGCCTACGCCGCCGGAATCACTGAAATGATCTTCGTCACTGGCCGCCACAAGCGGGCGATCGAGGATCATTTCGATACCGCCTATGAACTTGAACGCGAGCTGGAAACGGCCGGTAAGCAGGCGCTGCTCGACGTGGTGCGCAGCGTCAAGCCGGCCGACGTGCAATGCGTGTTCGTCCGGCAGCCGGTGGCCAACGGTCTGGGCGCGGCGGTGCTCTGCGCCGAGCGGCTTGTCAACAACGAGCCGTTCGCCGTGCTGCTGGCGGACGACCTGCTGATCGGCGAGCCACCGGTGATGGCGCAGATGGCGGACATTCACGGTCGCCATGGCCGCAGCGTGATCGCCACCGAAGAGGTACCGCGCGAACACACCCGCCGCTATGGCATCGTCAGCGGGCAGGAAATCCTGCCCGGGTTGACCTCGCTGACCGGGATCGTCGAAAAGCCCGCGCCCGAGGCTGCGCCGACCACCCAGGGCGTGGTCGGCCGTTACATCCTCAGCCCGCGGGTCTTCCATCACCTGCGCAACGTGCAGCCCGGCTCGGGCGGCGAGATCCAATTGACCGACGGGATCGCCGCGCTGCTGCAGGAAGAGGCGGTCTATGCCTATCGCTATGCCGGACGGCGCTTCGACTGCGGCAGCAAGGCCGGCTACCTCGAGGCCACCGTGCAACTCGGACTGGCGCACCCCGAGACCGGCGCCGACTTCGCCGCCTACCTGCGCGCGCTGAAACTCTGATCGCCCTGCTGGTCCGCGCCGCCGTTCAACGGCGGCGCAGCAGGTGGTGATACTCCCCGCCCTCGGTGGTCTGCTCGATCAGCGCGTTCCCGGTCTGACGCGCGAACGCCTGGAAGTCGCGCACCGACCCGGCGTCGGTGGACACCACCCGCAGCACCTGCCCGCTCTGCATCTGCGCCAGCGCCTTCTTGGCCTTGAGGATTGGCAGCGGGCAGTTCAATCCGCGGGTATCCAGGTCGACGTCGATTTGAGTGTCACTCACGCAATGCTCCATTGTCCGGCTCTATCGGACCGATTCTAAGAGTCGCATTGCCAGCAGAAACCGTGCTGCCGA
>JAKAIB010000090.1 GCA_021814605.1 Pseudomonadota bacterium | reverse complement strand
CCGGGTCGCACCCAAAGAACCCGGCGCCGGGCCGGGTTGCGTCCATTGGCAATGGTCCCCGTGATGCGCAGGTCAAGTTCAGCAAGCTGGTTGCCCAATCTGCAGCAAAGGAGTCGTACGCCTCGCTTGGATCGTCAAGAGTCGTTGGCCGCATTGCGTTGTTGACGGCGCCCGCACATGCGAGGCGCTGCAGCGCCGCCCGCACGGGCATCACACCGGCGCCCAGTTCGGCAGCGACCTGGCGGATCTTCAGCCGCCCGCCGTCGGCCACTGGCACAGTCGGCCGTAGATCTCGTCCTGCTGGGGGCTGACGGGTTCACGGTCAACGGCCATCAATAGCCTGCCGTCAATCCGAAGTCCAGCATCACCTGCGCGCCGGTGACGCCTGCGCAGGCGGGCGACAGCAGCCACACAACATGTTGCGCGACCTCCAGGGGCGTCAGGAAACGCGCGTGTTCGCCCTGCGGGTAGTGGGCGAGCAGGCGGCGCAGGTAGGCATCCTGATCGCCCGCGCCGTAGCGCCTCGCCTGGAAGTCCAGCATCGGCGACTGGATGTCGGACGGGCATAGCGCGTTGACCCGCACGCCGTGCGGCGCCAGTTCGCGGGCGAGCGAGCGCGTCAGCAGGCCGACGCCGCCCTTGCTCGCGCAATAGATCGCCGCGCCAGCGTTGCCGACCACTCCGGCGTCGGAGCTGACGTTGACGATTGCGCCGCGGCTCTCCTTCAGCGCCGGGATCGCCCGGCTGCACAGGAAGAACACCGCCTTCAGATTCACGTCGATGCAGCGTTGCCAGTCGGACTCGGTGGCCTCCTCGCTGGCGCCCTCGACCCAGACGCCGGCGCAGTTGGCCAAGCCATCCAGTCGGCCGTACGTCTCGAGCACGTGCCGCAGCACGCGCTCGGGCGCATCGGCGTCGCGCAGGTCAGCCACCACGGCGAGCGCGCCCAGCGATTCGGCGCGTCCCCGCAACGCTTCGCCATCGACGTCGGTCAGCACCAGGCGCGCGCCGAGCGACGCGAGCAACTCCGCGACCGCGCCGCCGACGCCGCCGGCCGCGCCGGTGACCAGCACGACGCGATCGGCCATCAGTCCGGGAGCGAAGATGGGGGCGGCGTTCATCCCTTGCGTTCCTGAAGGATGTTGCCGCCGTCGACCACCAGCATTTCGCCGGTGATGTAGCTGGCGCCCGGCATCGCCAGGAAGGCGATCGCCGCAGCCATCTCCGCGGGCGTGCCGGCGCGGCCGATGGGCGTGTGTACAGAGGCCCGCGACTCATCGGGGGTCTGCGAGGCCGTGGCCACCCAACCGGGGGCGACGCAGTTGACGGTCACGCCGCGGTCGGCCACCTCCAGCGCCAGCGCGCGCGCCATGCCGACCATGCCCGCCTTCGCGGCGCTGTAGGCGGATTCGCCCGGGTTGCTCACCACGGGGCCTGTTACCGAGGATACGTTGACGATGCGCCCGGCGCCACGCGCCAGCATGCCAGGCAGCACGAGCCGAGTCACGAGGAAGCAGGTGTCGAGGTTGCGCGCGAGGCTGGCACGCCAGTCCTGCAGGTCGAGGTCAAGGAAACCCGTGAAACTCTCCGGCACACCCTCCTGCGCCATGCCCGCATTGTTGACCAGCACGTCAACGCGACCGAAGTCGGCGAGCACGGCGTCCACCAGTGTCGTCGTCGCGTCCGTGTCGGTCAGATCGCCTTGGTAGCCGCGCGCCTCGAAGCCGCGCGCGGCCAGCTCGCGGGCACGGTCATGGATGCGCGGCCCCGTCGCGCACACCGCGACACGGCAGCCAAGTTCGGCCAGCAGTGTGGCCGTTGCGAATCCGATGCCGCCAGCACTGCCGGCGCCAGTGACAAGCGCGACTTGGCCGCGCAGGTCGAAGAGTGGGTGGGTCATGTGGCATCTTCCAGTCTGCCCGGTGCGATGTCCAGCGTCGTGCAGAGACGTTCTGCCTCGGAATCGGTGGCGTCGGAGCACAGGGGCATCATGTGGTGAATCGGTGTGAACAGAACGCGACGATCGAGCAGAGATCGGCGCGGCACATGTCCTGGCCTGGAACTTACATGAGAGTCCCAGGCTAGTCCGATCCGAGCGGGCGCCGGAAGGTGCGTCCGTCGCTGCTCAGCAGCGTGCCGTAGGCCTCGGGCCGGCGGTCGCGGAAGAAGCCGAAGGCCTGCCGCGCGCGACGCACCGCGTCGAGGTCGAAGCGGTGCAGCAGGATGGCCTGATCGTCGCGCCCGGCTTCCGCGACCTTGGCGCCGGTGTGGTCGGCGATGAAGCTGCTGCCGTAGAACGTGTTCGTGAACGCCGGCTGGCTGCCGTTGGCGTTGCCGATGCCGGTTTCGCGGCCGATGCGGTTGGCCGCCACCAGCGGCACCATGTTCGCGGCCGCGTGGCCCTGCATCGTGCGCTGCCAGTGGCCGCTCGAATCGAGCTGCGGATCCTGCGGCTCACTGCCGATGATGGTCGGGAAGCACAGCACCTCGGCGCCCATCAGCGCCATCGATCGCGCGGTTTCCGGATACCACTGGTCCCAGCAGATGCCCACGCCGATGCGGCCGAAGCGCGTGTCCCAGACCTTGAAGCCGGTGTCGCCGGGCGTGAAGTAGTACTTCTCGGTGTAGCCGGGCCCGTCCGGGATGTGGGTCTTGCGATACACGCCGAGCACGCTGCCGTCGGCGTCGGCCACCGCCACCGAGTTGTAAGTGGCGTTTCCGCCGCGCTCGAAGAAGCCGATCGGGATGACGACGCCGAGCTCGGCGGCCAGGCGCGCGAAATGGGCGATGCCCGGGTGGCCCTCGAATGGCAGCGCAAGCTCGAAGTGCTGCGCGTTCTGGTCGATGCAGAAATACGGGGACATGAACAGCTCGGGGCAGACGATCAGCTGCGCGCCCTGCTGCGCGGCGCTGCGGATCAGCGCTTCGGCGCGGTCGATGTTGCGCTGCAATTCCCAATCGCCCGAGGCCATCTGCACCGCCGCGACGGTGATGTGACGTGAATTCATCGTGGTGCTCCTGAATGTGGCGCGGCTTCAGCGCGCCGGAAGACGTACCGCGAGGCGGTTGCCGAGCATCGGCTGCTGCTGCGTCGAGCAATGGATGCTGCCGCCGCCCAGGCCGATCGCGGCCACCGGCAGCAGTTCGACGACGCGGTCGGGGAAGGCGCGCGCGAACGCGGCGCGCGCCTCGTCGTCGCGCGGCACGCCGAACGCGGTCGAGATCACCGCTCCGTTGACCAGGATGTAGTTCGAGTACAGCGCGCAGAAACGCGCGTTGCCGTAGTCGTCGTGGCCGCGCGGCACCGGCAGCTCGAGCAGCTCGAAGCGGCGTCCGCGCGCGTCGGTGGCCAGCTCGAGCGCACGCCGGTTCTCGCGCATGCAGCGGAAGTACTCGCCCTGGTCGGCGTCGGCGGTGTTGACCAGCACCCGCCCCGGCGCGACGAACGCGGCGATGCAGTCGACGTGGCCGTCGGTCTCGACCTCGGCCGGGTTGCCGGGCAGCCACACCACCTTGCGCACGCCGAGCATGCGCTTGAGCTCGGCCTCGATTTCGGCGCGGCTCATGCCGGGGTTGCGGTTCGGGTTCAGCAGGCAGCTCTCGGTGGTCAGCAGCGTGCCCTGGCCGTCGACGTGGAACGAGCCGCCCTCAAGCACCATCGGCGAACGCTGCAGCGGCATGCCGGCCAGCTCCGCGCAGTCCTCGGCGAAGCGCGCGCAACCGTCGTAGGGGTGGTATTTCTCGCCCCAGGCGTTGAAGCGGAAGCCGACGCCGAGCTGCTCGACGCGGTCGTCGTGGACCAGGATGGTCGGACCGCAATCGCGCAGCCAGTTGTCGTCGACCGCCAGCGGCACCACGGTCACGGTCGGTCCGCACACGCGCCGCGCCTGCTCGGCCATCGGCGTATGCGCGGCGACGATGCAGCGCTGATAACGCGCGATGGTGCGTGCCACCAGGCCGAACGCCTGCTGCACCGCCTCGTAATGCTCGCCCCAGAGCATCTCGCGATCCTGGTAGACGGGCCAGCCCAGCCAGGTTGCCGCCATCGGCTCCCACTCGGCGGGCATGCGCCAGCCGGCGTCGGCAGCATCGAAATGATCTTCCTGCATGAATTGACCTGAGAAAATAGACGGGAAGCCCTATGATGGCTCGGCATGTGTCTGCTGAAAAGCGATGTTTTTTGGCGCGATCGTTCAACTTTTCTCATATGTCCGCGAACTCGCGCCTGCCCTCGCTGAAGCTGCTGCTGGGTTTCGAGGCCGCGGCACGCCTGGGCAACTACACGCGCGCGGCCGATGAGCTCTGCGTGTCGCCGTCGGCGATCAGCCACCAGATCGGCCAGCTCGAGCAGCAGATCGGCCAGACGCTGTTCCGCCGCAAGGGACGCGGCGTCGAGCTGACCATCGCCGGCCAGCTGCTGCACGCCACCGTGCTGCGCTCGATCGAGGTGATGCGCGGCGGGCTCACACGCATCGAGACCTACGCCGACGCGAATCTGGTCACGCTGGTGTGCCCGGCACCGGTCGCGCATGGCTGGCTGCAACCCCGGCTGGAGCGGCTGCAGCGTCTGCTGCCGGCGCTGTGCCCGATTGTCACCGTCGACCAGTCGGCGCGTTTCGTCGATCAGCTCGACATCGACATCGCGATCACCCACCAACCGCTGCGCCAGCGCGACGTGGTCGATCGCGTCTTCCTCGCCGACGCCCGCGTCGTCGTCGCCGCACCGGCGCTGGCCGCACGGCTGGAGGCCATGCCCCGTGCCGCGCACCCGCGTCACGCCCGAGTGGTCTTGCTTGAAGCCGACCTGACCGACGAGCGCGTCGCACCGTTCGTGCGCGAGCAGCTCGGCGATTTCGCGCGCGCGGCGATCTACGACGACCCGCGGCTGCTGCTCGATGCGGCACTGCGCGGCCGTGGGGTCGCGCTGGTGTCGGCGCTACTGGCCGCCGACTCGATCGCGCGCAGGCGTTTGCGCGTGCTGGACGGCTACGGCCGCCTGGCGCAGGAGCCACTGTGGATCGCTCGCGCCGAGCACGGCGTGCGCTCCGAATTGGTGCTTGCTGTCTATGAGCACCTTTGCGTGATGGGCGACTCCAGCCGCATGGCGGGCACGACCGCTGCGCAATTGGCGCCGGCGAATACTGGCGCGGGGTCGGCGCGCTTGAAAAACAAAGACCGCTCGGAGGCGGCCTAAGTTCTTGATTTATTGGTGCCGGTGAAAGGAGTCGAACCCTCGACCTTCGCATTACGAATGCGCTGCTCTACCAACTGAGCTACACCGGCGAAACCCGCAATCTTAACAGGACGAACGGGCAGCCTTCGCTCAAGCGGATTGCGCGTGGTATTGCTGCAACCGCTCGACTTCCTCGCGCGAGCCGAGCATGACGCTGCATCGCTGGTGCAGCGCGGTGGGCTCGATGTCGAGGATGCGCTGCGCGCCGGCGACCGCGGCGCCACCGGCTTGTTCAACCAGCAGGCTCATCGGGTTGGCCTCGTACAGCAGTCGCAGCTTGCCGGGTTTGCCGGGTTCGCGCTTGTCCCAGGGATACAGGAATACGCCGCCGCGCATCAGGATGCGGTGCACATCGGCGACCATGCTGCCCACCCAGCGCATGTTGAAGTCGCGGCCACGCGGGCCTTCCTTGCCCTGAAGGCATTCGTCGATGTAGCGCCGCACCGGCTGCGCCCAGTGTCGCATGTTCGACATGTTGATCGAGAACTCGCCAGTCGACGGCGGGATCCGCAGGTCGCCGTCGGTGAGAACGAAGCTGCCCTGTTCGCGATCGAGGGTGAACACCGCGACGCCGCGGCCGACCGTGAGCACCAACTGGGTCTGCGGGCCGTAGACGCAATAACCGGCGGCCACCTGGTCGCGGCCAGGCTGCAGGAAATGACGCTCCTCGGGCTCGCCGGCGTCCGCGGGGATGCGTAATACGGAGAAGATGGTACCGATGGTGACGTCGACGTCGATGTTGGACGACCCGTCGAGCGGGTCGAACAGCAGCAGGTACTCGCCGCGCGGGTAATGGCTGTCGACGGGATGGACCGTGTCCATCTCCTCCGATGCCATGGCCGCGAGGTGACCGCCCCATTCGTTGGCTTCGAGCAGCACGTCGTTGGCGATGACGTCGAGCTTCTTCTGCGCCTCGCCCTGCACGTTGTCCGATCCCGCCGCGCCGAGCACGTCGCCGAGTGCTCCCTTGTTCACCGCCAGACTGATGCGCTTGCAGGCGCGGGCGACGACCTCGACCAGCAACCGCAGGTGCGGCGTGATGGCGCCGTGCTCGCGTTCCTGCTCCACCAGATAGCGGGTGAGGTTGATCGATTTCGGCTGGGTCATGGAGCGGCTCCGGCGGTCATGGCGGGATCGGTTGGCGATTCAGTCGGCAAGGGCGCGCTCGACGATCTCGCGGGTGTCGGGCGACAGCGTGCCCGATTGCGCGAGGTCGCGCAAGGTCCGCTCGGCTGGTGCGCGGTAGATCGGCGCCAGCTTGCGCCACCGGTCCATCGCCCGGGCCAGCCGTGCGGCGACCTGCGGGTTGATCGCGTCGAGCGCCTGCACCTGTTCCGCCCAGAAGGCGTAGCCGGCGCCATCGGCGCGGTGGAATGCCCCCGGATTGCCGTGGCAGAAGGTGGAGATGACGCTGCGCGCCCGGTTGGGGTTGCGGATCGAGAAATCGGGATGCTGCGTCAGGGCGCGCACGCGGTCGACCTGGCGGCCGTCTCGGTCCGGCGCGCCGGACTGGAGCGCGAACCACTTGTCCATCACCAGGGCTTCGTGCGAGAAGCGGGCGGCGAAGCGCTCGAGCGCCGGTTCGGCGAGCGCGGCGCCGACCTGCACCAGCGTGGACAGCGCCGCGAACCGATCGGACATGTTGTCGGCGTCCTTGACGCGCTGGTACGCGCGGCCGTGCCACTGCGCGTCGCCGAGTTCGCACAGGTGCGCCAGCGCCATGTTGCGCAGCGATCGCCGCCCCGCGCTGGCGAAGTCGGGGGAGTAGCCCGAGACCGGCGCGTACGTGTTCCAGGCCCACAGCCAGTCGTCGGCCAGCTGCTGCGCCAGCGCAAGACGCAGGCTTTGGCGCACACGGTGGACCAGCGGCGGGTCGACCTCGTCAAGCTGCTCGGCAATGTACGACTCGCCGGGCAGGGTGAGCAGCAGTTCCTTGAATGCCGGATCGAGCTGCTCGTCGCGCAGCACCGCGCGCAGCGCGCCGATGTAGGCGGCATCGAGCGCCAGATCGCCTCCGCGGATCGCGCCCAGCAGGCGCGACAGCGCCAACCGCTGCGCCGCTTCCCAGCGGTTGAACGGATCGGTGTCGTGCGCCAGCAGAAGCAGCAGTTCGGCGTCGGAGTAGGGATAGTCGAGCCGGACCGGGGCGGAGAAGCCGCGCAGCAGCGAAGGCGTGACCGTCGGCGCGTCGATGTTCTCGAACACGAAGGTCTGCTCGCTCGCGGCAAGAACCAGCACGGTCGATTCGCCCTTGTCCTGTCCGTCGAGCCACAGCGGCAGGCTGGCGCCGTCGGGGCCGAGCAGGCCCATCGCGACCGGGATGAGTTGCGGCTGCTTGCCGGTTTGTCCCGGGGTGTCCGGCAGTTGCTGGCGCAGCGTGACGGTGCAGGTGCGTGCGGCCGGATCGAGCGCCGCGCGGGCCTGCAGCACAGGGGTGCCGGCCTGGCTGTACCAGCGCTTGAACGTCGCCAGGTGTCCGGCCAGCGGCGACTCGGGATTGGCGTCGGCGATGGCCTGGGCGAAGTCGTCGCAGGTCACCGCCTGGCCGTCGTGGCGCCGGATGTACAGATCCATGCCTCGACGGAAGCCGGCGCGGCCGACCAGGGTCTGCATCATGCGCACCACCTCGGCACCCTTTTCGTAGACGGTGGCGGTGTAGAAATTGTCGATCGCCTGGTACTGCTCGGGGCGCACCGGATGCGCCATGGGGCCGGCGTCCTCGGAGAACTGCACGGCGCGCAGCATGCGGACGTCGTCGATGCGCTTGACCGCTCGGGCCGAGGCGCCGCCCGCAGCTGCGGCCAGATCCTGGCTGAACTCCTGGTCGCGGAAGACGGTCAGCCCTTCCTTCAGGCTGAGCTGGAACCAGTCGCGGCAGGTGACGCGGTCGCCGGTCCAGTTGTGGAAGTACTCGTGGCCGACCACGCTCTCGATGCCGTCGTAATCGGCGTCGGTGGCGGTCGCCGGGTTGGCGAGAACGTACTTGGTGTTGAAGATGTTCAACCCCTTGTTCTCCATCGCCCCCATGTTGAAGTCGCTGACCGCGACGATCATGAAGCGGTCGAGATCCAGGTGCAGGCCGAAGCGCTGCTCGTCCCAGGCGACCGACTTGATCAGCGACTGCATCGCGTGTTCGGTCTTGTCGAGATCGCCGGCACGGACGTACACCTGCAGCAGGTGGGTCCGGCCTGAGGCCGAGCGCACGCGCTGTTCGCGGCAGACCAGGTCGCCCGCGACCAGCGCGAACAGATAGCTCGGCTTGGGGAATGGATCGTCCCAGACGGCCTCATGGCGGCCGTCGCCCAGATCCTGCTGCGACACCAGATTGCCATTCGACAGCAGCACCGGGTAGGCGGCCTTGTCGCCGCGCAGCGTCACGTGGAAGCGGCTCATCACGTCCGGCCGGTCAGGCCAGTAGGTGATGCGGCGGAAGCCCTCGGCCTCGCACTGGGTGAAGAACGCGCCGCCCGACATGTACAACCCGGCCAGCTGGGTGTTGGATGCCGGGGCGATCAGCGTCTCGACGTCGAGCGTGAAATCGGCGGGCAAGCGATCGAGGCTGAGGGTGTTGCCCTCCTGCCGGAAGGCGACGAATTCGCCGTTGACCTTCAGGGTGAGCAGGGTGATGTCCTCGCCGTCGAGCACCAGCGGCGCCGATTCGGGCGCCTGCGGGCTGCGTCGCACGGCCATGCGGCTGTGCACGCGGGTCTTGGCCGGATCGAGATCGAACCGCAGCTGCACGCTGTCGATCGAGTAGGCGGGCGGCGCGTAGTCGGCGAGCCGGGTGATCCGGGCGGGAGGGCTGTCGGGTTGGGCAGTCATGAACGTGTGGGCACGGGTGGGATCGTAGAGAGCCGGCGACACCGCCGGGTGCTGGTCAGAGGCCGGACTTGAGGCTCTCGGTGATGAATTCGTCGAGATCGCCGTCGAGCACCTTCTGGGTGTTGGAGATCTCGACGTTGGTGCGCAGATCCTTGATCCGGCTCTGGTCGAGCACGTACGAGCGGATCTGGTGGCCCCAGCCGACGTCGCTCTTGCTGGCTTCGAGCTTTTGCTGCTCGGCCATGCGCTTGCGCATTTCGTGCTCGAACAGTCGCGAGCGCAGCACCCGCCAGGCTTCGTCGCGGTTGCTGTGCTGGCTGCGGCTGTTCTGGCACTGCACGACGATGCCCGTGGGGATGTGGGTCAGTCGCACCGCCGAGTCGGTCTTGTTGATGTGCTGGCCGCCGGCGCCGCTGGCGCGGAACGTGTCGGTGCGCACGTCCGCGGGGTTGATCTCGATCTCGATGGTGTCGTCGACCTCGGGGTAGACGAACACGCTGGCGAAGCTGGTATGTCGCCCGCCTGAGGAGTCGAACGGGCTCTTGCGGACGAGCCGGTGGACACCGGTCTCGGTGCGCAGATGGCCGTAGGCATAGTCACCCTCGACCTTGATCGTGGCGCTGCGGATGCCGGCGACGTCGCCCGCGGTCTCTTCGAGAACCTCGGCCTTGAATCCCTTGCGTTCGCTGTAGCGCAGGTATTGGCGCAGCAGCATCGCCGCCCAGTCGCAGGCCTCGGTGCCGCCGGCACCGGCCTGGATATCGATGAAGCAGCTGCCCGGATCGAGCGGATTGGAGAACATCCGGCGGAACTCGAGCGCCTCGACCTCGGCGGCCGAGCGCTCGACGTCGGATTCGATCGCTTCGAGCGTGGCGTCGTCGTTCTCCTCGCGGGAGAGCTCGAACAGCTCGCCGTGGTCGGCAAGCGAGCGGGTGAGGTTGCCCAGGCCGAGCACGACGGCCTCGAGCGACTTGCGTTCCTTGCCCAGTTCCTGGGCGCGCTTGGGATCGTTCCAGACCTGCGGATCCTCGAGCGCTCCCGCCACTTCCATCAGGCGGGCCGACTTGGCATCGAAGTCAAAGATACCCCCTTAGCGCTTGGACGCGCTGCGAGAGATCCTGGATGCGGTTGGAGATGGCGTTGAGTCGTTCGGCTTCCATGACGGTCTTCGATTCTGCAAAGCCGTGCATTTTCGCACCGTCGGCGGCCGCACCGCCGTCACACGGGCTTGAAGAACTCCTTGACCTTCTCGGCCCACGACTTGGTCTGCGGCGAATGCCGGTCGCCGCCCTTGCGCAACGATTCGTCGAATTCCCGCAGCAGCCGCTTCTGTTCGTCGTTCAACCGCACCGGCACCTCGACGGCGACGTGGCAGTAGAGGTCGCCGGGATAGCTCGACCGCAGCCCGCGCATGCCCTTGCCGCGCAGCCGGAAGGTCTTTCCGCTCTGCGTGCCTTCGGGCAGGTCGATTTCGGCGCGGCCGTCGAGTGTCGGCACGTCGACGCTGCCGCCGAGCGCCGCGGTGGTCATCGACACCGGGATGTGGCAATGCAGGTCGTCGCCGTCGCGCTCGAACACCGGGTGCGGCTTGAGGTGGATCTCGACGTACAGGTCGCCGGGCGGGCCGCCGTTGACGCCCGGTTCGCCATTGCCGCTGGAGCGGATGCGCATGCCGCTGTCGATGCCGGCGGGAATCTGCACTTCCAGCGTCTTCTGCTTCTGCACCCGGCCGCGGCCGTGGCAGGACGGGCAGGGGTCGGGAATCAACTTGCCCGTGCCGTGGCATGTCGGGCAGGTCTGCTGCATCGCAAACGGCCCCATGCGCTGCGAGATCTGGCCGCTGCCGTGGCAGCTGGTGCAGGTGATCGGCTTGGTGCCGGGCTTGGCGCCGCTGCCGTGGCAGGCTTCGCATTCCTCCCAGGCGGGAATGCGCAGGGTCTTGGCGACGCCGTGCGCGGCGTCTTCCAGCGTGATTTCGAGCGAGTAGCTCAGGTCGTTGCCACGGTAGACCTGCTGCGCGCCGCCACGGCGTCCGCCGCCGCCGAAGATTTCGTCGAAGATGTTGCCGAAGTCCCCGAACCCGCTACTACCGGCGAACCCCCCGCCGAATCCGCCGGCCGCCGACGGATCGACGCCGGCATGGCCGTACTGATCGTAGGCGGCGCGCTTCTGCGAGTCACAGAGACACTCATAGGCCTCCTTGATCTCCTTGAACTTCTCCTCCGCCGCTTTGTCGCCTTGATTGCGGTCGGGGTGGTGCTTCATCGCCAGCCGGCGATAGGCCTTCTTGATCTCGTCTTCCGAGGCGCTCTTGCTCACGCCCAGAATTTCGTAGTAGTCGCGTTTCGCCACGGCTTCAGCCT
>JAKAIB010000089.1 GCA_021814605.1 Pseudomonadota bacterium | reverse complement strand
GCGGCGCTGAGTTCCGCGACCGCATCGCCCAGCCGAAGCGCCGCGTCGGCGTCGCCCCGATCGAGCGCCGCCTTGGCATCGCGCGCCAGCCGATGGATCCGCGCATGCTGCTCGCGCAACGTCGCGTAGCGCGGATCGCGCCCGTAGTACAGCCGGCCCTGCCCGTTGAGCCAGAGGCCGAGATGGCACTGGTTCTCGGCGGATTCGTCGAGCACGTGGTCGGGAAACGCCGCCTCGCCGCGCACCGCCTGCTGCAGCCGCTCGACGCGGCGCAGCTGCGCGACCTCGACCTCGCGCGGGAACGGCGCCGCGCGCAGGTTCGAGACCGGGCGCGTCCAGGTCTGCACCCAGGTGGCCACTGCGTCGGCCGGCAGCGCCGGCGCGATCGCGTGACCCTGGGCCATGGTGCAGTCCATCGCGGCGAGCATCGCCAGATGCTGCAGCGTCTCCGCGCCCTCGCCGATCACTTCCAGCCCGAGCAGGTTGGCCGCGGTGACCACGGCCGAGACGATGGCGAAATCCTTCGGATCGTTGACCATGTCGCGCACGAACGATTGGTCGATCTTGAGCGACTGCGCCGGCAGCTGCTGCAGATAGGTCAGCGACGCCGCGCCGGTGCCGAAATCGTCGAGGGCGATGTTCACGCCGAGGTCGAGGCAGTCCTGCAGCACCTGGCGGGCCTGCTGCAGGTTGCGCAGCGGCGCCGATTCGGTCACCTCGAGCACCAGGCTGGGCGCCGGGAATCCCGGATGGTCGCGCAGCGCCTGCTGCAGGTCGTCGAGGAATTCCGCGGCGAGCAGGTGCTCGGCGCTGATGTTGACGGCGACGTGCAGCGCCAGTCCCTGCTCCCGCCACAACGCCCCCTGGTGCAGCGCCCGGTCGAGCGCGAAGCGCCCGATCGGACGGGCGAGCCGGCCGTGATCGAGCACCTCGGCAAACTCCGCCGCCGGCACGATGCCGCGGGCCGGGTCGCGCAACCGCAGCAGCGCCTCGACCCCGACCACCGCCGGCCGCTCGGGATCGCCGCTGATGGACACGATCGGCTGGTAATGCAGCATCAGCCGACCGTCGTGCAGCGCCTGCTCGACGCCCTCGAACAGCCGCTGCTGCCGCTGCGCCGCCGCCTCGAACTCGGCCCGGAACCGGAACACCCGGTCGCGCCCGGCGGATTTGGCGGCGTCGAGCGCCAGGCCGGCGCGACGCAGCAGCGTTTCCACGTCGGCGCCGTCGGCGGGATGGACCGATCCACCCAGGCTCGCAGAAACCGACGCGTGACGGCCGGCACCGAGATCGAACGGCCGGCGCAGCGCGGCGAGGATGCGGGCGGCCACGTCGTCCGGGCCGCCCTGGCCGTCGAATCCGTCGTCGATCACCGCGGCGAATTCGTCCCCGCCCATCCTTGCCAGCACCTCGCCCCGGTTCAGCACCTGCCGCAGCCGGCGTGCGGCCTCGCGCAGCAGGTCGTCGCCCGCCGAATGCCCGAAGGCATCGTTGACCTGCTTGAATCCATCGAGGCCGAGCAGCAGCAGCCCGAAACCGCGGCCAGTCTTCCGGGAATCGTCCAGCGCCTGTTCCAGCCGTTCGCGCAACAACAGCCGGTTGCCGATGCCGGTCAGCGGATCGCTCATTGCCAGCTGGCGCAGTCGCTGCTGCTGCAACCGGGCGTTCGCCAGATCGCGTCCGATCTGGCCTTGCGCATAGCGATAGACCCCGGTCAGGAGCAGCAGGAACACCCCCAGCCCGATCAGCGCGGCCGAGACCGTCGGCAGGAACTGCCGCCACAGCAGGCTGCTGGGGACCGCCACCGCAACCGCAAGCTCGGGGGCGGCCGGCAGCCGGCGCCAGCTGCCGGCCACGCTCGTGCCGTCGGCGCGCGCCAGGCCGGCGTAGCGGTCGTGCTGCCGCCCCGGATCGGCCTGCAGCGACTGCATGAAGGCGCCGCCATGCCGTCGGCCGACAAAGGCCGGATCGAGCGGCGCCGGCCACCGCGCCAGCACGTAGCCATCGTCGTGTGCCAGGATGACCACGGTGCCCGGATGGACCTTGCCCTCGTCCGCCAGAGCACGTCGCATGAATGCCCCCAGGCGCACCGAAGCGATCACATCGAACGCCGCGCGCCCGTCATGGGCCGCGACCGGGCAGGCCAGCGGGACCACCCAGACCCCGGCAACCGGATCGATCACCGGACGCCCGATGCGCAGCGGCGCCGGGCCCGACCCCAGGAACCGGGCCAGCGTCCGCGCCTGCCGGACATCCGGCAGTCCGGCAGCGCGCAGCGAACTGCCGAGCATGCGCCCCGAAGCGTCGACGATGCTCAACGCCACAGTGTCCGGAAGCAGACGCTGCGCCTTGGCGAGTTCAACCTGCAGCGCAGCGGCCTGCGGGGGGTCCGGCAACGCCTGCACATCGGCCGCGACCCACTGCAGCACCAGCGCGTCGTTCTGCAGGTAGGACTGCGCGGCGCTCACCAGGAAACCCGAACTGGTGTCGAGCGACTCGAACAGCAGCTGCCGCTGGTTGCGCCAGGTCGACACCGCATACAGGGCGTTGAGCAGCAGCGCGAGGCAGAACAGCCCCCAGTAGATCCAGCGCATCCAGCGCTGCGCCGGCGACGCGGACCGACGCTGCGCCGCCGTCCCGAACGGCATGACTGCCGACGACCCGGCCGGGGACGACAGCACCGGCGCGTCGGTGCCGAACGGAGTCGAGGTCATCGGATCGTGCAAGCGACGGAGGCGCGGGACATGCAAGGGCCGGCCGGCTGGCGTCCGCCCGTGGGATCGCTGCACTCTACCCAATCCGGCGGCAGGGCGACAACGACGTACGTCACACCGGCAGCATTCTGGCGCCGCCGCGTGAAAAACTTCACGCCGCGGCGCGGGCCGGATTCAGCGCTCCGACGGTTCGGTCGGCGCCATCACCGGGCGTGACCGCAGCGCGACGTGGATGCCGGCGAAGATCAGCGCCGCGGCGCCGAGGTGGTATGCGTGGATCGGTTCGTGCAGGAACAGCCAGCTCAGCACCGCGGCGAACAGCGGCGCCAGGTTGCCGAAGTACGCCGGAATCTGCGCCCCGACGCGACCGACGGCGCTGCCCCAGCACCAGTAGGCGAACAGCGACGGCAGCACCGCGACGTAGGCCAGCGCCGCCCAGACCGGCACGCCCCAATGTGGCGTCGCGCCGGTGATCCAGCGTTCGCCCAGCATGAACGGCAGGATGGCAACCACGCCCCAGGCCATCTGCGCCGCCAGCGACGTCATCGGCGCCAGCCCGAGGGGGCGCAACCGCAACTCCCACGTATAGATCGCCCAGAGGAACACCGCGACCAGCATGATCAGGTCGCCCGGGGCCAGCCGCAGCTGCGCCAGATGCGCCGGGTCGCCCTTGGCGACCACCAGCGCGACCCCCGCAATGGACAGCAGCGCGCCGATCCACTGCGAACCGCCGACCGGCTGGCGGTAGAACGCCCCGCCGATCAGCAGGATGAACACCGGCGCGCTCGACACGATCAGCGACACGTTCAGCGGCGTGCTGGTCTCGAGGGCGACGTACTGCAGCGAGTTGTAGCTGCCGACGCCGAGCAGGCCCATCAGCGCCAGCGACTTCCAGCGCCGCATCAGCACCGCCCGCTGGCGCCACAGGTCGGGACCGACCAGGAACAGCGCGAGCACCAGCGCGAACAGCCAGCGGTAGAAACTCAGCGCCAGCGGCGGAATCTGCCCGACCATCAGCCGTCCGACCACGGCATTCCCCGCCCAGAACAGCGGCGGCAGGGTCAGCAGGAAGGCGGTGCGGGCGTCGATGGGGTGGGCGTGTCGCGTCATCGGCGCATTATTCCAGCGCCGCGGTCTTTCCGCCGGCGCGGCCGATCGTGCCATGATGCGGTCCGGACCCTCCCGCCCCCACGCCACCATGCGCCTGGCCATCGTCTCCGACATCCACGGCAATCTCCCCGCGCTCGACGCGGTGCTGGCCGACATCGCGCGGCGCGGCGCCGACCTGACGGTCGACTGCGGCGACCTGCTGAGCGGACCGCTGTGGCCGCGGGAGACCGCCGACCGGCTGATCGCGCTCGGCCTGCCGACCATCCGCGGCAACCACGAACGCCAGCTGCTGGCCTGCGCCGAGGCGCCGGGCACCGCGGCCGACCAATACGCCTTCGAACAGACCACGCCGGCACAGCGCGACTGGCTCGCCGCGCTGCCCGCGACCCTCGAGCCCGTTGCCGGGGTGCGCATGGTGCACGGGCGGCCCGACAGCGACCTGGACTACCTGCTCGAAACCGTCGCGCCCGATGCCGGTGCCGCGGGGGTGCGCCCGGCGCGGGTCGACGAGGTCGCGACCCGGATCTCCGGCGCCGACGTCGAGCTGCTGCTGTGCGGCCACAGCCACCAGCCGCGGGTGATGCAGCTCCCCGGCGGACCGCTGGTGGTCAATCCCGGCAGCGTGGGCCTGCAGGCGTACGACGACGACCACGTCGCGCTGCACTGGGTACGCAACGGCAGCCCGCATGCCCGCTACGCGCTCTGCGAGTCCCTGGGATCGCGGCGCTGGAGCATCGAACTGATCGCCGTCGCCTACGACTGGAACCACGCCGCGCAGCGCGCCCGTGCCAACGGCGCCGCCGACTGGGCCGGCTGGCTTGCCAGCGGACTGGCCTGATCCCGCGGCCCGCAGGCGCCGCAGGGTCCGTGCCCGATGCTCGGGCGCGCCTGCCGCCGCGAACTGCGCGCCCCGCCGGTCAGTCGTAGACCTCGGCCTCGGCGAGACGCGGCGCCTGCGCGTCCTTGGCCGCGAGTTGCGGCGCGGCACCGTCGAGCGGCCAGTCGATCGCCAGGTCGGGATCGTTCCACACCACGCTGCGCTCGTGCTCCGGATACCAGTAGTCGGTGGTCTTGTAGAGGAAATCCGCCGTCTCGCTGAGCACCACGAAGGCATGGCCGAATCCCGGCGGCACCCAGAGCTGGCGCTGGTTCTCGGCGCTGAGTTCCACCCCCACCCACCGACCGAAACGCGGCGAACTGCGCCGCAGGTCGACCGCCAGGTCCCACACCGCGCCGGCAACCGCCCGGACCAGCTTGCCCTGGGGGCGCACCAGCTGGTAGTGGATGCCGCGCAGCACGCCGCGCGCCGAGCGCGAGTGGTTGTCCTGCACGAACTCGACGTCCAGCCCGGTATCGGCAGCGAAAGTCTTGCGGTTGTAGCTCTCGAAGAAGAAGCCGCGGGAATCGCCGAACACCTTGGGTTCGAGCACCAGGACTTCGGGCAATGCAGTGGAAATGACGTTCATGATCGTATGCGGCAAGGACACGCGCCGGGCCACCCCAGGAGGGCCCTGCCCCTTGAGGAGAGAACCGGGCGCAGCGATGGTTGTCGGGTGGGCGTCACTCCTGCAGCAGCCGCAGCAGGTACTGGCCGTAGCCGTTCTTCTTCATCGGCTCGGCCAGCGCCTGCAGCCGGCCGGCATCGATCCAGCCCTGCCGGAACGCGATCTCCTCGGGACAGGCGACCTTCAGCCCCTGGCGCTTCTCGATGGTGGCGATGAACTGGCCGGCGTCGAGCAGGCTGTCATGGGTGCCGGTGTCGAGCCAGGCGTAGCCGCGGCCGAGGGTCTGCACCTGCAGCCCGCCCTGTTCCAGGTAGACGCGATTGACGTCGGTGATCTCCAGTTCGCCGCGCGCCGAGGGCTTGAGCGCCGCGGCGATGTCGACCACCCGGTTGTCGTAGAAGTACAGCCCGGTCACGGCAAAGCTCGACTTGGGGCGTGCCGGCTTTTCCTCCAGGCTGACCGCACGCCCCTGGGCGTCGAACTCGACCACGCCGTACCGCTCCGGGTCGTGGACGTGGTAGGCGAACACCGTCGCCCCCTGCGGCTGGCGGCTGGCCTGCTGCAGCTGCTGCTGGAAGTCGTGTCCCCAGAACAGGTTGTCGCCGAGCACCAGCGCGCTGCTGTCCGATCCGACGAAATCGCGGCCGATGATGAACGCCTGGGCCAGACCGTCGGGCGACGGCTGGACGGCGTACTGCAGGTTCAGCCCCCACTGGCTGCCGTCGCCGAGCAGTTGGCTGAAGCGCGGCGTGTCCTGGGGGGTGGAGATGATCAGCACGTCGCGCATGCCGGCGAGCATCAGCGTCGACAGCGGGTAATAGATCATCGGCTTGTCGTACACCGGCAGCAGCTGCTTGCTGACCGCCTGGGTGACGGGGTAGAGCCGGGTGCCGGAGCCGCCGGCGAGGATGATGCCTTTGCGTTGCATGGTGAAGGTGGTGAACGGGCGTTGAAGCGGATGGGAAGGATCAGCCGGCCAGCTCGGCCAGCAGCCGCCCGACCTGGATGTCCCACTGCGGCAGCCGCAGCGCGAACGTCGATTCGAGCTTGCCACAGTCCAGCCGCGAATTCGCCGGGCGCGGTGCCGGCAGCGGATAGTCGGCCGTGGCGATGGGCTCGACGCGATCCGGGGTGCAGCGCAGCGGCAGCCCCAGCGCCAGCCCGCGCTCGATCACGAACCGGGCGTAGCCGTGCCAGGTGGTCGCGCCGGCCGCGGCGAGGTGGTAGAGGCCGGGGGCGCTGGCGGCCAGCACCGGATCGGTCTGCAGCCGGTGCAGCGCCAGCCCGGTGACGTCGGCGATGAGTTCGGCGCTGGTCGGCGCCCCGGTCTGGTCGGCGACGATGCGCAGTGCGTCGCGTTCCCCCGCCAGCCGCAGCATCGTCCGGGCGAAATTGCCGCCGCGCGCCGCGTACACCCACGAGGTCCGCAGCACCAGGTGGCGGCAGCCGCTTTGCGCGATCGCCTGCTCGCCGGCGAGCTTGCTGCGGCCGTAGACGCTGCGCGGCGCCGGCGGATCGGTCTCGACGTAAGGCGAGGCCTTGGCGCCGTCGAACACATAGTCGGTCGAATAGTGCACCAGCCAGCCGCCGTGCGCGGCGACATGCTGCGCCAGCACCGCCGGCGCCTCGGCGTTGACCCGCATCGCCCGGTCGGCATCGTTCTCGGCCTTGTCGACCGCGGTATACGCCGCGGCGTTGACCACGACGTCGGGGCGCTCGCGCTCCAGCAGCGCGCGCAGCGCGGCGAGGTCGGACAGGTCGGCCTGCGCACGATTCATGGCAACCACCTCGCCCAGCGGCAGCAGTGCGCGGCGCAGCTCCCAGCCCACCTGACCGTCGGCGCCGAGCAGCAGGATGCGCGCCGTCATGCGGCGGCCCCGTACTGCCGGCCGATCCATTCGCGGTAGGCGCCGCTGGTGACGTGGTCGACCCAGCCGGCATGCTCGAGGTACCACTGCACCGTGCGGCGCAGTCCGGACGCGAACGTCTCCTGCGGCGTCCAGCCGAGCTCGCGGCCGATCTTGCCGGCGTCGATGGCGTAGCGCCGGTCATGCCCCGGGCGATCGGCGACAAAGGCGATCTGCGCGGCATAGCTGCCGCCGTCGTCCCTGGGCCGCAGTTCGTCGAGCAGGCTGCACAGGGTGTGGACGACGTCGAGGTTGCGCACCTCGTTGTGACCGCCGACGTTGTAGGTCTCGCCGGTCCGGCCGGCGTCCAGCACCCGGGCGATGGCGCGGCAGTGATCCTCGACATAGAGCCAGTCGCGCACGTTCTGCCCATCGCCGTACACCGGCAGCGGCCGTCCCGCGAGGGCGTTGTGGATCATCAGCGGGATCAGCTTCTCCGGAAACTGGTACGGCCCGTAGTTGTTCGAGCAGTTGGTGGTCAGCACCGGCAGGCCGTAGGTGTGGTGCCAGGCGCGCACCAGGTGGTCGCTGGCCGCCTTGCTCGCCGCGTACGGGCTGTTCGGCGCGTACGGCGTGGTTTCGGTGAACGCGGGGTCGGTCGGTGCGAGCGAGCCGTAGACCTCGTCGGTCGAGACGTGGAGGAAGCGGAACGCCGCGCGCTCGGCTTCGCCCAGCGCGCTCCAGTAGGCGCGGCTGGCTTCGAGCAGCTCGAACGTGCCGGTCACGTTGGTGCGGATGAAGTCCCCCGGCCCGTGGATGGAGCGGTCGACGTGGCTTTCGGCGGCGAAGTGCAGCACCGCCCGCGGCCGGTGCGCCTGCAGCAGCGCGGCAACCGCCGGCCGGTCGCAGATGTCGACCCGTGCAAAGGCGTAGCGCGCGTCATCCTGCACGTCGGCGAGGCTTTCCAGGTTGCCCGCATAGGTCAGCGCATCGAGCACCAGCAGCGGCTCGTCGCGCGTGCGCAGCCAGTGGTGCACGAAATTGGCGCCGATGAATCCGGCACCGCCGGTGATGAAGATCATGGAATCCCCGCGATGGTTGATCCGCGCAAGGCGCGAGCCCGGCAGCCTGCCGCGTCCACCGCCTGCCCGTTGAAGCAACCTGCAATTGTGCAGCAACGCCGGGCGGCGTCAGCACTCGACGATGTTGACCGCCAGCCCGCCGCGGGCGGTTTCCTTGTACTTGGTCTTCATGTCGGCGCCGGTCTCGCGCATGGTCTTGATCACCTGATCGAGCGACACGATGTGCCGCCCGTCGCCGTGCAGCGCCATGCGTGCGGCGTTGACCGCCTGGACGGCGGCGATGGCGTTGCGCTCGATGCACGGCACCTGCACCAGCCCGCCGACCGGGTCGCAGGTCAGCCCGAGATGGTGCTCCATGCCGATCTCGGCGGCGTTCTCGACCTGCTCCGGCGTTCCGCCGAGCACGGCGCAGAGCGCGCCCGACGCCATCGAGCAGGCGACGCCGACCTCGCCCTGACAACCCACCTCGGCGCCGCTGATCGACGCATTCTCCTTGTACAGCAGGCCGATCGCCCCGGCGGTCAGCAGGAAGTCGATCACCCCGGAATCGCTCGCCTGCGGCACGAACCGGGTGTAGTAGTGCAGCACCGCCGGGATGATGCCGGCGGCACCGTTGGTCGGCGCGGTCACCACGCGGCCACCGGCGGCGTTCTCCTCGTTGACTGCGAGGGCGTAGAGGTTGACCCAGTCGAGCGCCTGCAGCGGATCGGACGGCGCGATGTGCGGCGGCGCCAGCCCTTCGCCGCGAGGAAGGGCGGTGCCCTGCCCCGGCGTCAGCGCGCGGTACAGCGCCGGGGCGCGCCGCGGCACCCGCAGCCAGCCCGGCAGCGCACCCTCGGCGGCCACGCCGCGAGCGACGCAGTCCTGCATCGTGCGCCAGATGCGCAGCAGTCCCGCGTCGATCTCGGCGTCGCTGCGCCAGGTGCGCTCGTTGACCCGCATGGCCTGCGCGATCGAGATGCCCTGCGTGCGGACCTGGCCGAGGAGTTCGGCAGCGCTGTGGAACGGCAGCGGCAGCACCGTCGTGTCGGGGGCGATCACCTTGCGACGCTGCCCGTCGGCCGCCGCTTCCTCGCTGACGACGAAGCCGCCGCCGACCGAGTAGTAGACGCGTGCGGCAATCTCGGCTCCGGCCGCATCGAACGCGACGAAGCGCATGCCGTTGGCGTGCAGCGGCAGTTGCCGGGTGGCGAAGAACACGATGTCGTGCGCGGCGTCGAAGCCGATGCTGGCGCCGCCGGGTAGCGCCAGCCGCCCGCTCGTGCGCAGTTCGGCCAGCCGGGCCGGAATGGCGTCGACGTCCACGCTGTCGGGCTGCTCGCCCTGCAGACCGAGAATCACCGCCTTGTCGCTGCCGTGCCCCTTGCCGGTGGCGCCGAGCGAGCCGTAGAGCTCGCAGCGCACCCGGGCCGTGTGGTCGATCAGGCCGGCCTGATCGAGCTGCTGCACGAACAGCCGCGCGGCGCGCATCGGCCCGACGGTGTGCGAACTGCTCGGCCCGATGCCGATCTTGAACAGGTCGAACACCGAGACCGCCATCGCCTTGCCTCCCTGTGTCGCCGGCCGATCAGTCCCGGCAGGCCGCCGCGATGTCGGCAGCGAACGCGTCGACCGTCTCCGGCGTGGTGTCCCAGGCGCACATCAGCCGGCAACCGCCGCCGGCGATGAACTCGTAGAAGCGCCAGCCCTGCGCGTGCAGGGTGTCGATCGCCCGGCGCGGCAGCCGCGCGAACACCGCGTTGGCCTCGGGCGGATGCATCACATCGACGCCGGGAACGGCGTGAATGGCGTCGTACAGCCGCTGCGCCATGGCGTTGGCGTGGCGCGCGTTGTGCAGCCACGTGTCGTTCTCGAGCATGCCGACCCAAGGCGCCGAGATGAACCGCATCTTGGACGCCAGCTGCCCTGCCTGCTTGACCCGCCAGGCGAAGTCGGCGGACAGCGCGCGATCGAAGAACACCACGGCTTCGCCCACGGGCAATCCGTTCTTGGTGCCGCCGAAGCACAGCACGTCGACCCCGGCCCGCCAGGTGATCTCGCTCGGATGGCAGCCGAGCGACGCCACCGCGTTGGCAAAGCGCGCGCCGTCCATGTGGACCTTGAGGTGGCGGCGCTTGGCGATGGCGGCGATTGCCCGCACCTCCTCCACGCTGTAGATGGTGCCGAGCTCGGTCGACTGGGTCAGCGACACCACCTTGGGCTTGGGATAGTGGATGTCGCTGCGCTTGGTCACCAGCGTCTCGACCGCGTCGGGCGTGAGCTTGCCGTGCCGCGCCGCCGGGCTGTCGCCCTCGGTGACCAGCAGCTTCGATCCGTTGGAGAAGAACTCGGGACCGCCGCATTCGTCGGTCTCGATGTGCGCCACCGGAGTGCAGATCACCGCGTGGTAGCTCTGGCACATCGCCGCTAGCGCCAGCGAGTTCGCCGCCGTGCCGTTGAACACGAAGTAGACGTCGCAGTCGGTCTGGAACAGCTCGCGCAGCCGGTCGGACACGCGCTGCGTCCAGACGTCCTCGCCATACGCCGGCTGGTGGCCGGACTCGTTGGCCTGCAGCATCCAGTGCAGTGCTTCGGGACAGATGCCGGCGTAGTTGTCGCTGGCGAAATGCTGGCGCTTGTCTTGCTGGGTCATGAACGGATCTCGGTATTGGCGGCCGCGCGCATCCCGGTCATTCGACGTAGTCGGCCACCGGCGGGCAGGCGCATTGCAGGTTGCGGTCGCCCCAGACGTTGTCGACGCGGCCGACCGGCGGCCAGTACTTGCCATCCTGCTGTCCGGTCACCGGATAGGCGGCCTGGTGGCGGCTGTAGGCATGCGTCCAGTCGCCGCCGAGCAGGCTGTCGGCGGTGTGCGGCGCCGCCTTGAGCGGATTGTCGTCGCGCGGCCATTCGCCGCGCTCGATGCGGGCGATTTCCTCGCGGATGGCGATCATCGCCGCGACGAAGCGGTCGAGCTCGATCAGCGGCTCGCTCTCGGTCGGCTCGATCATCAGCGTTCCCGGCACCGGGAAACTCATGGTCGGCGCGTGGAAGCCGTAGTCCATCAGCCGCTTGGCGACGTCCTCGTTGCTGATCCCGGTGGCGTCCTTGAGCGGTCGCAGATCGAGGATGCACTCGTGCGCGACGCGGCCGTTCTCGCCGGTGTAGAGCACCGGGTAGTGCGCCTTGAGCCGCTCGGCGATGTAGTTGGCCGAGAGGATCGCGGTCCGGCTGGCCTGGG
>JAKAIB010000088.1 GCA_021814605.1 Pseudomonadota bacterium | reverse complement strand
TCATCGCCGCGACGAAGCGGTCGAGCTCGATCAGCGGCTCGCTCTCGGTCGGCTCGATCATCAGCGTTCCCGGCACCGGGAAACTCATGGTCGGCGCGTGGAAGCCGTAGTCCATCAGCCGCTTGGCGACGTCCTCGTTGCTGATCCCGGTGGCGTCCTTGAGCGGTCGCAGGTCGAGGATGCACTCGTGCGCGACGCGGCCGTTCTCGCCGGTGTAGAGCACCGGGTAGTGCGCCTTGAGCCGCTCGGCGATGTAGTTGGCCGAGAGGATCGCGATCCGGCTGGCCTGGGTGAGCCCCGCTGCCCCCATCATCCGCATGTACATCCACGAGATCGGCAGCACGCCGGCGTTGCCCAGTGGCGCGGCGCTGACCGCGCCGACGGCGCCGGGATGATCGACCCCGGCGGCGCGGTGCACCGGCAGGAACGGCGCGAGGTGCGCGCGCACGCCGATCGGGCCGACCCCGGGCCCGCCACCGCCGTGGGGAATGCTGAAGGTCTTGTGCAGGTTGAGGTGCGACACATCCGCGCCGAACTCGGGCGGACTGGCCAGTCCGACCAGCGCGTTCATGTTGGCGCCGTCGACGTAGACCTGCCCGCCGTGCGCGTGGACCACGTCGCAGATCTCGCGGACCCGGGTCTCGAACACGCCGTGGGTGCTCGGGTAGGTGATCATGCACGCGGCGAGCTGGTCGGCATGCGCCTGCGCCTTGGCGCGCAGGTCGTCGAGGTCGACATTGCCCTGGTCGTCGCAGGCGACGACGACGACCCGCATCCCGGCCATGTGCGCCGACGCCGGATTGGTGCCGTGCGCCGACGACGGGATCAGGCAGACGTCGCGGTGTGACTCACCGCGGCTGGCGTGCCAGGCGCGGATGACCAGCAGCCCCGCGTATTCGCCCTGCGAGCCGGCGTTGGGCTGCAGGCACATCGCGTCGTAGCCGGTCGCCGCGCACAGCCACGCCTCGAGCTGGCGTGCGAGATCGGCGTAGCCCAGCGTCTGGTCGGCCGGCGCGAACGGATGGATCGAGGCGAACTCGGGCCAGGTGATCGGCACCATCTCGCTCGTGGCGTTGAGCTTCATCGTGCACGAGCCCAGCGGGATCATCGCCCGGTCCAGCGCGATGTCCTTGTCGGCGAGCCGGCGCAGGTAGCGCAGCATCTCGGTCTCGCTGTGGTGGCGGTTGAACACCGGATGCGTCAGGTAGGCGCCGGAGCGGCCGAGCTGCTGCGGCCAGCGTGGCGCGACGCCCTTCTCCGCCGCGCCGAACACCTGTGCGGCATCGACCGGGCCGAAGCAGGCCAGGACATCGAGCAGGTCCTCGCGCGTCACGGTTTCGTCGAGGGAAATCCCGATACGGTCCGCGCCGGCGCGACGGAAGTTGATGCCGCGTTCCTGCGCCGCCGCGTGGATGTCGTCGGTACGGTCCCCGGTGTGCAATGTCAGGGTGTCGAAGAACGCCGGGTTGGCCACGGTCACGCCCAGCCGCTGCAGCGCGTCGGCGAGCACCACCGTATAGGCATGGACCCGCTGCGCGATGCGGCGCAGCCCGTCCGGGCCGTGATAGACCGCGTACATGCTGGCGAGCACCGCCGGCAGCACCTGCGCGGTACAGATGTTGCTCGTCGCCTTTTCGCGGCGGATGTGCTGTTCGCGCGTCTGCAGTGCCAGCCGGTACGCCGGCCGCCCGTGGCTGTCCTGGCTGACTCCCACGAGCCGTCCGGGCAGCGAGCGCTTGAGCGCGTCGCGCACCGCCATGTAGGCGGCGTGCGGACCGCCGAACGCCAGCGGCAGGCCGAAGCGCTGGGTGTTGCCGATGGCGATGTCCGCGCCGAGTTCGCCCGGCGGCATCAGCAGCGTGAGGGCCAGCAGATCCGCCGCGACGATGACCAGCGTTCCGCGCGCCTTGAGCGCGGCGATGCGCTCACGGTCGTCGCGCACCGTTCCGTCGACTCCGGGATACTGCAGCAGCACGGCGAACCAGTCGCCGTCGAGCGCCTGGTCGAGCGGGCCCGTCACGACCTCCACGCCGATCGGCTCGGCCCGGGTGCGCAGCACCTCGAGGGTCTGCGGCAGCACGTCGTCGGCCACGAACAGCCGCTGCGACGCCGTCTTGGCCGAACGCAACGCCAGGGTCATGGCCTCGGCTGCGGCGGTCGCCTCGTCGAGCATCGACGCGTTGGCCACGTCCAGGCCGGTGAGGTCGGCCACCATGGTCTGGAAGTTGAGCAGCGCTTCGAGCCGGCCCTGGCTGATCTCCGGCTGGTACGGCGTGTACGCCGTATACCAGGCCGGGTTCTCCAGCACGTTGCGCTGGATGACGCCGGGCGTGATGGCGGCGTGATAGCCCTGGCCGATGTAGCTGCGCATCACCCGGTTGCGCGCGGCGATGGCGCGCAGCTCGGCAAGCGCACGGGTCTCGCCGGCCGGCCCGGGCTGGTCGAACGGCTGCGCGCGACGGATCGCCGCCGGGATCGTCGCCTCCATCAGCGACGACAGATCGGCGCTGCCGATGGCCGCGAGCATCCGCGCCTGGTCGGCGGCGTCCGGGCCGATATGGCGCCGCTGGAACGCCTGCGCATCTTCGAGATCCCGCAGCGCGGGTTGGGTCGACATCAACATGCGAATTCTCCGGAGTGGCCCGGTGCGCCGGACCGGCGGCGGGCGGTGCCCGCCCCGCCGGGCGCTCAGGCGATCAGGCGGTCTTGAGCAGTTCAGCGTAGGCAGCTTCGTCCATCAGCGCGTCGAGCTGGCCCGGTTCCGCGAGCTTCATGCGGAAGAACCAGCCGGCATTGAGCGGATCGCTGTTGGCCAGCGCGGGATCGGCACGCAGCGACTCGTTGACCTCGATCACCGTGCCCGACACCGGCATGTAGACGTCGGCTGCCGCCTTGACCGACTCGACCACGCCGGCCGCGTCGTGCGCCGCGTAGTCCTTGCCGACCTCGGGCAGATCGACGAACACCACGTCGCCGAGCGCGTCCTGCGCGTGGGCGGTGATGCCGATCGTCGCCAGACCGTCGGCATCGATGCGGATCCATTCATGGTCGGGGGTGAATTTGAGGCTCATGGAAGACTCCGGTTGCAGATGGGAAACGATGGGAAGCGCACTGCGGGCCAAGCGCCGGGCGATCGATTGTCGTCGCACGAAGCGCCAATCGGTGCGCCGGAACGTCGGGTCGGTCAGCCGCGCCAGTAGCGATGCGGAACGAAGGGCATGGGCTGCACCTGCATCGGCACGGCACGCCCGCGGACCTGCGCATGCAGCGCGGTTCCAGGGGCGGCGAATTCGGCGCCGACATAGGCCATTGCCACCGGACCGCCGACGCTGGGGCCGAAGCTGCCGCTGGTCACGCGGCCGGCGACCCGGCCGTCGGATGCGAGCAGTTCGGCACCGTCGCGCACCGGCGTGCGGTCCATGCCGATCAGACCGACACGGCGCCGGGCCACCGCGGCCGACGCGTCGATCTGACCGAGAACGACATCGGCTCCCGGGAAACCGCCGGCGCGCGCGCCGCCATTGCGGCGCACCTTCTGGATCGCCCAGACCAGCCCGGCTTCGACCGGGGTCGTCGTCGCGTCGATGTCATGGCCGTACAGGCACAGCCCGGCCTCGAGCCGCAGCGTGTCGCGCGCGCCCAGTCCGATCGGCTTGACCTCGGGCAAGGCCAGCAGCAGCCGGGCCAGCGCTTCCACCTCCCTGGCGGCGACCGAGATTTCCAGGCCGTCTTCGCCGGTGTAGCCGCTGCGTGTCGCGAACACCCGGATCGGCGCCCCGGCACGCGGCACGTCGAGCCAGCGCCCGGTCATGAAGACCATCGCGGCGGCCTCCGGCACGAGCCGGGCGAAGGCCTGCACCGCAGCCGGGCCCTGCAGCGCGATCAGGGCCTGCTCCGGCATTGGCACGACCTCGCAGCGATCGGACAGCGCACCCAGCAGCGCGATGTCCTGCGCCTTGCAGGCGGCGTTGACGATGAGGAACAGCTCCGTGCCGGCGCCGTCGGCGCGCGTACGCGGAATCACCATCAGGTCGTCGAGGATGCCGCCCTGCTCGTTGGTGAACAAGGCGTAGCGCTGCTTGCCCTCGACCAAGCCGACGATGTCCATCGGCACCAGCGTCTCCAGCGCCGCCGCGGCATCCGCGCCGCGCAGCGCCACCTGCCCCATGTGCGAAATATCGAACAACCCGGCGGACTGTCGGGTGTGCAGGTGTTCGGCCAGGATGCCGGCCGGATATTGCACCGGCATCGAGTAACCGGCGAACGGCACCAGCCGTGCACCGAGTTCCAGGTGCAGGCCGTACAGCGGGGTGAGGAGCAGGTCGCTCTGGACGGAAGAAGGAGTTTCGGACACGGTGGACTCTCGCTGAGGTTCTCTGTTTCGCCGCCCGGCACGCGCGACTGCGCTGCCGTGACCTGCGGACACCCCCTCGCTGTCCCGGGTACCTGAGAGATTGGCCCGGCATTCGCCGGACTTGCCCCTTCGGTGGGCGCCGGGCTGCGGCGCCGCTCTCCAGTGAGGACCACCTTGCCAGTCCTTTTGCCTGAGCGATACACCGTTCGAGGTTTACGCCTTCGGCGGCCGCGCGCATGATCGGCGGCTCTCTCCTGACGCCGCGCAGTGTATCGCACCCGCGCAGCGAGCAGGGTCACTGAACCCGGCGTCGCAAGGGTTGTTCGGACGGCGAACAAACGCGGCCGGGAACCGCCGCGGCCCTGTGGAAAGACCAAGCCTCGGGCTTCGCGCCCGGCGCAGACGCCCGGGCGCTATTTCCCGCGCCGGGTTCCGCCCAGGCCGAGGCTGCGCCGGAACTTTTCGCGCCGTTCCTTCTGCCGCCGCGCCATGTCGTCCATCGCCCGCTTCTGGGAGATGTTGAACATCGGATCGACGATCTCCCACCAGACGAACGCCAGGGCGAACGGCACCAGGACCCACCACCAGGACCACGCCGCGACCGGCCCCACATGGAGCAGCTTGAGGACGAGGAGCAGCAAACCGAGAAGGACGAAGACCATCGTGCATTTCCTGGAAACGGGACAAACTTTACCAATCGCAACATGAACGGCGCTTCCGCTCGTTGAGCCTGGTCAAGAAGGGGAAAATTCCCGCCCAATTCTCGTCGACTTCGGCTCGAATGGGTCAACCGTTTTGATTAACATGCGTTCCTTGTCTGTCTGCTGTTGTGTTCAACCCTCTGGAGGACTGGAATGAAGAAGATTGTCTTCGCGGCTGCCTTGACTGCCGCTGCGACCATGACCATGTCGTCGGCGTTCGCCGCCGAAGACATGCTGGCCCTGGCCAAGTCGAAGAACTGCCTGGCCTGCCACGCCGTCGACAAGAAGCTGGTCGGCCCGTCGTACCAGGAAGTCGCCGCCAAGTACGCCGGCAAGCCCGGTGCCGTCGACACCCTGACCAACGCCATTCTGCACGGCGTTTCCGGCACCTGGGGCCCGGTCCCGATGCCCGCCAACCCGCAGGTCACCCCGGCCCAGGCCAAGCAACTGGCCGAGTGGGTCCTGTCGCTGAAGAAGTAATCCGGCCGCGGCAGCATTGCCGCAACGGAGCCGGCGCCACGCGCCGCTGCAGCCAGCCGAGCCATCGCGAGATGCTCGGCTTTTTTGTCGCCCGGCGCTGCCCGGCGGACGGCATGAAAAAAGGCGCCCGATCGGGGGCGCCTTTCCGAAATCGAACAGGCCGGCGGGAAAGCCGGCCGACCGATTCTCCTTATTGCACGGTCAGGACATTCTTCTTGCCGTCCTTGTCGAACTCGGAGATCGTGATGGTCGCATCCACCAGTTCGCCGTTCTTGGTGAAGTGGATGTCCTTCTTGGTCACGCCGTTGTAGTCGACCTTGGAGACGAAGGGCAGGTACTTTGCCGGATCGACCGAGTTCGCCTTCATCATGGCGTGCGCCAGCACCATCGTGCCGTCGTACGAGTACGGCGAATAGAGCTGGAACGCCTGGGCGCCGAATTCGGCGTCGTAGCGCTTCTTCCAGGCCTCCCCGCCAGGCATCTGGCTCAGCGGCGAACCACCCTCGGCGCAGATCGTGCCCGCAACCGCGCCGCCGGCCAGCTTGGCCAGGTCCGGCGCGCAGATGCCGTCGCCGCCCATCAGCGTCGCCTTGATGCCGAGTTGACGCATCTGGCGGACCAGCGGACCCGCCTGGCTGTACATGCCGCCGTAGAAGATCACGTCGGGGTTGACCGACTTGATCTTGGTCAGAATGGCCGAGAAGTCGGTGGCCTTGTCGTTGGTGTACTCGCGGTCGAGCACCTTCAGGCCGTCCTTCTGCGCCGTCTTGGCGAACACGTCGGCGACGCCCTGACCGTAAGCGGTGCGGTCATCGATCACCGCGACGGTCTTCGCGTGCAGCTTCGACTTGGCGTAGGTCGCCAGGCCGGCGCCCAGCGCGTTGTCGTTGGCGATGATGCGGAAGAAGGTCTTGAATCCTTGCTGCGCGATCTTCGGATCGGTCGACGACGGGGTCACTTCCGGGATGCCGGCGTTGTTGTAGATGCGCGACGCGGGGAAGGTGCAGCCCGAGTTCAGGTGACCGACGACGCCGTTGACCTTTTCGTCCACGAACTTTTGCGCCACCGTCGTGGCCTGCTTCGGATCGGCCTGATCGTCCTGGGCGTCGATCTTCCAGACGACCTTCTTGCCGCCGATGACGATGTTCTCTGCGTTCAGGTCCTTGATGGCCATGCGCACGCCGTTGGTGTTGTCCTGGCCGAAGCTGGCCTGCGGACCGGACATCGGCGCGGCACTGCCGATGGTGACGGTCACGGTCCCTTCGGCGTAAGCGGTGCCGATGGCCAGGGAGAGAGCCAGCATGGGTGCGGCGTATTTCAGTTTCATGGATGAGCCTCCAAAATGTCTTTGAAGTGAGTTGTGCGAATAGTCAGGATCGTCTGACAGGGCGATACATTAACCGAGTTGTCGAATCTTGAACAGCTAGGGCCTGTCCGGCCGCGGACGACTCGGACAGGCCCTAGCTGCGCGCCACATCCCTTGCAATCATCGTGCCGACCCCGACGCAGCCGCGCTGCAACCGGAAAGGAAATGGCACGACGGCATGTCGCATGGCGATGCACCAGCGGCGACACCGGTCGCCCCGTTGAAGTGCACGCGACCGCCCCGGCCGGCGATGTCAACCGCGACGTTCGTCAGCCAGGATCTCGGCCAGCGTCTGGCGCAGCGCCGGCCTCAGGCCATCGACCAGCTGGGTCGCCAGCTGCGCGGCAAACGCGTCCAGTTCGCCACGCACCCGCTGCCGTACCTGGTCGCGCAGCCGGGGTTCGAGCCGCGCCCACGCGGCCTCGAACAGGTCGCCCTCGGCGGCGGCCGGCTCCGGCGTTTCGGATGAAACCAGCCGCTCGGTGAGCACCGGCAGCGCGACGTTGCGGGAAGGAGGAGGCGTGGCGTTCATGGTCCGGCCTTGATGATGCGCGGATCGTAACCGGCGGCGCGGTAGGCCCGCAGCCGGTCGCGACCCGCGATCCGTTCCGGCGATGCCTCGCCGACCAGCTCGATCACCCGCGGCAGCGCATCCCAGCCCGGAACCAGCCCCGGGCCGAAATTCACCAGCGCGTCGACCCGGCCGGCCTGGCCGGGTTCGGGCGCATCGGCCAGCAGCACCGGCGTCTGCGCCGCCAGCGCGTCATCGATCCAGACATGCGGAATGAAGCTGCCGGGCTGTTGTGTCCAGAGCAGCAGATCGAGTTCGTCGAGCGTCGGTCGCGGCGCGGTCACGAGCAGCCGCGCCCCATGCCGGGTCGCGGTCCGCAGCAGGCCGCACGCATAGGCCAGCGGATCGGGCAGGTTCACGCGGAACTCGACGGCGCACGCCATGACCGGTCCCCTGGCGCCGGATTACTGCGCCTGCGCGAGCAGAAAGCGCACCAGCAGCGGCACGGGTCGCCCGGTTGCGCCCTTGTTCTGGCCGCTGTGCCACGCGGTACCGGCGATGTCGAGGTGCGCCCAGCGGTAGTCCTTGGTGAACCGCCAGAGGAAGCAGGCCGCGGTGATGGCCCCGGCAGGGCGTCCGCCGATGTTGCCGACGTCGGCGAAATTGCTCTTGAGCGCCTCCGAGTACTCGTCTTCGAGCGGCATGCGCCAGCACGGGTCGAGCGCTGCGCGGCTGGCGTCGAGCAACGCCGCCGCCAGCGCGTCGTCCGGCGTGAACAGCCCGCTGTTGACCTTGCCCAGCGCGATCACGCAGGCGCCGGTCAGGGTCGCGATGTCGACGACGGTCTGCGGCTTGAACCGCTTGGCGTAGGTCAGCGCATCGCACAGGATCAACCGGCCCTCGGCATCGGTGTTGAGGATCTCGATGGTCTGGCCGGACATGCTGGTGACCACGTCCCCCGGCTTGACCGCGCGCCCGCCCGGCATGTTCTCGGTCGCGGGAATCAGGCCGACCAGATTGATCCTGGGCTTGATCCGGGCGATCGCCTCGAACGTGCCGAGCACCGACGCCGCGCCCGACATGTCGAACTTCATCTCGTCCATCTCGGCACCCGGCTTGAGCGAGATGCCGCCGGTGTCGAAGGTCACGCCTTTGCCGACCAGCACGTGCGGGGCCTCCTTCCTGCCGGCCCCGCGGTATTCGAGCACGATGAACCGCGGCGGCTGCGCCGACCCCTGCGCCACGGCGAGCATCGCGCCCATGCCGAGCTTTTCCATGTCCTTGCGCTCGAGCACGGTGCAGCCGAGATCGTGGCGGCGCGCCAGGTCCCGCGCGGCATCGGCCAACCCGGATGGCGTGCAGTGATTGGCCGGGAGATTGGCGAGTTCGCGCGTCAACCGCACGCCCGCCGCAACCGCGACCGCCCGTGCCAGCGCCGGCTTGGCGGTGTCGGACGCAGCCGCTCCCCCGGGCGCCGCGAGCAGGACCGCCTCGAGCTTGTAGCGATCCTTCGGGTCGACGGTCCGTGTCGCGTCGAAGCGATAGAACACCTCGGAAAACACCGGCGGAACGAGTTCGGCCAGGGTATCGAAGCCATGTGCGGCCACCAGGCACGCCTGGGCAGCCGGAACCGCCCTGAGCGCGTTGGCCGCCACCTGCACCGCCTTCTTCCAGTCCCGCAGCGTCGGCTGGGCGGCCACGCCGACGAGCAGCAGGCGGGTCGCCGCGATTCCCTCGGGCCGGTAGAGCATCACACTGCTGCCGGCCTTGGCGGTGAAATCGCCGTCGGCGCCGAGCTGCGCGATCAGGCGGTCGAGCGCCTCGGCATCGTCGAGGCCGCTGCCATCCCGACCCTCGTGGACGAACACCACCAGGGCGTCGGTTTTCGTCTGCAACGGCTTGCGGACGGCAGATATACTGAATTTGATCAAGGCTGCGCTCTTCATGGGTGTGTTCCTCGTAGCCACTCATTATTCATCCTGATCCGTATTCGCGCGCGCACGGCCCGGCAGCCGCACCGACACGATCCCCGCGCCCTCCCCTGAATGCTTCTCGACCTGACACTGCGACGTGAGATGAGCCGCAACTTCGGCGGCACGTTCACCGTGCTGTTCACGGTCGTCATCACCCTGATGCTCATCCGCATCCTCGGGCAGGCGTCGGAAGGCCAGGCCAGTCCGCAGGACGTGTTCGTGCTCATCGGCCTGACCGCGTTGAGCTACCTGCAGCTGGTGCTGACGCTGTCACTGTTCCTCGCCGTGCTGCTGACCTTCACCCGCGTCTGGCGCGATTCCGAGATGACCATCTGGCGCACCACCGGGGTCGGCAAGATGGCGCTGCTGCAGAGCGTGCTGCGCTTTTCCTGGCCGATCCTGCTGCTGATCGCCGCGCTCACGTTGTTCGCCTGGCCCTGGGCCAACCAGCAGACCAGCGCGCTGCGCACGCGGTTCGAGCAGCGCTCGGACATTTCGCGCGTCGCGCCCGGACAGTTCCGCGAATCGGCGTCGGGCAAGCGGGTGTTCTTCATCGACAAGGGCGCCCAGGCAGGTGGAGTGGCGCGTGACATCTTCATCCGCGACGACAGTTCGGGGCGCACCGTCGTCACCACGGCACAGTCGGCGCAGGTGCAGCGCATCGACGGCCAGCCCTACCTGGTGCTCAGCAACGGCAACCGCTACGCCCACACGCCCGGGCAGGCCGACTACACCATCACCGCGTTCCGCACCTTCGAACTCCGCCTCGACGCATCCACCGGACTGGCCGGGATGTCGAGCGGCAAGGCGGGCCAGGTCAACTGGCTCGCCCAGCCCAACCGCAACGTGCCGACCGAATACCTGCTCAATCCGGCAGTGCCGCCGTGGCTGGGCGAGCTGTCGTGGCGCATCGGCGTGCCCCTGTCGGCTGCGTTGCTGGCGCTGATGGCGCTGCCGCTGGCCGCCGGGTCGGTCCGGACCGGCCGGGCCGGCAGCCTGATCGCAGCACTGCTCATCTATCTCATCTACACCAACTTCCTCAACATGCTGCAAGGCTGGATCACCAACCGGCAGCTGGCCTTCGGACCCGGGCTGCTGCTGGTGCACGGGGGGGCGGTGCTCGCATTGCTGCTTCTGCTCTGGCGCGGGGATGGCGGACTGCGGCGCGTCTGGGCCGTGCTGTCGCGCCGGGGGGCGGCGACATGAAGACGGTCCGACGCTTCCTGCTGCTGCACGTGCTCAGCGCCGTCGGCATCGTCACCCTGGCATTCCTGGCGCTGATCTTCTTCCTCGACACGGTGAACGATCTGAGCAACCTGGGCAAGCCCGGGTTCAGCCTGACGGCGACGCTGCTCCACGTGGCGCTGAGCCTGCCCGGACGCGGATACGAGGTGCTGCCGATCGCCATCCTGGTGGGAACGGTGTTCGCACTGTCGTCGCTCGCCGCCAGCAGCGAGTTCACCATCCTGCGCATCTCCGGGCTGAGCCCGAAGGCGGCGCTGGGCCTGCTGCTGCAGCTCGGCGCGGTGTTCGTCGTCACCCTCTTCGTTTTGGGCGAATGGGTCGCCCCGGCGGCCAGCCAGCTCGCGGCGCGGCTGAAGACCGGCGGCGGCGCGTTCGATACCCAGCTGGTCTCGGGGATCTGGCTGCGCAACGACACCGATCGTGCCGGAACACAAACCGTCAACATCCGGGCCGTCGGCGCGAACGGCGACCTCGCCGGGATCCGCATCTACGTCCTCGACAAGCAGGCGCAGCTGGCAGCGGAATTGCGGGCGTCGACCGGCACCTACGAGGGCAACGGCAGCTGGCTGCTGCACGACGTCACCCGGATCGACCTGCCGCAGCAGTCGGGCGGCGCGCTGAAGATCTCCCACCAGTCCGAGCTGCCCTGGCGGACCTCGCTGTCGCCGAGCGTGCTCAACGTGCTGCTGCTGTCGCCGGACAACATGTCGGCGATCGACCTGTGGCGCTACATCCAGCATCTGCGCGCCAATCGGCAGGCCGCCGAGCGCTACGAGATCCAGCTCTGGAAGAAGCTGATCTATCCGTTCAGCTCGGTGGTGATGCTGCTGCTCGCGCTGCCGTTCGCCT
>JAKAIB010000087.1 GCA_021814605.1 Pseudomonadota bacterium | reverse complement strand
CTGCACCGCGAACACGGCAGGCCCGCTGACCACCAGCGTGGCCGGCGCGGCCGCGGCACCGACCGCGCCGCGCACCGCGTCGAAGGCCGCGCGCAACTCGACCAGCGCACGCTGCTGCGCGTCGGTGTCGGTTCCCGCCGCGCGCGTCACGACCAGCAGCAGCGCCCGTGGCGCATCCGACGCGGCCCAGGCGCCGTCGACCAGGCGCGGCTGCGCCGATGGCGCGATGTCGCCGAGGAACCGCAGGGTCGCACCGGTCGGATCGGACGGCAGCAGTGCCTTCAGGCTGCCGCCCATCGGCGCCGCCAGCTGCGCGATCGCATCGGCGATGGATCGGTGCAGTCCCTCCGCGGTGAAGGCCTGCGCGGTGGTCGCCGGGCTCAGCACATAGCGATGCGCGAACACGACTGCGAAGTCCCTGGACGCGCCGGCCGAGCGGCCGTTGTCGACCGAGGCGAAGTCCGGCATGGCGCGCAGCCGCGCCGCCAGTCGCGTCGACAGGTCGGCGCGCACCTGGGGCGTGGCGCCGTCGATCCCGACCATGAGGATGCGCGACACCAGGCCGTCGCGCAACTGATCGACCAGCACCCGCTGCTGCGCGTCCGGAGCGCGCGGCAGGAACGCCGACATGTCCGCCGAAAAGCGCGAACGCGAGATCACGCCCAGCCCGGCGGCGAGCACGATCAGCCAGACCAGCACAACCCCCGCCCGCCGCTGCATCACGGTGTGCGAAGCTCGTGAAGGGTCATCAGCGAGCGGTCGCCGTCGGCCTGGAAGACGGCGATGCTCAGCACCGCCGAGCCCGAGCCGCTGACGTCGATCTCGCTGATCCGCGCCCGCGCCGCGTCCAGCCGCGGCACCAGTTCGAGGGTCCACAGCCGCGCGCTGCCACGCAGCCTCGCGGCGTAGTTGCGCCGCAAGCCGGCCAGATCGCCGTCGAGCGTGGCGCGGATGCCGTCGACCAGCGCACCGGCCTCGGCCGTCTGGTCGAGGTCGAACCGATGGGTCTTGCCATCGAGTTCCACCGTGACCTGCCGCCCCTGCACGACGACCTTCTGCGGCTTGGGCGCAAGGGTGTGCATCTCGAGGAAGTCCGGGGCGGCGAAGCGCAGGATCCCGGACGATTCGATCGGCGCGTTCAGCATCGACAGGGTCTTGGTTTCCTTGAAGCGAGCCTCGCCGGATTTTCGCGTGGCGAGCAATCGCATCAGCGCCTCGAGGTCCCACGATGCAGCGCCGGCCGGCCGCAGCCACGGCAGGCCGGTCGCGCCGACGCAGGCCAGGCAGGCGAGCGCCAGGCGACGCTGCCGGCGGGGAAGGATCGGGTCGGCGGAACGCGGGGCCATGTCGTGTTGCGCGTTCAATGCGACCCCGGCGCCTTGCCCGCGGCAGCGACGGCGCCCCAGAAGTCGAAGAAATTGAACCAGTTGTCGGGCGCCGCCCGGCAGCTCTCTTCGAGCAGCGCCACATAACGGTCGAGTGCCGCGTCCATGGCGTGAGCCCGCTCCGCGCGAGGGACGTCGGAGAAGTCCGCCAGCGGCCGGAACACCACGTCGTAGCGGTTGCCGCCGCGGTACACGCCGGCCATGAACAGCACCGGTCGCCGGACCAGCGCCGCGATGCGCAGCGGCCCCAGCGGCCACGCGGCATCGGCACCGAGGAAGGCACGGCGCGCAACAGCGTCGTCATGCAGGGAGCGGTCGGCAAGGATGCCGACGATCCCGCCGGCGTCCAGCGTGTTGATCACCCGCAGCATCGAGTCCGGTCGGCCCAGGGCGATGATGTCCTGCTCGGCGGCCGGATTGATGGCGTGCAGCGCCGCGTTGATCTTGCGCGCGTTGTCCGGGTACATCAGCAGCGACAGCGACCGCAGGCCGCGCCGCCGTCCCGCCGTGCGCAGCACCTCGAAGCTGCCGAAGTGGGCGCCGAGCAGCAGCGCCCCGCGCCCCTGCGCAACGGCCGCCTCGATGTGCTCGGCGCCGACGATCCGGATGTCGAACAGGTCGGCGCGGTCATTGAGCAGGAACACGCGGTCGTGGATGGTCGACGCGAAGGCGTGGATGTGGCCGAAGCGTTCGCGCCAGGTCGGGCGCCGGCCGAGCACGCGGGTCAGGTAGGCCAGCGAAGCCCGCCGCGCCCGCGGTGCGCCGGCGAGGAAATACGCGGCGATCCCGAGCAGCACCAGGCGCGCCGGCCGGCGCCCGAGCCGCAGCGAGATCCAGGTCATCACCCGCAGCATGGTCGCGTTGCTGCGCTCGCCATCGCGCGTCCACGTGGCGCGCGGGGAATCTGCCGGCGCATCGCCGGTACCGGCCGTGGCCGGCGGCGTCGGATGGACGTGCGGTGCCGTCATCGCAGTCGCTCACGCGCCGTCGCAAGCGACCCGCTCGCCACGGTCCGCGCGCCCTGGCGCACGGTGAAGCGTCCGCCGCCCCGATCCGCCGGCACGCCGGCGACGCGCAGCGCCTCGCCGGGGCGCACCACGCCGGCGAACTTGACGGCCTCGATCCGCACCGCAGCCGGTGGCGCATCATCGCCCTCGCACAAGGCGTGGACGGCGGCATCGAGCAGCAGCACGCCGGGCACGATGGGGTTGCCGGGAAAGTGGCCGTCGAACGCCGGATGCCCGGGCGGATAGGCCGCCAGATCGGTCTCAGCAGCCATCATGGTCGACCGGCGCGGGACGGCACTGCGCGGCCGCCAGCGCGGCGAGCGCCGACCGCGGCAGCTTGCCCGTGGCATTGCGCGGCAGTTCCCCGAGCAGCACCAGCGGACGCGGCAGGAAGGCCGGGTCGATGCGCTCCCGCAGAGCGCGACGCAAGGCCTCGGGCGTGACGCCTGGTGCCACGGCGAAGGCCATGAGCCGGTTGACGGTCTCGCCCGGAGCGTCGTCGGGAGCGAAGAACGCACCGTCCAGAACCCCGGGGATCGTGCACAGCTGGTGGTTGAGATAGGCGATGGAACTGCGCTTGCCGGCGATGTTCACCATGTCGGCGCTGCGGCCGTGCAGCCGGAAGTCTCCGCCGCCGAGGGGCTCGATGATGTCGTGGATCGGCGTCGGCACGCGCAGGTGGCCGCCCGAAGTCATCGCCACGCCTTCGGACTCCGGCACCAGGGACAGACCGTCGAACAGGGTGAAGGCGTCGGTGCATGCGGTCCGGCGCGTCGCAATCTGTCCGGTCTCGGTCGAGCCGTAGATCTCGACCAGCGGGGCCCGGGTCCGGGCTTCGACCGCGCGCGCGAGTTCGACCGGCAGCGGTGCCGTCGCGCACAGCACCAGGCTCAGCGGCGGAATGTCGAGATCGGTCGCCAGCAGCGCGCGCAGGTGCACCGGCGTGGACACCAGCAGGCGCGGCGCCGGCACCCGCGCCAGTTCCTCGACGATGTCCGCCGGGTAGAAGGGATGGGCCGCGCTGAGCGCCAGATCGCCGTGGAAGGCCATCAGCAGCGTCGATTCGAAACCGTACATGTGCTGTGCCGGCACCGTGCCGACCAGGCTGGTCTGCGGCGGCAGCCCGAGGCGGTCACGCCCCGCGCGGATGCACGCCACCAGCGATCCCCAGGTCTTGTCGTGCGGCAGCGGCGCGCCGGTCGACCCCGAGGTGTAGACCCGTGCGACGACCCGGTCGGCGTCGATCTCGGGGATTGCCCCCGATTCGGTCGCGGGCGCTTCGCCCGACTCCGGATATCGCATCTGCGGCAGGTCCAGATCCGTCGGCCCGTCGACCAGGCAGAACAGCTCGGGGGCCGATTCGCGCAGGTGCCGCACCGTATCGGCATTTCGGGTCGACGGGAGGTGATTGATCTTGTCGCGCACGATGGCCGCGGCGAAGCCCACCGCGACGTGATAGCGGTCCTGGCAGACGTTGAGCACGTGGGCACCGTCGGGCATGGCCCGCGCGACCCGGGCAATGTCCGACAGGAACTCGGCAACGCGCACCGGCCGGCCGCGGTACCACGCGAACACCGCCTGCGGGTCGGTGTGCGACAGCAGCGGCAGCGAGCGGCTCACCGGGGCAACCTGCCGTGGATGTCGCCCGGCCGGGCCTCGCCGGAAAGCGTCGCGCCGGGCGCCGCGGCCGCCTGCCGCTGCGCGACGGTGTAGCGCACGTAGGCGCGGATTGCCTCGTAAGGACCCGACTGGTCGGCCGGGGCGAGGACCAGGCGCCGCACCGCGTATTCGGCAACGAACATCAGGACCACCAGCAACGGCGTCCACGCACTGGCGAACAGCATCCAGTCACCGATGGGACGCAGCGCGAAGATCAGGACCGAGGCGCCGGCCATCGCGGCGAAGAACAGGGTCCAGGCAGCGGTGACGCCGCGGGTGTAGCGGCGGACGGCGGCGGACATCGCGGGCTTGACCGTCGCGGCGAAGCGGGTGACGAGCGGAATCTGCCCGGAGCGCAGGGTGCTGCCGAACATGAATCCCAGAAAGGTCAGGCTGCCGGCATGCTCGGCCAGATAGGCCAGGCCGACGTGCCCGGCCACCAGCGCGCGCTCGTGCCACAGCAGCGCCAGGCCGGCGGCGGCCAGCGGCCCGAGCCACAGGCGGTGCCTGCTGCGCCAGATGAGCACGCCGCCGATCAGCATCAGCGGCACCCAGGTCAGCGCCACGGCGAACCAGTGCGGCCGCAGGCGCCCGGCGGTCGAGTACGCCACCAGGGGATACGCGACGAAGGCGACCGTGACCAGCGCGCGCAGGCCCCGCCGGAACCGCTCGGATCTCACGTCGTCCTGAGCCCGGCGACATGCGCAGCGAGCTGCCGCAGGGAACTGAAGATGCGCTGGTTGTCGGCATCGTCGGCCCGCAATTGCACCCCGTACTTCTTGGAGATGACCAGCGCGACCTCCAGGATGTCGATGGAATCCAGCCCGAGTCCGTCGCCATACAGCGGGGCGTCGGGATCGATGTCGGCAGCCGCGACGTCCAGCCCCAGGGTTTGAACGATGAGTTCGCCGATCTCCCGCAGGAACGGCGCCTCGACTCGGGGCGATGCAGCGGTTGAGGTGGACATGACGTATGCAAAAACTCAAGGAAATCAATCCAAAATCATATCGTGGCAGGCTGTCCCCGCCGACCGGGCAGACGCCCCGGGAGCCCCTGCAGCGTGCGGGGTCAGCCCGTGGCGGCGGGGCGCAGCAGCTGGTCGCGCGGTGTCTTGACGATCAGCAGGTCCATGCTGGCGATCTCGCCGGCGGCATCCGACACCCGCCCCGAGACGGACGCCGCCAGCGGCGCCATCTGGCGCGATCGCACCTCGATCGACACGGGTTCGTCGACCGCCACGGGGCGCCGGAAACTGCATTTGCGGACGCCAGCGAGCACGCCGACATGATCGACGCCGAGATGCGCCGCGCGATCGTCGCCGACACGCATGCCCGCGCCAGCCACCTGCGCGACCGCCTCGATCAGAAAGATTCCCGGAACCATCGGCAACCCCGGGAAATGGCCGCGCAGCGTGGGGAGCCCGGAACGCCAGCAGGCCTGTCCGGTGAAGTGCTGGCCGCTCAGCACGACCACCTTGCTGATGAACAGGATGTCCCCCCGATGGGGCAGCACGGCCTCGATGCCGTCCAGATCCAGCTCGATCGGAAACGCGCGGACGGTCATCGGACCGGCACCCCGCTGGGGCCGGCCGCGAACCTGCGGGCCAGCAGCGCGCCGCAGGCCCCCAGCGCCGCGCCGCACACCACGTCGATGAGCACGTGCTGCTTGACCGCCATCGTCGAGTAGACGATGAGGCTGCACCAGATCCAGCTCAGCGTGTTCGCGCGCCGGTCCAGGCCCAGGCGCGGCAGCACGCGGTCGAGCCATAGGGCGGCGAAGACGGCCGATGCCACATGCAGCGAGGGGCAGGCATTGCCGGCGGCGTCGATGCCCCGCAGCACATCGAAGCCGGGATGGACGGCGTAGTACGCCTCCATCGACGGCACCTGGGTCGGCCAGACGTAGAAGATCCCGAGCCCGACGAGGCAGACGCCGCTGATGCCGGCGCCGAAGCGGACCAGTTCGCGGCGCGAATCCATCAGCATGGCCGGTGTGCACACGTAGACCCAGAGCGACAGGTACAGCGGCAGGGCCCAGGGCTGGAAGCCGATCCAGCGGTCCACCGCCGTCAGCGGCATCGTCGTCACCGGCCGCGCCGGATGGCGCAGGAGATGGAAATAGGCGATGAAGAACGCGGTCATGATCACCGTGGTGCCGACGCTCTTGAGCCAGAAATGGGTCCGCAGCAGCCGGCCCACGCGGCGCCACAGGCCCCAGGCACCGGATTGGGCATCCAGGCCGATCTCGGCTTCCATCATCTCGCGGCGGGTTCCGCAAGATCGGCTGGCGGAACGCGGCGGGCGATCAGGCAGGCGTTGCTGCCGCCGAAGGCGAATGAGTTCGACATCACTGCGTCGATCCGGCAGCCGCTGCGCGAGCGTTGCGCGATCAGGTCGATGGCGCAACGCGGATCGGGATCCTGCAGGTTGGCGGTGAACGGCAGCGTGCCGCTGCGCATCGCCTGGATCGCCAGGATCAGTTCGACGGCGCCGCCGGCGCCGATCAGGTGGCCGTGGACGGCCTTGGTCGAACTCACCGCGGGCCCTTGCGACGCCGGGCCGAAGACCTGGAGGATCGATTGCGCCTCGACCGCGTCGCCGACTTCGGTCGCGGTGCCGTGGGCATTGATGTAGCCGACGTCGCCGGGAGCGAGCTGTGCCTGTTCCAGCGCCTGCCGCATCGCCGCGGTCTGCCCGTCCACCGATGGCGCGGTCAGGTGGTGGGCGTCGCTGGTGGCGCCGTAGCCGGCAAGCTCGGCCAGTGCCCGGGCACCACGGGCTCGAGCGCGTTCCTCGGCCTCCAGCACCAGCGCCCCTGCGCCCTCGCCGAGCACGAAGCCGTTGCGACGGCGGTCGAACGGCCGGCAGCTTGCGGCGGGATCATCCGCATCGGGCCTGGCCAGCACCCGAAGGGCATTCCACGCGACCATCGAGCCCGGCGTCAGCATGGCCTCGGTGCCGAGGACCACCGCGGCATCGAGGTACCCGTGCCGGATCGCGCGCAACGCTTCGCCGGCGGCAATGGCCGACGACGAACAGGCCACGGAATAGGTGTTTCCCATGCCGCGCAGGCCGTAGCGCATCGACACCAGCCCTTGCGACGCATTGGCCATCAGCCGGGGAACGGTCAGCGGATGGACCACCGTCGCTCGCCGGCGTCCCGATTCGTCACCGAGCAGCAGGTGGAAGTAGCGGGTGAACATCGCGTCCAGCGTGAATGCCCCGCCGAAGCCGATGCCGGCGAAGACGCCGAGCCGATCGGCGTCGTCCGGATGCGGCGCGATTCCCGCTTCGGCGAGCGCCTGCGTCGCCGCCACCAGCGCGAACTGGGTCGCTCGGTCCAGGCCGGCGTCGGCGGAATCCAGCATCGTCGCCGGGTCGGCCGCGGCGGGCGCCAGCAGCATGCCGGACAGGCCCGCGAACCGGTCGGGAGCCGTTGCGCGCACGGCGCTGCGCCCGGCCACCGCCGCCTCGAAGCTCCGGGCGACGTCCGCGCCGAGCGGCGACAGCATGCCCATGCCGGTCACGACCACGCGGCGCGACCGGGGGCTTGCCAGGCGCGTCGTCTCGCCCAGGTCGCCCCTCCTCACGAATGCGACGAGACGCTCAGCGCGTCCAGTTCCGGCAGATCACCGCCGTTGTGCTCGCGCAGTTCCGCCTCGATGGCGCCGACCATGTCGCGAAACGTCATCGACTGGAACTTCATCGGATCCGACAACTGGAAACCAAAGCGGTCCTCGATCTCGAACAGCATTTCCACCAGTCCGAGCGAATCGAGGCCAAGGTCGGCGACAAGCAGGCCGGGATTGTCGAACCGGCCCGGGTCGACTTTCGCCTGACTGATGAGGTAGTTCTGGATGACTTGCTCCAGCATGCTCGTTCCCTGCTTGATCCGAAACGCATTGTGTGCAGAACCGGGTCCGGTCTTTTCACGTTGCGCGCCGGCCCGGGCCGGCATCGTCGAGGAAGGAATGCTAGCAGCCGCCCCGGCGCCCGCCGGCTGGGTCGGGCAGGGAATTGGAACGAACTGTCCGGTTCGTGCAGGCAGGCGTCGTCGATTCCTCAAGGCCATGAACCGACGGTCCGTGCTGCCCGACGCCCTGCGTCCCGGCCGCGGTCAAGGCTCCAAGCAGAACACCCGGGCCGGCGGCAGATTGGCCCAGACCAGGTGGCTGGTCCGGCAAGTGAGGCCGGCCAGCACCGGACCGGGCCGGCCTCTCAGGTCGTAGGTGAACTGGATGACCCGGCCACCGGGACGAAGCACCCGTGGCCATTGCGCGACGATGGCGCCCGCGTCGGCTGTCGGCAACGAGCGCAGAGGCAATCCCGATACGATCGCGTCCGCCGGTTGGCCGTCGGGCAGGAGGTCGGCCAGCTGCCGGGCATCGCCTTCCAGCACGTGGATCGCCGGAAAACGCCGGCGCAGGTGCCGGACAAAGGCGGGCGAGCGCTCCACCACCACGAGACGTTCAGCGGCAATGCCGTGGTCGAGCAGGGCCTTGGTGACGGCTCCCGTTCCGCCGCCAAGCTCGATGATCAGACCGTTGCCGGACTTCGGCACGCAGGCTGCCAGACGCCGGGCGAGCCGATCGGAACTCGGCCAGATCGCACCAACCGCTCCGGGTTGATTCCACAGCTCGCGCAGGAACAGCGCCGGCGCGCCGTGGCCGATCACCTTCCGCACTCGCCGAAATGCGGGCGTCGCCATGCTGTCGTTGTTCCGCGGCTTGCTCGAGTGGTGATTCGACCCCCTGACCCCGTTGTAGGTTCTTATCTCACCTGCAAAAAGGCAGTTAGTCGGATCAAAGGGCTCGGCATGACGGATGAAACGCCGCCCGCGAAAATTTTCACTTGAGGTGCAAAAACCCTAGACTCGCCCATGCAGATAGTCCCAACTTATTGATCTTGCTTCACATTTGAGCAGATCATCGCCTGCGCACCCGCCTGGGAATCTCCGCTCGGCCAGCGTTCGATGATAACCCCACATGTAGGGGCGCCCATCAGCTGAGAATGTCGTACCTTGCAGATCAAGGCTTTGCTCATCCTGCCAAGGCATCCAGGACATGCTGCGCAGCAATGCCAAGCAGCATGCGGCGCGAGTTGCATGCGCCGGCTACATCAGGCAGAGGCCCAGGTGTGGGGGCGCCGATGCTGATTTGAGCCACATACCGATCGGCGACTGCGCCACGGCAAACGAGCTGCGCGAGCCGTCAATCCTAAATTTCGGCGCGTTCCAACCGGCTCACGACAGGCCCAGCGCATGGCTCAAATGGGGATCGGCGCCTACACACCCTTGGCCAGCAGGCGACGTTGAGTCGACAGCAGACCCGCTCCAATTAAGGTCGGCGGCCGCAAGGGACAATTGAAAGCGTGAAGCTCCCACAAATGGAGGAACACCATGACTACCGTGACTTCGCCAGCGGCGTTATGGCAAGTTTTCTGCGAGCGAGGTGGACTGGAGCTACGCCTTAAGAATGGGCAGCCAGGACGGGACGCTGACATCGAGGTAGCGCTTCGGGAGACGTTAGCGGTGCCGCGCAGCGCGAGGTCGCTCGGGTCATGGTTGTCGATGGACGCCGCCATGCCGCAGCCGAAAGTTCGCATCGAGAACTTCTTAGTCGCGCTACTAAAAGGGCAGGAGGATTTCGCGCGAATGATGCAGGACATCCTCGCAACGCTGGTCGCGGCTAATGCACCGGGTGCTCGGCACTCGCTCAGCATCGCCTTCAAGTTCTGGGAAGCGGATGATCCACTCGTTCAAACGCTGGAACAGTTCAGAGCGAGCGTAGTGCGCACGCAAGAGCTGCTCGAAAGGCGGCCACTGCTGCCTGACAGCAGAGCGATGTGGCAAGTGTGGAGGAACCTGCAAAAGGTGTCGCCGGGGGGGAACAACTCCCGATCCAGCCTCTTTCCTCACGTGCCAGTAGTTCCTGCCGTCGGTGATCCGGAACTCGACAGGAAGCTGGCCCAAATCGCGCTCTTGGTCGTTGATGTCCAAGAGCTTTGGCAGAGGTACGGCGCGGATCGTCTTCAAGTGGTGAACGCTGCGCACGCCATGGGCGGGCAAGCCAACCTGGACGTGCGACTGCGGCAACAGTTGTATGCGGCGAGCGACTACTGGGATTGCCAAGTGATCGATAGTTTGCAGCGGCTGCCCGCGCGGATCACCTCGACGGAGTTGTCGCTGCAGACGGCGCAGAACGAACTAGATACGGCGCTCTCGCATCTGGAATGGGGTGATGCATGGGTCGAGCGAACCGTCCACGAACTGCTGGATATTCTGGCGCTGCCCGCTTGGCAGCGTCGGCACGAACTGTACTCCGTTTGGGTCGGGACCAAACTGCTCGAGATAGTGAGAGCGGCCGAACCCAGCACCCGCTTCAATCCTGTCGACGGAGTTTTGTCCTTCGCCTTCGGTGGTAGCAAGCTAGCCACTTACGAGCGGCTTGGACAGGAGTATGAGATTTGGGCGGAACTACGCTCAACGCTTGCAGGAACTAGCCCAAAGCGAAAAACTGGGATTCAGCCGGATTTCCGCGTGGTCCAGGCTGGTCTCTCGGACGCGGGCGACCGTACGGTGTACGTTTTAGAGTGCAAGCACTACCTGCGATCCAACAAATTGAACTTCACCACGGCGGCGAAGGACTACGCACGCAGTTGTCCTAGAGCGGTGGTGCACGTAGTGAACCATGGTCCCGCCGACGACGCTGCCCTATGCGCCTCGTTGCCCCTGGAGTTGCAGTCCGCCGTTCGATTCATCGGAGATGTGAAGGCCGGTAGCGACGCTGCCACAGCCAAGCTTTGCAACGCCATTCGTGGCGCATTGTTCCCGGGACTCACACTTGCGGACGCAGGCAACGCCCCGACTGAGCGTTTGCCGGCATCCCCCTTGCCTGCGGACTGTGTTTGCCAGGTCTTTCTTGAATGGGACGGCAGCCTCCAGGACATAGACTTGTCGCTTCGCGTCATCAGCCATGACGGCACGGCGACTCAGAGCATCGACTTCTGCCACAGGGGCGCCCTTGATGCGCCTCCTTTCGCTCGCCTTCACGCAGACGTGCAGCAAGGACCGGGCGTCGAGCGGATAGACATTGGGGCGTGGCATTTCGATCACTACGAGTTGGTCGCGACCAACTACTCGAAAGCCGGCGCCATGACGCAGAAGGCGCTCAAGTGCCGTGTCGTTACTGCAGCAGGCATGAAACTGTTGTGTTGCCCGCAGGATCTTCCCGTTACTCGGCACGAATGGCGAATCGCCGACCTGATTGTTCGCGGGGATGTGATCGAAATCGTGCCGATCGCTGTTCCCTCCGACTAGTAGTCATCATGAACGTCAGCTTGCCTGTTGGCGACTTTGTATAGAGCCCAAGCTAAGATATCAATTTTATGGCGCCTTTTGGCCCAATGCTGATTCGGTTCGAATTTTCCTCCGCAATGCCATCGCGAA
>JAKAIB010000086.1 GCA_021814605.1 Pseudomonadota bacterium | reverse complement strand
GGCGAAGCCGACGCGCTGGCGCATGCCACCGGAGAGTTCGCGCGGGTATGCCGACTCGAAACCGTCGAGGCCGATCAGGTCGATCGCCGCCAGCGCCCGCGCGCGCCGCTCCGCCGCCGGCACCTTCAGGGCCTCCAGGCCGAGCTCGACGTTCTGCAGCACCGTCAGCCAGGGAAACAGCGCGAAGCTCTGGAACACCATCGCCAGCCCCGGCACCGGTCCGAACACCGGCTCGCCGCGGTGCAGCACCACGCCGCCCGTCGCCTGCACCAAGCCGGCGAGGGTGCGCAGCAGGGTCGACTTGCCCGACCCCGAGCGGCCCAGCAGCACCAGGATCTCGCCCTCGTGGAGATCGAGGTCGACGCCGTCGAGGATGACCAGTTCGCCGCCTTCGGGCGTGCGGTACGACTTGCGCACTCCCGCCAGGTGGAAGATCGGCTCGGCCGCGCCGGAATCGACGGCAGCAGGAACGGGGGTGACGGCGCTCATCGGAAGTCCTCGAGGATGGCTCGGATGATCGGGAAGATGGTTGCGGATCGGGCGGGACGTCAATCGAGCCGGACCCGGGTGGCGGCGATCTGGTACAGCCGGTGCCAGACCAGCCGGTTGATGCCGATGACGTACAACGCCATCACGCCGACGCCCAGGCCGACCCGCAGCGTCTGTCCCGACTGGGTCGCCTCGGTGATGTAGGCGCCCAGCCCGGTCGCCACCAGGGTGTGGCTGCCCCAGCTCACCACCTCGGCGACGATGCTCGCGTTCCACGCCCCGCCCGACGCGGTGAGCGCCCCGGTGACGAACGCCGGGAACACCGCCGGCAGGTAGAGCCGGCGCCACAGCAGCCAGCCGCGCAGCCCGAGGTTGCGCCCGGCTTCGCGCAGGTCGCTCGGCAGCGCCGAGGCACCGCCGATCACCGAGAACAGGATGTACCACTGGCTGCCCAGGATCATCAGCGGCGCGGTGAACACGTTGACGTTCAGGTCCCAGTGGACGATGGCGACGACGACCAGCGGAAACAGCAGGTTCGCCGGGAACGCGGCGAGGAACTGCGCCACCGGCTGCGCCACCGCCGCCCAGCGCGGACGCAGCCCGATCCAGATGCCGACCGGCACCCAGACCAGCGCGGACAGTCCGGCGAGCGCGAACACCTTGAGCGCGGTGATCAGCCCCAGCAGCATCACGTGCCCGACCTGCGGCCAGCCGAAGTCGCGCGGCAGCACGAAGAACAGCGCGCCGAGCAACCCCGCGGAAAGCAGGCCGATGAGCACGAAGAACACCCGGTCCGCCCAGGGCGACATGGGGCGCGGCGGGCGCCGGCTCGCCGACACCGGCGGCAGCAGCCGGATGCTCGCCTCCCACAGCACCGCCGGAATGCGCGCCAGCCACTGCGTCAGCCGGGTGCGGCGCAGGAAATCGAGCACGAACGACCGCGGCGCATCGACGCTGACGGTGTTGTCGAGCCGGAACTTGTCGGCCCAGGCGACGATGGGGCGGAACAGCAGGGTGTCGTACAGCAGGATGACCGCGACCATCGCCAGGATGGCCCAGCCGATCGCGCCCAGGTTCTTCGCCGCGATGGCCGCCGCGATGTACGACCCCACGCCCGGAACCGACACCTGCTGCCCCGCCACCGTCAGCGCCTCGGCGGCGACGACGAAGAACCAGCCGCCCGACATCGACATCATCGCGTTCCACAGCAGCCCGGGCGCGGCATACGGCAGCTCCAGCTTCCAGAACCGCTGCCACGCGTTGAGCCGGTACAGCCGGGCCGCCTCGACCAGGTCGCGCGGCACCGTCTTGAGCGACTGGTACAGGCTGAACGTCATGTTCCAGACCTGCGACGTCCAGACGGCGAAGATCACCGCGAACTGCAGGCCGAGCAGGCTGCCCGGGAACAGCGCGATGAACCCGGTCACCGTGATCGACAGGTAGCCCAGGATCGGCACCGACTGCAGCACGTCGAGCAGCGGCACCATGATCTTTTCCGCGTAGCGGTTGTTCGCCGCGAACCAGGCGTAGACCAGGGTGAACGCGGTCGACGCCGCCAGCGCCGCGAGCATGCGCAGCACCGTGTACAGCGCGTATTCGGGCAGGCTGCGCGGGTCCAGCGAGATCTGCAGCGTCTCGCCGAGGTGGAACGGCACGGCCATCTGCCGGCTGGCATGCCCGACGATCAGCAGCATCGCGATGACCAGCGGCAACGCGATCAGGTCGCGGCGGTTGGGCAGCGGCAGGGCGAGCGGACGCAGGTTGAAGGGCATGTCGGAAAAACGGGGGTGACGCGGGGCGCGGACGATCCGGACGGCCTGCCAGTCTACCGAGAGACGATGTGGGCTTGATGAACGCCCGGACAGGCGCCGCCGGAGCAGGCGTATCGGGATGTATCTTCCCTTCCGGCGCGCGCCACCGCACAATGGCCGCATGCAAGCCAACCGGTACCTGCGCGTCTCGCTGGTCGCCGCGATCGTCGTCATCGGGCTGAAGATCCTGGCGTGGAGACTCACCGAGTCGGTCGGATTCCTCTCCGACGCGATGGAATCGGTGGTCAACGTCGCGGCGGCGGCATTCGCGCTGATCATCGTCCGCATCGCCGAGTCGCCACCGGACGCCGAACATCCTTACGGCCACAGCAAGGCCGAGTATTTTTCGAGCGGCGCCGAAGGACTGCTGATCGGGCTGGCCGCGGCGCTCATCCTGGTCGAGGCCGGGCGGCGGCTGACCGAGCCGCAACCGATCGCCTCCGTGCCGCTCGGCGTCGCGATCTCGGCGCTGGCTACCGCCATCAACCTCGGCGTCGCGCTGTGGATGCTGCGTGGCGCGCGGCGGCTGCGGTCGATCGTGATCGAGGCGGACGCCCGCCACCTGATGACCGACGTGCTGACCTCCGTCGGGGTGATCGTCGGCGTGCTGCTCGTTCCGGTCACCGGCTGGTTCTGGCTCGATCCGGTCATCGGCATCGTCGTCGCGCTGCACATCCTGCGCGAGGCGTTCTCGCTGGTCCGGCGCTCGGTCGACGGGCTGATGGACAAGTCGATGGACAGCGCCGACCTCGCCGCGGTCGAGCGTGTGCTCGACCGTTTCCGCTCGGCCGACATGCGCTTCGACCACGTGCGCACCCGCGTCGCCGGCACCCGGCGCTTCGCCTCGATGCACATGCACATGCCGGCGCAGTGGACGCTGCAGCGCGCCGCCCGCTGCCGCTACGCCGTCGAGAAGGCGCTGATCGACGCCAATCCGGGGCTGAGCGTGACCATCGAGATGCTGACCGCGGAACACGAAAGCCTGCAGGAGGAGCCGGCGTACGCGCATGGCGAGCGCGATCTCCCGACGGAACCCTGCCCGTAAAACCGCGTGCAGCCGAAGCCGTTGCGCGCTAGATTACGCAGCGTCGCCTCGACCGCCCGACCGGAGATCCCCATGCAACTCACCAGCACCGCCTTTGCCGACGGCGAGCGCATTCCCGCGCAGTACGCGTTCTGCAAACCCTCCGCGGTGGGCCACGTCGCGCTGTCGCAGAACCACAATCCGCCGCTGGCGTGGAGCGGCGTGCCGGACGCAGCGCGCAGCCTGGTGCTGGTCTGCCACGACCCCGACGTTCCCAGCCGGGCCGACGACGTCAATATCGACGGCCGCACCGTTCCCGCCGACCTGGCGCGGGTCGACTTCTACCACTGGGTGCTGGTCGACATCCCGACACAGCGCAGCGCGATCGCCGCCGCCGAGATGAGCCGCGAGGTGACGCCGCGCGGCAAACCGGCCGCCGGCCTGCCCGACGGCATGCGCCACGGGCTGAATGACTACACGGCCTGGTTCGCCGGCGACCAGGACATGGCGGGGCAGTACTTCGGCTACGACGGTCCCTGCCCGCCGTGGAACGACAGCCTGGTGCACCATTACGTCTTCACCCTGTATGCGGTCGACCTGGCGCGCTGCCCGGTCGAAGGCGCCTTCACCGGCGCCGAAGTGCGGGCGGCGATCGCCGGCCACGTCATCGCCCAGGCGACGCTGACCGGCCTCTACACCCTCAATCCGGCGCTGCGCTGACGCCCGTCCCGGGGTCAGCTGTTCGGCCCCGGCAGCAACCGCTGCCCGCCGCGGACGCCGGGAAACCGCACCGTCACGCGCAGCCCGCGGTCCTTCTCGCGCTGCGGATGCAGGTGGTCGAGGCGGATTTCGGCGCCGTGCTGACGCGCGATCTCGCGCACGATCGCCAGGCCCAGTCCGCTGCCCTCGCTGCCGTTGTCGAGGATGCGGTAGAACGGCTCGAACACCAGTGCACGCTCGGCCGGCGGTATCCCGGGCCCGCTATCCTCGACCACCAGTTCGACCAGCGGCTCCGCGGCGCGCAATCCCTCGCCGGTCGTTGCGCGCAGGCGTAGCGCCACGCTGCCGCCGGACGGGGTGTAGGCGATGGCATTGTCGAGCAGATTCTTCACCAGTTCGTGCAGCAGCAGCGGATTGCCCCGCACCGCCAGCGGCAGCGGCGGGCTGTCGAACTCGACTTCCAGCCCCTTGTCGAACGCCAGCGCGGCCAGTTCCTGCAGCACCTCGCTTGCCGGCTGCCGCAGGTCGAGCAGCTCGTGCACCGCCCGCGCGGCGCCGCCCTGGTTCTCGGCGCGCGCCAGCGCCAGCAGCTGGTTGACCAGCCGCGTGGTGCGTTCGACGCCGCGGCCGATCTGGCGCAGGCTGGCGCGCAGTTCCTCGGGATCGGTCTGCCGCTGCGCCAGTTCGGCCTGCATCCGCAGCCCGGCGAGCGGCGTCTTCATCTGGTGCGCGGCATCCGCGACGAAGCGCTTCTGCGTCTGCAGCGATTGCTGCAGGCGACGCAACAGATCGTTGATCGAGTCGACCAGCGGGGCGATTTCCTCGGGCGCGTCGTGCTCGTCGATCGGGCTCAGGTCGTCGGCGCGCCGGCCGCGGATGCGCGCCTGCACGTCGTTGAGCGGCGCGATGCCCTGCCCCAGCCCGAACCAGACGAGAAGGATGAAGATCGGAACGACGACGAACTGCGGCAGGATCACGCCCTGGACGATGTCGTGCGCCAGCCGCGTGCGCGCCTGCGTGCTCTGCGCCACCTGCACCAGCACCGGCGGGACGGCCGCGCCGTGTCCTTGCGGTCGGGGAGGTCGCACCCACGCCGAGGCGAGCCGGATATCGCCGCCGCGCAGCGCCGCGTCGCCCCAGGTCACCACGACCGCGCCGCCGAGGTGCGCCGGCGGCAGCGTCGCGGCGGCAGGCAGGGCCGGATCGCCGGCCAGCACCCGGCCGGCCAGGCTGCGGATCTGGTAGCCGCCGAGTCCGCCGATCGGCGGGCGCTGCTGGATCTGCCGCCAGGCCGGCGACTGCGCGGCGGCGACGACGCCATGGAGCCGGACCTCGTCGGTCAGCACGCCCAGCACGCGCTCGAGGGCCTGGTCGTAGGGCTTGGCTGAAATCGCCTGCGCGACCATGTAGGTGATGCCGATGCTCAGCGGCCACATCAGCAGCATCGGCGCCAGCATCCAGTCGAGGATCTCGCCGAACAGCGAGCGGGGACGCCTGCGCTTGCGCTCGCGCGGCGGCGCGATGGCAACCGCGGCGGCATCGGCAGCCGGGACCGGCGCCGGATCGACCGGACTCATCCGGCAGCGACCTCCGCCATGCGATCAGCCATCGCGCGCCCCGCCGGTCGCGCCCGCCGTCTGTGGCTGCGCGATCTTCTCCAGGCAGTAGCCGAGCCCGCGCACCGTCGCGATCCGGACCGGGCCGACCTCGATCTTCTTGCGCAGCCGGTGGACGTAGACCTCGATCGCATTGGTGCTGACCTCCTCGCCCCAGACGCAGAGATGCTCGACCAGCTGGTCCTTGCTCACCAGCCGGCCGACGCGCTGCAACAGCACCTCGAGCAGCGCGAGCTCGCGCGCCGACAGGTCGACCATCGCATCGTTCAGCGTCACCACCCGCCCGGTGGTGTCGTACTGCAGCGGGCCGTGCTGGATCACCGCGGTCGCGCCACCCATGCCACGCCGCCCCAGCGCCCGCACCCGCGCCTCGAGCTCCTGCAGCGCGAACGGCTTGGCCATGTAGTCGTCGGCGCCGAGATCGAGCCCGCGCACCTTGTCCTCGACGCTGTCGGCCGCGGTCAGGATCAGCACCGGCAGCTTGGCGCCGCGCGCACGCAGCCGGCGCAACACCTCGAATCCGGAAAGCCGCGGCAGCCCGAGGTCGAGGATCAGCAGGTCGAAGTCGCTCGATTGCAGCGCCGCGTCGGCGCTGACGCCGTCCGCGACCTGATCCACCGCATAGCCGAGCCCGCGCAGCGAGCGCAGCAGGCCGTCGGCCAGAACGCGGTCGTCTTCCGCAATCAGGATGCGCATCCCCTGTCTCCTCTGTGTCGCGGTGCCTTGCGGGTGCACCTCCTTCCGGCCGATTCTAGGCAGAACGCCCCTCGCCTCGGGATACCCCGGACACGCACCCGGCGCGCGGAGGCCGGGTCAACGGTCCCGGGACGCAGTCGCCGCCACGGCAGGCATCTCCGCGTTTGCCATCCGCAACTCGACGGTCCGGGTCGGGAAGGCGAAGCCGACGCCGAGCCGGGCGAACTGCCGCATCAGCTCCAGATTGATCGCCTGCTGGGTGTCCATGTACGCGGTGTAGTCGGGCGTGGTCATCCAGTAGACCACCTCGATCACCAGGCTGGACTCGCCGAAGGTGGTGAAATGCGCCCGGTCGAACCGGGCACCGGGACGCTGGAGAATGATCTGCCGGACCACCTCGGGCAATTGCGCCATGGTCTCGACCGGAGTGGCATAGTTGACGCCGAGGCTGAAGGCGATGCGGCGCTCCTGCATCGACTTGTAGTTGCGCAGCCGCGCCTTGGTCAGATCGGTGTTGGAGAACACCAGCATCTCGCCGCTGAGCGAGCGGATGCGGGTGGTCTTCAGCCCGATGTTCTCCACCGTCCCGGAGAATCCGTCGACGACGACGAAATGGCCGATCTGGAACGGCTTGTCGAGCACGATGGACAGGCTGGAGAACAGGTCGCCGAGGATGTTCTGCAGCGCCAGGCCGACGGCGATGCCGCCCACGCCGAGCCCGGCCAGCAGGGTGGTGACGTTGAACCCCAGGTTGTCGAGCAGCAGGAGCAGCACGAGCGACCACAGCACCAGGCGGGCGATAAAGCTCATCGCCGCCAGGCCCGTCGCGGTCTCGGGATCGTGGTTGAGCGCGCGCTCACGCGAGGTGCGGATCCAGTGATCGAGAAAGCGCGACGCCCAGACGCCGATCTGCAGGATCAGACCGGTCGCCGCGAGTCCGTCGATCCAGCGCCGGGCCAAAGGCGACAGGATCAGGTTCGCTGCCACCGGATACAGCGCCGCGAGCGTAAGCAGCGACACGCGGGTCGCACGCAGCGCATCCACCACCGCGTCGTCCCAGCGGTTGCTGGTGCGGTCGGCGATGGCACCCAGCCGCGCGACGACCAGCGGCTTGACCGCGGCCACGGCGATCGCCACGAGCAGCACCCCGCCGACGGCGGACAGCCAGCCCTGCAGCGGGTTCCCGGCAATCGAATACGCCAGCCATTCATTCATCTTGCGTGCACTCCCCGCGCAGCTGCGCAAACAATTCGAGCACGTGCTCGGTCCAGTAGCCGATGTCGTAGCGCTGGACATGCCTGTCGAGGCGCTGCATGCGCGCCCGCTGCTCGGCGTCCGGCATGTCCAGCGCGCGGTCGATGGCCTCGTCCATCTGGCTGATGCTGTACGGGTTGACGCGCACGGCGTCGCCCATCTCGACCGCCGCGCCGGCGAACTCCGAGAGGACCAGCACGCCGTTCTCGTTGGCATGCGCGGCGACGAATTCCTTGGCGACGAGGTTGAGCCCGTCGCGCAACGGCGTGATCCAGCAGATGTCGGCCGCACGGTAGTAGCACACCGTCTCCTCGAACGACATCGGCGTGGTTGACAGCAGCGCCGGCATCCACGACAGGGTACCGTGATGGCCGTTGATCCGGCCGACGAGCTGCTCGATGTCCTGCTGCGCGCGCCGGTACACCTGCATGCCCGCGGCCGCGGCCACCGCCGTCACCAGCAACCGGACCTTGCCATGCAGTTCCGGCCGCCGCTGCAGCAGGCGGTCGAAGGTCAGCAGCATCTCGCGCGTGCCCTTGGCGTAATCGACCCGGCCGATCGACACGATGATCTTCTCGCCGCCGAGTTCGCGCCGGATCTTCGCCACCCGCGCCACGTTCTCCGGCTTGCGGATGATGCGGCCGATCAGCCTGGCATGGGTGCCGATGGGAAAGGCGTCGAGGCGCACGGTACGCCCGCGCACGGTGATCGCCGTCGGCGTCACCGGCTCGGACAGCGCTGTTCCGGTGGCCTGCAGCTCCGGTTCGACCGGACGCTGCTCCAGCGCGTCGACCTCGCGCAGCGACTGCACCACCGCAACGAAATTGCGCGCGTACCGCGGAATGTGGAATCCGACCAGATCACAGTCGAGCAGGCTGTCGAGGATCTCGTCGCGCCACGGCAGGATGTTGAACACATCGGGGCCGGGGAACGGCGTGTGGTGGAAGAACGCCAGCCTCAGGTCCGGCCGCATCTCGCGCACGAATCGCGGCACCAGCCAGAGGTTGTAGTCGTGGATCCAGACGATCGCGCCGGGCGCCGCCTCCTCGCACGCGGCCTGGGCGAACCGGCGGTTCACCTCGCGGAAGGTGGCCCATCTGGTGTTGGTGCTCGAGTACATCGATGGGAAGCCGTTGAGCACCGGCCAGAGCGCCTCCTTCGAGGTGACGTGGTAGAACTCGCCGATCTGCTCGCTGGTCAGCGGCAGCCGGACGACCTCGTAGCTGCCGTAGCTGTCGTTCACCGTGATCCGCCGCTCGAACCGCGGCGTGCGGCCGGCCGGCGCCTTCTTCCACGCGATCCAGCTCGCGCGGTCGACCCGCCCGATGAATCCCTTCAGCGCGGGAACGATGCCGTTGGGACTGGCGTTCTCCTTCAGGACCGTCGTGCCGCCCTCGACATGCTCCTCATACGGCTGTCGGTGATAGACGATGACCAGTGACGATGCCATGGATGGTTCCCTCCCGATGAAAGTGCTCCAGGGCGTCGAGCACGCCGGCTGCCCCCGGATGCGGACTGCGATGGACGTTGGCCAGGCCGGCGACGGCAGCATCGAGCGCGGGTTCGCGGTTGCCCACCGCCACCCCGGCCAGCCCGGTCGCGAACATCGACAGGTCGTTGAGCGTGTCGCCCGCGACCAGCGTGCGGCCGGCCGGCAGGCCGAGCGCCGCGAGGGTGCGCAGCAGCGTCGGCCCCTTCTGCACCCCGCGCGGGAGCACGTCGAAGAAACGGTTGTCGGACATCAACGTGTCGAAGCCGAGCCGCTCGAGATCCGGCGCGGCGCGCAGCGCGGCCTCGTGCCGGGAATAGAAGTACGACCGCCGCCGGCCGGCGACTCCCGGCTGCGGTTCGAGTTCGGGGTGCTCTTGCATTGCCCGCGCGATGCGTTCGCCGGCGTCGGCCGGCCAGCAGGTGTCGAGCCAGGCGTCGACATCCGGCAGCGGATCGAACCGCGCGCCGGTCCCGACGCGGGTTCCGACGTCGCCGATGACGTGGTCCGGCCGGACGGGCAGCGTGTCCGCAAGCTGGCGCATGAAGTCGAAGCCGCGTCCGCTGACGAACACCAGCACGATCTCGTCGCGCCGGCGCGCGATCCAGTCGTACAGCGCGGCACGGTCGGCCTCGGACCCGCCGAGAAAGGTCCCGTCGAGGTCGGTGGCGAGGACCGTCTTCATCGGCCGGTCTCCCCGCGAACCGCGCTCCGCTGCGACCACGGCCTCCCGCCGGAGCGCCCGCAGGCCGCGCCTGCGGCCGGTCCGGCCAGCTGTGTTGTGGCGATCAACTGCATGGATCCTCCCCGAAATGCCGCCGCGTTGGGCCCGGCCTGCGGCCGGCGCCCGGAACGACGAAACGCTGCGAATGGGTGGCCTCGCGCAGGATGCAAGGCCGCGGCTCTGCATCGCGCCGATGCAGAAGGCCCGCGATGCCGTTGCGGGCCCGGATCCCCCGGCAAAACGGGTGGATCGACGCAGGAACCCCAAGCAGAACAATCTACCGGGGACGAAGTTGCTGGTGACTCGTTCCAGCGAATTTGGATTCGTTAAATTCTACGGTTAATAGCCGTCGATTTGAACTGTTTTCATTCGGAATCAACCGTCGATCATGCGACGATGCTCGGAATCTGCGGCCAGAGCCCGACGATCTGCCTAGTGCCGGGTCGTGCGGCGGCGCAAGCCGCCCATCAGGCGTGTCCGGCCCTAGCCGGCCAGCATGCCGCCGACCAGCGCCTGGAACGCCGGCCAGGCGGCATCGGCGTGCGGATCGTTGACCAGCGCGGCGAAGGAATAGCGCCGGCCGCTGCGCGCCTGGGCGTAGCCCGCCAGCGTGAGCACCCCGTCGAGGCTGCCGGTCTTGGCGTGCAGCCGCCCGGCGACGTCCGGTTCGCGGAAATGCCGCCGCAACGTGCCGTCCTCGCCGCCGAGCGGCAGCGAGGCGACGAACTCGGGCATCACCGTGCTGTGCCAGGCCGCGCGCAGCAGCGCGTTCAGCCCGTCGGCCGACACCCGCGCCCGGCGCGACAGCCCGCAGCCGTTGTCGAGCACCAGCCCCGGGATCGACAGCCGGTGCGCATCGAGCCATTGCCGCACCGCCTGCGCCGCGCCTGCCCAGGTCGCGCGCGGCGCCCCGGACTGCAGCGCCAGGGTCAGGAACACCTGCTGCGCCATGACGTTGTTGCTGAACTTGTTGATGTCGCGCACGATGACGGCCAGCGGTGGCGATTCCCACACCGTCAGCTCGGTCGCATCCGGCGGCGCCGCCGCGTCGCGCACCTGGCCCCGCCAGTCGATGCCGACCTGGCGGAACAGCGTCGCCAGCAGCCGGGCGAGATAGGCATCGGCGTCCGCCTCGGGTGCGATGTTCCAGGTCCTGACGCCGCAGTCGACCGGATAGGTCCCGGAAAACCGCGGCGCGAACGGACGGCTCCAGTCGGCGCCCAGGCCGTCCTGCCAGTCGCCGCAATCGGCCGCGACCAGACGCGGCGCGCGAGCGACGTCGAACCCGGCCAGCGGCGGATCGACGCTGACCCGCGCCCGGCCCGTCGCCGGGTCCGGCGAGAAGCCGACGCGCATCACGCCGAAGTTGACCAGGAAGGCGTCCGGGCCGACGTTGTACGGCGCGGTGCCGTCGCCATCGAACGCCGCCGGATCGTGCGGCGGGAGGTCGAACGCCTGGCGGTCGACCAGCACGTCGCCGGCGATGCGCCGGATGCCCAGGCCACGCAGCCGCAGCGCGATGGACCAGAGGTTGTCGGCCATCAGGTGCGGGTCGCCGCTGCCGACGAACACCAGGTCGCCCTGCAGCACGCCCTGCCGGACCGGCCCGGTGGCCTCCACCGGAGTCCGCCAGGTGTATGCCGGGCCGAGCAGGCGCAGCGCGACATAGGTGGTCACCAGCTTGAGCACCGACGCCGGGTTGAACGCCGCCGCCCCATTGAAGTCGAGCTGCGGCGCCGGGGCGTCGAGCGGCTG
>JAKAIB010000085.1 GCA_021814605.1 Pseudomonadota bacterium | reverse complement strand
GGACGGATGTTCGCCGATCTGCTCGCGGTGCGGCAGGCGCCGGACGAGATCGTGCTGCTGCTCGACCAGTCGATCGCCGCTGCGACGCTGCAGCGGCTGCGGATGTTCATCCTGCGGCTGAAATGCACAATCGAGGACGCCGGTGCGTCGGTGCAGCGGTATGGGCTGATCGCCGATGGTCCGAGGGATTTCCCGGCCGACCTGGCTCCGCCCGGGCAACCGTGGGAAGCGGACGACCTCGGCGCCGGGGCGACGCTGGTGCGACTGCCCCAGGCCGGAACCGGCCTGCGCTGCCTGCTGCTGCTCGACTCCGAGCGGCCGGAAGCCGACGCGCTGCGCCACCAGCTCGCAGCACTGCCCGAGTTGTCCGAGGCTGCCTGGGCACTGGCCGAGATCCGCGCCGGGATTCCCCATGTGACCGCCCCGACACAGCTGGCGTTCGTTCCGCAGATGCTGAATTTCGAGCGCATCGGCGGAGTGAATTTCCAGAAGGGCTGCTATCCCGGCCAGGAGGTCGTCGCCCGCACACAGTACCGCGGCACCCTCAAGCGCCGCACCTACCTGGTCCGATGCGGCGCGGCGATGCAGCCGGGACAGGAGCTGTTCCACGATGCCGATCCGGATCAGCCCTGCGGGCTGGTCGTCAACGCGGCGCCCGACGACACGGGCGGTTGGGCCGCATTGGCCGAGATCAAGATCGCGCTGGCGGCGCAATCCGGCCTGCGCCTTGGAAGCGCGACCGGGCCGGACATCGCGCTCGGCGCCCTGCCCTACACGCTCGACGTCTCAGACAGCGACTGATCCGGCCGCGCGCAGGGCCGCCGCGGCGGCCTCGACCGCCGACCGGGCCTCGGGCAGCGCCCGGCTCATCTTGATGAAGTCATGTGTCACGCCCGGCCAGACGCGGCATTCCACCGGGACGCCCGCGCCGCGCAGTTGTTCCGCATAAGCCTGTCCCTCGTCGTGCAGCGGATCGCATTGCGCCAGACCGATCCATGCCGGCGCAATGCCGCGATGATCCGGCGCGCGCAGCGGCGAGAACCGCCAGTCGGCGCAGTCGGCCGCGCTCCGCAGCGCCAGGCGGAAGAACCAGTCGATCTGTTCCCGCTCGATCAGGAAGCCTTCGGCATACCGGTGTTGCGACCCGGTGTCGTGCCCGCATCCCATGCCGGGGTAGAACAGCAGCTGCAACGCCAGCGGCAGCCGGGCGTCGCGCGCCGCGATGGCGCAGCCTGCCGCCAGCGTGCCGCCGGCACTGTCGCCGCCGACTGCCAGACGGCGCGGGTCGGCGCCGAGCAGATCGCCGTGATCGTGCAGCCAGATCAACGCGTCCCAGCAATCCTCGAATGCCGTCGGGAATCGGCATTCAGGCGCGAGCCGGTAGTCGAGCGACAGCACCATCCAGCCGGACTGCAACGCGATCTGGCGGCACAGCGCATCGTGCGTCTCCGGACTGCCGACGACAAAACCGCCACCGTGGAAATACAGCAGCGCCGGCAGCGGGTGCCGCCAGTCCGGTTCGCGCATCGCGTAGCGACGCAGCCGCAGCCGGCTGCCGTCGCGGCTGGGACAGTCCAGGGTGTCGGCCAGCGCCAATTCGGCGGGCGCGAAATCGAGCACCTGCGCCATTCGTGCATACGCGGCTCGCGCCTGCCCCGGATCGAGGCGGTGCATCGGGGTCTGCCGCGCACGGGCGATGCGCTCGAGCAGTTCGCGCATGCGCGGCGTCAGTTCGGCGCGGGCGTCCGCCGCCGCACGCGGATCGGGCGGCGCGCTTGTGCTCACGCCGCCCAGGCCTGCAACGGCAGATCGTGTTGCCGGGCGACGGCGTCGAGTTCCGCGGCGCGATGCGCGCGGCACCAGCGTGCGATGTGGCGTCGGGTCCGCCCGCCGGCGGCGTCGGCCAATGCCCGCGCGAAATGCGGCTCGAGCGCAGCGACCGCGACGTAGCCGTCGGCACAGCGGTAGACGCCGTACTCCGGAAGCGCTCCGCCGAGGATCGCGCCGTCCCGGGTCAATCCGAGTGCCCGCGGTACGGCGATGAAGGCCGCGGCATCGGACAGCGCCACCGGCAGGTAGCTTCCGCGATTCGCCGCCTTTGCCTGGAGCAGCGCGCCCAGCGCCGCCTCGACGACCAGCAGCGCGCCGCTCATGTCGGCGAGCAGGGTCGACGGCAGCCGCGGTCCGTCGATCAGTCCCGCTTCGGCCTGGAACGTCAGATCGTGGCCCGCAACGGCGGACTTCGCGCCCGGGTAGCCGACGATCGCGACGGTGCTCAGGTGCGGATGGCGCGCCGCCAGGGCCTGGGCGCTCAATCCGAGGCGGCGCAGGGCGGCCGGGCGGAATGCGGTCAGCAGCAGATCGCTGCGCCGCAACTCCGCTTCCAGGGCTTCCTGCCCGGCCTCGGTCTTGAGGTCGATCGAGCGTACCGGAACGCCACGATGCATCGCGCGGTAAAGCGCCGGCGACAGGTCGCGCATCGGATCGCCGGAAGGCGGCTCGATCTTGCAGACTTCGGCACCGAGGGCGCGAAACCGGGCCGCCGCGGCCGGGCCCGGGAGATTCAGCGCGAGCGACAGCACCCGTGTTCCGGCCAGCGGCCGGAACGCCTTCGGGTAGCGCGGACGAAGCGACGCGGTCATCTCAGGTCCCGCTCCAGCGCCGCACCCGGCCGACGTCGACGTGGACGAAATCCGATCGCGGGTAGAAGCCCACGCCGCCCGCGCCGAGCGACAACGCGACGTCGCGCAGCTGGGAGAGCTCACATCCCGGAATCCGGATGTCCGCCGCCATCCCATCCATGTGCAGGCTGTGGCTGGCGACCTGGCTGCTGCGTTCGTGCAGCAGATGGTTGGTGACCGGCGAGCGGTAGCCGGAAATGACCTGGATCGACCGCGACGCACCGACGCGGAGGGTGATCGCGTGCAGGGTATCGAGCAGCCTGGGGTCGATCGCGTGAATCTGGTCGGTGCGGAAATCGCGCAGCAGATGATTGATTTCTGCGAGCGAGTCCGGAACGTACTGCCCCTGGACCCAGTAGGCCGTGCGCAGCCGCTCACCGGTGTGCAGGTTGTCGAATGCCAGCGTGCGCTCGCCCGGCATTGCAGCGGCAAGCGCCGGACGCGCCAGGCCGCCCAGGCCGGCGACGAGCGCGCCGGCGCCGGCGGCAAGGAAACGACGACGGTGGCGACAGGAGGGCGTATGGGTCACTGGGTGATCCTCGGATTGGATGCGGCCGAATTCGGCTGCAAAAGCTCAGGGACGGGCGACGTGGCCGCGGCCAGATCGATGCGGGTGGCGACCCCCTCGCCCGACCGGATGACCTGCATGGCACGCTGCCAGTCGATCCGCGCGGTCAGGCCGTTGCGATCGGCCAGATCGCGGACGGTCCGGGAAGCATCGATCCTGCGTCGGTAGATGTCGGGATCGACCTCGAGCAGGATTTGACCGTCGGGCAGGCTGGCCAGCAGCACCGGCGAATAGATCAACTCCCCCGGGGTCCCGATGTGCACCCGAGAGAACAGCCACTGCGCATCGTCCGGGTGCAGCCGGATGCAGCCATGGGACTGGAAATGGTACACGCTGGGCGGCGCATTGGTGCCGTGGATGCCGTAGCCGTCGATGCTCAGTCCCATCCAGTACCGGCCCAGCGGGTTGTCCGGCCCCGGCGGCACTTCGATCAACACGGGCTTGCCGGTGCGTCGCATCTCCTGCTGGATCGACACCGGAACGTGCCAGGTCGGATCCTGGCGCATCTCGACCACGTGGAACGGCCCGGTCGGCGTCGGCCAGGTCGGCCGCCCCAGCCCGACCGGATAGGCTGCCGCCAGGGCGTCTCCGGAAAAGAAGAACAGCATCCGCTGCGGGATGTTGACCAGGATGCCGTCCTGCAGCGTCGCGGGAACGACGTGGCGATTGTCGATTCGCAGGCACTGCCCCGGGAAGATCGGTTTGCGCGGATCGATGGCGTTGGCGCGCACGATGGCGCCAAGCGGCTCGCCGAAACGTGCCGAGATCGACGTCAGCGTGTCGGTCGGCCGGACGCAGTACGTCGAGTGGCCGCCAACGACGGCATGCGACAGGTCGGCGGCGCCGGCGGGACGGGCGAACGTGGCGGCGCAGCTGACCAATCCGGCCGCAAGCGCGATCAGCCAGGGATGCACTGGCCGTCGGCCCTGCCGCATTGCGGCGACGGCACGGGGCGAGGCGCCGGCGCGTACCGCGCTCATGCGTTCCTGGGTTGATGCGTCTTGACGTCGCCGCGCATCACCTGCGCGAGATTCTCCACCTGCCGATCCATCGCGTCGAAGGCGTCGCGCACGGCGACGTAGATGTCCTCATGGGCATGGTTCGCATCGGACTCGCGCCCGGACACGAGTTCGTGCCCGGGCGCGGTGACGTCGACCCGGACGTGGAACAGGTTGCCCTGCTGATGATGCCGGTGGTGTTCCTCGATCATCACCCGGCAGCTCGTCAGGTTGGGGAACAGCCGATCCAGGCGTGCGACGCGATCGCGCACCGCGGCCTCGACGGCCTCGCTCGGGTGCATGTTGCGGAAGGTGATGTGCGGCTCGACCTGCATGAATCTCTCCTGTCTCGTGGCTGGCACCGACGTCCGGCGCTCCACCGACATTGTTACCGGATTGCCGCGCCGGCGGCACCGACGACATCAAGGCGACGGCACCCCAGCGACGACCCGGCGCAGCTTCGCCGCCCCGCCAGGGCGCGGCGCGGCGCCTGCGCGGCACTCGATGGTCACCCCGCGAACGCCCTGGCGGGCAAGAAAATCGCCGAGCACCCCGCGCGCCCGGGCCAGCGCCGTCCGTTCGGCACCCGGCGGCACGGCAATCTGCAGCAGCAAGTCGCGCGGCCCGCGCTGGACCAGCTGGAAATCGAACGTCCCCGCCTCGTCCTCAAGGATCGTGGTCACCGCCAGCGGCAGGACACTGACCGTGCCACCCGTGCCGTCCGGCAGATTCAGCGTATCGTCGCGCCGCCCCTGGACCTCGATCACCGGCAGGCTCGACCCGCAGCGGCAGCGCGCCGGATGCAGCGTGACGCTGTCGGCCAGGTCGTAGCGGATGATCGGTTGGACATGATTGGCCAGGTTGGTCAGCAGCACCGACGCGCCCGGCTGCCCGGGAGGGACCGGCCGGCCGGCGGCGTCGACCGACTCGAGGATGGCCCAGTCGCTGTTCAGGTGCAGCGCACCGCAGCGGCATTGCGACGCCAGTGCGAGGAACTCGGACGCACCGTAGCTGTTGGCGACGGCGCAGTCGAAGGTCTCTTCGACGTAGGCGCGCATCGCCGGGGTCAGCGTCTCGCCGCCGGTCCAGATCTCGCTCGGCACGATGTCCAGCCTCCCGGCGCGATGTTCCTGCGCCAGCAGCATCGCCACGCTGGGATAGGTGGTCACGATGGTCGGTTGCAGCGCCTGGAGTTCGTCCCGCAACCTCGGCAGCGGCTGCAGGAACGACACGCCGCGCAGTCGCGGCGCGAGCAGCGGATTGAGCCGCCGCAGGCGCTCGACCGACACGGTGCTGGCGAAATGGCCCGATGTCGCGCCGACGAAGGCGATGCGCTCGCCCAGGAAATACGGATCGATCAGCCGCCGCGTCGGATGCAGCTTCGGATGGCGCATCGCCTCGAGCGCGTCGTAGACCGCCAGCGCCGCGGCGTCCTGGACGAAGATGCCGAGCGCCCCGCTTCCGGTCCCGGAACTCTCCCACACCGTGTAGCGTCCGAGGAACGCATCCGCGATCCGGCTGCGGTCGGCGGTGAAGCGTTGCAGATCGGCGAGGTGGATGTCCGGGTCGGCGACCCAGCGGTCGAAATCGCGCATCAACTCGGCCTTGGACACGACCGGGAGCTCGTCCAGCCGCAGTCGCGCCGGGTCGACGCCGCGCAGCAGACTTCGGTACAGCGGGGAGTGCCGTGCGGCCGACTGCACCAGCGTGCGCAACCGCCGTTCCCGCAGCGCGGCGAGGCGGCGCGGCTCGATGTAGGTGGACGCGCCGACGTCCGCCGCCGCAGCGGCCGACAGCCAGGGATCGAACGGAGGCAGCATGAGCCGGAACCTGCGAACGTCAAAGCATATGCAAAGCCGCCATCGCGCGCAGCTTGTGATCAGGCGCCGGGCGCGGCGCGAAAGCGCAGCACGCTCACCGCAAGCATGGCGCCGGCCAGCACGGCCATTGCCGTCAGGTCGGGCCACAGCGCCGCAAATCCCACGCCCTTGAGGAAGACCGCGCGGATCACGACCAGGAAGTATCGCAGCGGATTGATCACGGTAAACCACTGCAGCAGCCGGGGCATCGCCGCGATCGGGAAGGCGAACCCCGACAAGATGAAGAAGGGGTTGACGAAAAAGAAGTTGAGCGCGAACGCCTGTTGCTGGGTGCCGGAGAACGTCGACAGCAGCAATCCCATCCCGACCGCCGCGAGCAGGAACAGTCCCGCTCCAAGCAGCATCACCAACGGATTGCCGATGAACGGCACCTTGAACCAGAAGATGCCGATCGCACTGACCAGCAGGATGTCGCCCAGCCCGATGAGGAAGAACGGCACGGTCTTGCCGAGAATGAACTCCACCGGGCGGATCGGACTGACCATGATCTGTTCGAGCGTGCCGACCTCGCGCTCGCGCACGATGGCGAACGCCGTCAGGCTCACCACCTGGAGCAGGGTCAGGCTGCCGATCACCCCGGGGATGAAGAACCAGCGGTCGTCGAGTCCCGGATTGAACCAGGGACTGGACTGCAACGTGATGCCGACTTCGGGTCGAGCTGCACCCAGGTGCCGGGGCGCCAGGCGGCTCGCTTCGTCTGCCGAGAAGGCCGCGACGATCTGGCTGATGTATCCCAGGGCGATGAGCGCGGTGTTCGAATTGGTGCCGTCGACCACGACCTGCAGCGGCGCACTCCTGCCGTTGTCGAGGTCGCGCCCGAATCCGGCATGGATGACGATGGCCACGACGGCCTTGTCATGGTCGATGGCACGCGTCACATCCTGGATGCCCGCTGCCGCCTCGACCACGTCGAATCGGCCCGACGCGACGAAGTGCGAGACCAGCGAGCGGCTGGCCTGGCTGTGATCGAGATCGAGCACGACCGTCGCCACGTGATGCACCGTGAATGTCGCCGCGTAGCCGAACACCAGCATCTGGATGATCAGCGGCAGGATCAGCCGGGTCATCGCCCAGCGGTCGCGCCGCAACTGGCGGAATTCCTTCAACAGCATCGCCCGCAGCCGCTCGAACATGATGTCAGTCCAGCCGTTTGTGGAAAGCGCGCGCCGCCAGCCAGACGATCACCACGGCAAACACGCCCAGCCCGAGCAGCGGCTGCCACAGATCCGCCAATCCGCTGCCCTTGAGGAAGATCCCGCGCAGGATGGTCACGAAATAGCGCGCGTACACCACCAGCGTCAGCGCGCGGATCGGCGCCGGCATCTGGTCGATCGGAAAGGTGTAGCCCGACAGCAGCGTCGTCGGCAGCATGGTGACGAGCAGCGCGATCTGGCTGGCGCCGAGTTGGCTGCGGATGCGGACCGAGATCAGGTAGCCGATGCCCAGGATGACCAGGCAGAACAACGCCGTCGCGGCGAACAGCGTGACGACGCTGCCGCGGAACGGCACCCGGAACCAGAACACGGTGAGTCCGAGGCAGATCGCGGCGTCGGCCATGCCGACGACAAAATACGGCAGGAGCTTGCCGAGCATCACCTCCAGAGCCGTGACGGGCGTCGAGATCAGCTGCTCCATCGTTCCCCGTTCCCACTCGCGCGAGATCGTCAGGGACGTCAGCTGGGCGCCGATCAGTGCCAGGATCACGGCGACCACCCCCGGGATGATGAAATTGCGGCTGTCGAGGGTTTCGTTGAACCAGGTGCTGGCCCGCAGATCGACCTGCCCGAGCAGCGAAGGCGCGGCACCGTGCGCCGCCGCCCAGTCCGACGCGATCGCAGCGTTGATCTGCCCGACCACGCCCTGGATGTAGCCGAGCGCGATGTTGGTGGTGTTGACGTCGGTTGCGTCGAACACCGCCTGGATGGATGCGCTGCCCCGGGTCGCGAGGGTGCGCGAGAAGTCGGCCGGGATCACGACTGCCGCGATGCACTGTCCGCGGTCCATCGCCCGGCGGACGCCCGCCTCGTCGTGCAGCACCTTGCTCACCGCGAACCAGCCGGCGGCGTCGAAGCGGCTGACAATGGCGCGGGTGGCCTGGCTGTTTTCCTGGTCGTAGACGCACATCGGGACCTGCTTGATGTCGAGGCTGACGCCGTAGCCGAGAAGTCCCATCTGCATCAGCGGCATCAGCAGCGCGATGGCCAGGCTGCGCGGGTCGCGACGGATCTGCAGCGCCTCCTTGTAGGCGATCGCGAGGAGACGGCGCAGCTTCATGCCGGGGTCTCCTCCCGCTGCTGCGACACCAGGCGCACGAACACGTCCTCGAGACTGGGGAGCACCCGCTGCGCGGCCCGCGCCGCGATGCCCCGCCCCGCCAGGAACGTCGGCAGCGACTCCACGGTCAGATCCCCCGGGGCGAGCACGACATGCAGCTTGTCGCCGAAGATCGCCGCCTCGATCACGCCCGGGACGCCGTCGAGCGCCTTGAGCGCGGCACCGAGCGGCGCGCAGTCGAGCTCGACCAGATCGCCGCCCAGGCCGTGCCCGCGCAGTTCGCCCGGGGTGCCGATCGCCACCAGGCGGCCGCGGTCGATCAGCGCAATGCGGTTGCAGTACTCGGCCTCATCCATGTAGTGCGTCGACACCAGGACGGTGACGCCATCGCCGGCAAGCTGGTGGATCAGATCCCAGAACATGCGGCGCGCCTCGGGCTCGACTCCGGAAGTCGGTTCGTCGAGAAACAGCACGGGCGGACGATGCAGGATCGCGCAACCGAGCGCCAGGCGCTGCTTCCAGCCGCCGGCCAGGGTGGCGACGAGCGCATCGCCCCGCCCTTCGAGCCCCGCCATCTTCATCGCGAACGCCGTGCGCTCGGCCATCTGCTGCTGCGGCACGCGGTAGATGCCCCCGAAGAACTGCAGGTTCTCGCCGACCGTCAGATCGCCGTAGAGCGAGAACTTCTGCGACATGTAGCCGATATGCTCGCGCACCTGCTGCGACTGCCGCTCAACGTCGAATCCCGCAACCAGTGCGCTGCCGGCGCTGGGCGGGATCAATCCGCAGAACATGCGGATGGTGGTCGACTTGCCCGCACCGTTCGGACCGATGAAGCCCATGACCTCGCCGCGCGCGATCGACAGATCGATGCCGTCGACCGCCGTGAACGTGCCGAAGCGCTTGGTCAGGCCGCGTGCGACGACTGCATCCGGGTCCGCGTTCATTCCGGTCTCCCCGGCGCTGCCCCGGCAGCCGGCACGCCGTTGGCGCCTGCAGGGGCGGCGTCCGCCCGAGTTGGCGCCGACGCGTCCAGCAGGGCGACGAACACGTCCTCGATCCCCGGCGCAGCCAGCTCGATCCGGGCGTCGGGGAGCCCTTGCCCTGCGAGCCGCGCGCGCAGTTCGGGAAGGCGCCGGGCGGCATCGTCGACACGCACATGCACGCGGTCGCCCATCAGCAGCGTACCGAGCACGCCCGGCGCGCCATCGAGCAGTTCGCGCAGCCCGCGCGGTCTTGGCGCGAACACCGCCAGCAGCGCCCCGGGCATCGCCGCCTTGAGCCGGGCCGGGGTATCGCAGTACCGGACTTCGCCGGCATGGAACAGCGCCAGCCGCGAGCAGCGCTCGGCCTCGTCCATGTAGGCGGTCGCCATCACGATCGCCACGCCGCTCTCGCGCAGGTTGTACAGGATGGCCCAGAAATCGCGCCGCGACACGGGATCGACCCCGGTCGTCGGCTCGTCGAGCAGCAGCACCCGCGGGGTGTGGATCAGCGCGCACACCAGACCGAGCTTCTGCTTCATTCCGCCCGACAGCCTTCCGGCGAGCCTGTCCTCGACGCCGACCAGCCCGGCGGCGCGCAGCAGCTCGGCGCTGCGCGCGATGCGTTCGCGGCGCGGAACGCCGAACAGCTCGGAGTAGAAGACGATGTTCTCGCCGACGGTTAGGTCGTCGTACAGACCGAAGCGCTGCGGCATGTAGCTGAGCCGCAGCTTCGCCTCCTCGGGATTGGAGGCGACGTCGACGCCGTCCACCATCACGTCGCCCCCGTCCGGTCGCAGCACGCCGGCGAGCATGCGCATGGTGGTCGTCTTGCCGGCGCCGTCCGGCCCGACCAGACCGAAGATCTCGCCCGGCGAAACGTCGAATGCAACGTCGCGTACCGCCTGCACCGGACCGAAGCGTTTGCGCAATCCGCGCACCTGCACGGCGGCAGCGCCGGCGACCGCGTTCATTTTCCGGGCGGCAGCAGCGTGATCGACGCGTCGGCGGGCATTCCCGGAAGCAGCTCGTGCGTCGGATTGTCGATGTCGATCCGGATGCGATAGACCAGCGTCACCCGCTCGGCGTGCGTCTGCACCGTCTTCGGCGTGAATTCCGCCTGCGATGCGATGAATCCGATGCGCCCGTGGTAGACATGGCCGGGATACGCATCGGTGGTGATCTCTGCTGCCTCGCCGAGTCGCACCCGGCTCAGATCCGGCTCGTTCACGTAGGCGCGCAGCCAGACGTGATCGAGGTCGTCGAGGGTGAAGATCGCCACGCCGGGGCCGGCCAGCTCGCCCAGTTCGGCCTCGCGTTCTGCAAGAACGCCAGAAAACGGCGCTCGCAGCGTGGTGTACGACAGGGTTGTGCGATCGAGTGCAACCCGGGCCTGCGCGGTCTTGACGTTCGCCTGGGCCAGCGCGATGTTGTTCTGCGCAACCGCGACCAGCGCCGAGTCGCGGTCCAGCGCGGCGGCCGACTGTCCGACGGCGGTGGCGGCCAGATCGACCGTCTGCCGCGACACGGCGCCGGACTGCAGCTGCGCCCGGTCGCGCGCGAGGTCGCGCTGCTTCTCCGCCAGATCCAGGCGATCGCTCGCCACGGTGCTGCGCGCCGCGGCCAGATTGCTGCGGCTGAGCGCAACGTCCCGCTCGGCGGCAGCAAGCGCTGCCTCGTCGATGTCGAGCTGGCGGCGATAGACCGCATCGTCGACGCGCGCCAGCACCGTCCCGGCCTGGACCGACCTGCCTTCGTCGAAGACGAGCGACGTGATGGGCGCCTGTACGTTGCTGAAGCTCAGGACGCTCTGGTGCGCCTCGATGTTCCCCGACACGATCACCCGGTCGGCCGGCGTCGCGGGGCCGAAGACCAGTCGATGCGCCGGCGGCCAGAGCCACACCAGAAGGACCAGCGCGACGACCGCAATCGCCGCGAATGCGAGGATCGGCCGACGGCGCGGATTCATGATGACTCCCTGGACAAGGCCGCGCCCCGCGGCGCCGGCGGCCTTTCATGACCGGGAATCCGGCAGAGCGGGCAGCGTACGGGACTGTCGGGGATCATGGCGTCGCGCGTTGCGGATCCGAAGTGCGCCCGTTGCGTCGCGGATCAGCGCAGCAGGATCGGCTCCCCTGCCCCCGGGATCTGCCACGGCGTCCGGCGGCCTTCGAGGCGCTCGGAAAACGCGCGCATTCC